>NZ_JAMYSJ010000043.1:0-35475 GCF_040321855.1 Mesorhizobium sp. M0227 | reverse complement strand
CCCCTCCCCGCTGGGGGGTTGGGGTTGTTTTTTTTTTTTTAAATTCATACTTCGTGCGGCGGGCGCGGCCTTCTTGCCTCTTTATTTTGGGGGGCGGCCCGCCCCCCCCCCCCCCCCCCCACCGCCGATGAGGAAGGTCAGTGTCTTGCGATCAGGCAAAGCTGTCGCGCAGGCTGGTCGCGGTGCCGGTGAAGCGGCCACGCACCACACCGACGACCGCGCCGAGCACCAGCCAGAACACGAGGTTGGTCACGGTCACCGCCACCACGAACTGGTGATGCAGCCCTTCCGGAATCGCCGTCTCGTAACTGTCGGGCTGCGGTGCACCGACAACATGCGGTGCGACGATCAAAAAGACGGCAAGGATCGCCAGCGGCAGCGACTTGCGGAACGCGATCAGGCCGAGACCGGCAGCGGTTGCCGCCACCGTTGCCCACCACCAGATCTGCCGCTGGGTGAGATCGGCGGCCGGCATGGCAGGCAATTCCGGCGGCAGGCCGAGGCCCGGTGCCAGCGTGAACACGGCAAAGCCGGCAAGGCCCCAGAACACGCCCTGGCGCCAGCCACCGATGCCGCCGGCGAATTCGGAGACCGCGACCAGGATCAAGGCGAAGCCGATGCCGGTGACGATATTGGCAAGCACGCTGAAGGCGAAACGCTCGAAACCGTCTGCCGGCGCCCAACCTTCGTCTGCCGGAGCGGCTTCCGCCGCAGCCGGGGCAGCAGAGCTCATCGCATCTCCCGCCGGAGCAGTTGTGCTCATGGCATTGCTATCCGTTGCGGCCGGAGCGCCATGGTCATGGTGATGCCCGCCGCCCGCCTGTTCGTAAACTTCCGCCTTCAGGATCAGCGGCACGGTGGCATAGGCCTGCAGGCAGGCGAGGACGACGCCGGCCACGAGCCCTGCGATCGCCGCGATGAACACGACGTTGCGAAACAGATTCATGATGTCAGCCCCTCGTCAGTGGCAGGGAAACGCCATCGAATGGCGATAGTCGTGAGCCGCATTATGGACGGCATCGATATGCGAGAAGCCGACAAAGCCCATCACGAAAATGCCGAGCAGCGCGGCAAGCGCGAGCTGCATGAAGCGCGACTGCGAGGAGACGGAGGCGCCGAGGGAGACGGAAGCGGTAGTCATGTCTTGTCCTTTCGCCCTCCACCCGAGGGCATCGAAGTCAGTTTCCTGTCGCCGGCAGGTCTCCTGGCTCGCGGATCAGCATCCTTCCCCACCTTCCCGAAGAAAAATCTTCAGTGGCATATGGAGAGGACTACCGCACACAGTTGCGGGGGCAGCCACGGCATTGGGCGAATTCGCCCGCACCGCATTCCCTCTTGGCTCCAAAATGGAACCGGCGACACCGGCGACTATAGGCAGAATCCTCGCCTCCGGCAAACCAAATTCCGCCGGCGGCCATTGCGAATGCGCCATGAAGGTCAAAGCGATTTCGGCAGATAGCGCCACGTCACAAAGCCGCAGACCGCCGCCAGCAGGCCGAGCGTGACGAACACCGCGCCAAGGCCGAAGAAGGCCAGCACCACCGAATAGACCAGCGGCGGCGTCAGCTCGGAAAAGTCGAGATAGGTGCGGTAGACCGCCGCCATCTGCGATCTTTCATAGGAGCGCACCGAACGCATGAAGGCGGTCGAGCCGAGCGCGTCGAGCGCAATGGTGAAGAAGGCGCCGCAGAGCAGGAAGGCGCCGGTGAGCAGCGGCACGGTTTCGCCGACGAAGCCTGCCGCCAGCAGCGTGGCCGACATGGCGAAATAGGCGAATGTCATGGTCCTGCGGCCGCCAAAGCGCTTTCCTGCCTTGCCCCAGAAGATGGCCATGAACAAAAGCGCGTTGCCGGCCGAAACCAGCAGGCCGCCGGCCAGCTTGCCCTCGCCGGTGATCACCATGAACAGCGGCCCGTAGACGAAGAACGTTGTCCAGAAACAGGAGCGGCCGAAGGCAATCAGCCAGGCCAGCCTGAGCCTGGGCTGCGCGACGAAGCGGCCGATATTGGCGAGCGGATTGACAGGGCGCGTCTTGCCCGGACGGATGGACTGGGTGTCGCCGAGGCGGTAGGTCCAGAACAGCGCCAGCAGGGCAAACGCGAACACCGCGACCGCACCGTGCGCGGCATAGATGCCGAAGCGCGTGTAGAGGAAGATGCCGAGCGTCGGCCCACCGGTCCAGGCCAGCATCGACCACGCCATGCGCAGCGATTCGGCCTGCATGAAGTCGGTCTTGCGGATGTGGTCCATGATGTAGAGGTTGAGCGTGATCGACAGCGCGCTGGCGCCCATCACCCGGCACAGCATGCCGGCCAGTTGCCCGGCAAGCGTGTCGGTGACGAAGAACAGCGAGCCGACGGCCAGCAGGCAGGCGCCTGATGTGTAGACCCAGCGGCGGGCAAAGCGGCGGATCAGCATCGGCATGAACAATGTCACCGACAGGCCGAGCATCGCCACGACTGTGTAGAGCATCGACACGATCTGCTCGTTGTGCAGGATTTCATAGGCCTGGATCGGGATGACGCTCGACACCGTGGCGCGGGCGAAGGATTCGACCGCATAGAGCGACGCGAAGGTGCGCGCGTCCGCGGCCTTGAGAGCCGGCAGCCAGATCGGATGGCGCACATGGGTGGACATTGCTTTCCCCGAAGCAGATTCACCGGGTTAAATCTGCCGTGGCGACCCCAGTGCCAATAAGAGGAAACCGACGTGCATCCGGCAAAAGCGAAGCCGGCCAAAGGCTTCCCGGCACTGGCCCAATGCCGCGGCCGATCCGGCGTTATCGGCAGGATTGCCGGTCTTCTTTTGTCCGGGGCAACCGTGATAGTCCTCCAACGGGGCTGAATCAGAATGCGAGACCATGAGCATCCAAACGCCGACCGCACCCGTTCAGGATCGACCAAAGCGCATCGTCGTCATCGACATCGTGCGCGGCATCGCGCTGATCGCCATGGCAAGCTACCATTTCACCTGGGATCTGGAGTTCTTCGGCTACACCGATCCCGGCCTGACCGCCTTCGGCTGGTGGAAGATCTACGCGCGCTGCATAGCCTCGACCTTCCTGTTCCTGGTTGGCGTCAGCCTGTACCTCGCCCATGGCCGACAGATCCGCTGGAACGGCTTCTGGAAGCGGTTTGCCATGGTCGCCGGAGCCGCGATCGCGATTTCGGTCGTCACCCGCATCGCCACCCCGGATGGATTCATCTTCTTCGGCATTTTGCACGAGATCGCGCTGGCCAGCCTGCTCGGCCTCGCCTTTCTGCGGCTGCCGGCACTGCTGACGCTTGTCGTCGCCGCGCTCGTCATTGCGGCGCCTGTCTATCTGCGCCTCGAGGCGTTCGATCACCCATGGCTGTGGTGGGTAGGCCTGTCGGCTAACAATCCACGCTCCAACGACTACGTTCCGTTGTTTCCATGGTTCGGCGCCGTGCTTGCAGGCATCGCGGTGACGAAACTCGCCGCCGGTTCAGGCGTGCTTGCCCGGCTTGCCGAATTGGCGCCCGGTCGCTGGGCCAACCCGCTGGTCTTTATCGGCCGGCACAGCCTGGCGTTCTACCTGATCCACCAGCCATTGCTGATCGGCTGCGTCTGGCTGTTCTCGCAGATCATGCCGGCGCAGGTCGAAACCCCGCAGGTGAATTTCCTCAAAACCTGCCAGCTGTCCTGCGAGCAGTCGCGCGACACCGAGTTCTGTACGAGCTACTGTGTCTGCATGCTCGATACGCTCGAGGGCGAGGCGACGCTTGATCGGCTCTACAACAACGACCAGACTGCGGAATGGAAGACGCATCTGTCCGATCTCGCCGGCATGTGTACCGCCAAGACGGACAGCAAGTTGATGGAGGAAGGGGTCAAATGACCGAGAACCAGCCGAAGCCGGGGCTCATACCGTGGCCGCCGCTGATCTACACCGCCGCCATCGCCATCAGCATCGCGCTGGGCCTGCTCTATCCCCTGCCCTGGATCGGTGACCTCCTGGGCGACATTCTTTTCGCCGCCGGCTGGGTGGTGCTGCTTGCCGTTGCAGCGCTCTGGGTCACCGCGATCCGCACCATGGTCCGCGCCAAGACCACGCTGAACCCGAACGCTGTGCCCGATCACCTGGTCACCACGGGTCCCTTCGGCATCACCCGCAATCCGATGTATCTGGCCAACACCCTGCTGTTGATCGGCGTCGCCTTTGTCTCGGGCATCGTGTGGTTCCTGCCGCTCGCCTTCATCGCCGCCTATGCCACGCAAAAAATGGCGATCGAAGGCGAGGAAAAGATGCTGGCGGCAAAATTCGGCAAGAAATACCGCGACTACGCGAAACGCGTGCGCCGCTGGATTTGAGCTGGCGCTCCGGTTTCCATCGCGGAGAGGTTTTGACAGGTGCACACTTCGGCGATTAGCCTAAGTCTTGCGAACTTCGTCATCCTAGGGCGAAGCAGGAGCGCAGCTCCGTCGCGGAGACCCTAGGATCCATGCCGTGACCTCGGTCTAGGAGTGCAGCGGAGCAAAGTTCTGCGCCGTCGCGGTGCATTGCAGAAGGAATAGACGTTTCCGCTCATTCCGAACGCTAACGCGCGATAGAATCCAGTCCGCTCAGGTATTCACGCCAAGCTCGACCAGCCGCTCCACACAAGACTCCTCGGCCTGGTCGAGTTCAGCCAGCGTCTCCTCGAGATCGCGGCGCTTCTGCCGGAGATCCTCGCGCTTTTCCTCGATGCGCTTGATCATTAGGTTGAGTTGGCCGACTTCGCCGGGCGGCTCCTTGTACATCTGGATGATTTCGCGGATTTCGTTGATCGAGAAACCAAGCCTCTTGCCGCGCATGATCTGACGGATGAGGTGCCGGTCGGAGGGGCGAAACAGCCGCGTGCGGCCACGCCGCACCGGCTGCACCAGCCCTTCGTCCTCGTAAAAGCGCAGCGTCCGCGTCGACACATCGAACTCACGGGTCAACTCGGTGATCGAATAATATTCTCGCATTGCCACTCCCGCACGCCGAAACCAAGGGGCGATCGCCATGCCGGCGTCACCCTTATGTCCCGAACCAAAACCCATGCCATGCCGGAATCGACATGGCGCCCCGCGCAAGCCTCGCACGGCATTTACGTAAAAGTCAATTAAGCCAAAAGGCGTGCCTTCAGGGCACACCGAACCACCACGTGGCAATGCCGAGAAATGCAAAGAAACCGACGACGTCGGTAACCGTGGTGACGAAGACCGCCGAAGCGACCGCCGGATCGATCTTGAAACGATCGAGCAGCAGCGGGATCAGGATGCCGGCCAGGGCGGCCACGAACATGTTGATGATCATCGCCGCCGCGATGATGCCGCCCAGATTGGGGTCACGGAACCAGGCTGCCGCAACGATGCCGATCAGGATGGCGAAGACGATGCCGTTGATGAAGCCGACACCCATCTCGCGGCGAATGATGCGGCCGGCATTGTAGATGTCGAGATCCCTGGTCGCCAACGCCCGCACGGTGACGGTCATGGTTTGCGAGCCGGCATTGCCGCCCATGCCGGCGACGATCGGCATCAGCACCGCCAGTGCGACGATATGTTCGATCGTGCGGTCGAACAGGCTGATCACCGACGCCGCCAGGAACGCGGTCAGAAGGTTGATCAGCAACCACGGAACGCGTGATCGCGAGGTCGAAAAGATGCTGTCGGAAAGCTCTTCGTCGCCGACGCCGCCCATGCGCATCAAATCTTCCTCGGCCTCCTGCTGGATGACGTCGACGACATCGTCGATGGTCAGAACGCCAACCAGCCGTTCGTTCTCGTCGACGACCGCGGCCGATAAAAGATCGTACTGCTCGAATTCCCGCGCCGCCTCTTCCTGGTCCATGGTGGCCGGAATGGCGTGCCGCGTCTCGTGCATCACTTCCTCGACCTTGACCGAGCGCTTGGTCCTCAGGATCTGGTCGAGGTCGATGGCGCCGAGCAGCTTGAAGCTCGGATCGATGACGAAGATCTGGCTGAAGCGCTCGGGCAGGTTGTTGTCTTCGCGCATGTAATCGATGGTCTGGCCGATCGTCCAGAACGGCGGAACCGCGACGAACTCGGTCTGCATGCGGCGGCCGGCCGTCTCTTCGGGATAATCAAGCGAGCGGCGCAGCCTGATCCGCTCGGTGAACGGCAGTTGCGACAGGATCTCGTCCTGGTCTTCCTGGTCGAGATCCTCAAGAATGTAGACGGCGTCGTCTGAATCGAGCTCCTGCACCGCCTGCGCGATCTGCGCATTGGGCAGATTGTCGACGATCTCCATACGGATCGCCTCGTCGACCTCCGTCAGCGAGGAGAAGTCGAAATCGGCGCCCAGGAGTTCGACAAGCGCGCGGCGCTGTTCGGGATGCAGCGCCTCGAGCAGGTCGCCGAGTTCCGACTGGTGCAGGTCGTCGACTTCATGCTTGAGGGTCAGCGTGTCGCGGTCGGCGATCGCCGCGCCAATCCGCGCAAGGAAGGACGAAAGCACGGCGCCGTCCTCGCCATAGATATCGGCGTGGTTGTCCTCGGCGGCCCTGGCGCCGGTCGTCCGTTCGTGCTCGCCTTCCACCAGCGCCTCCCGCCACAAGAATCCCGGAAAAGGTGCAAATCAGGTCTAGAGCATCGGACCCAAAAGGGGAAACCGGTTTTGGGAGAATCCGACGCTCAGAAAGAAAGTGGCGTAAAGTGCGGGAATATCAAACGAAATGCGCCCGGCCCGCAGCGGGCGAGACCGGTACAAATCGGACTCTGGGAAGAGAATGGTGCGGTCGAGAAGACTCGAACTTCCACGGGTTGCCCCACAGCGACCTCAACGCTGCGCGTCTACCAATTCCGCCACGACCGCACGTGGTAGAGCCGGAACCGACCGGCTCGCGGCGTGTAGCAAATCGTTTCCGGCGAAACAAGTGCACGGCAAGCAATAATGTCAGGCGATTGGCATAATGCTCCACAGGGTCCGAACGCAGCGTCGGAACTGGACGTTTGCGCCTGATATCGCCATATGGAAGGCAGGTTGATGTCACCCAAAGGTGCGGCGCGGTTTTGGGACGCGACATGCATAAGCGAAAAGACGATACGCCATGCCCGAACGCAGCCAGATCGCCACGTCGTTCCTGCCGCTCCCCGGTTCAGCACCGGTCGAATGGCTGATCGAGCCCGGCCTTACCGCCTATCCCGAAGCACTTGCCTTCATGGAGGCGCGCGCCGAGGCGATCCGCAGCGGGGCCGCCGGCGAGATGGTCTGGCTGGTCGAACACCCGCCGCTCTACACGGCCGGCACCAGCGCCCGCGGCGAGGATCTGATCGACGCCGACCGCTTCCCGGTGTTTTCGGCGGGACGCGGCGGCGAATACACCTATCATGGGCCGGGCCAGCGGGTCGCCTATGTCATGCTTGATCTGAAGCGGCGGCGCGAGGACGTCCGCGCCTTCGTCGCGGCGCTCGAACAGTGGATCATCGGCACGCTCGCCGCCTTCAATGTGCATGGCGAACGCCGCGAGGACCGGGTCGGCGTCTGGGTCGTGCGGCCGAATCGCCCTGCCCTGCCGGACGGCTCGCCGGCGGAGGACAAGATCGCGGCCATAGGCATTCGGCTGCGGCGCTGGGTGAGTTTTCACGGCATCGCCATCAATGTCGAGCCCGATCTCGACCATTTCAGCGGCATCGTGCCTTGCGGCGTGCAGGACCACGGCGTCACCAGCCTCGTCGACCTCGGCCTTCCCCTGACCATGGCCGATCTTGACCTGGCGCTGAAATCCGCCTTCGAGGATGTGTTCGGTCCCGCCACGGCTTTGCCTGTCGAAGCCGAGCGCAAGGCCGGCTGATTCTTCCTGATCCGGTACGGCTCAAGCTATGTGTGATTCACAGGCCGGCATCCATCTGAATATCAACACACCTCAGATGAGCTGGGCGGAGGCCCACAGGACGCCATAGCCATGGATGGCGAACACCGCCAGCAACGCCGCGGCCATGGCGAGGCGGTCGATGGTGCGGATCGGCTTCAGCTCGTAACGCGGCTTGACCCCGCTGCTCATCGTCAACAGGCTGAGGATCGAAAACACCGCTCCCGTCGCGAGCAGGAAATTGGAGGAAAAGCCGGCCTGCCAACCCACGGCCAGGAAAGCCGAGAGCAGGAAGAAGGAAGCCAGCGCCAGCGCGACCGGCCCCGGACAGATCTGGCGCAGCACCTGACCGCCGTCGAACTTCCACACCGGCACCAGATTGGCGATGTTGAACAGGGCGGCGAAGCCCGCCAGTGTCTCCAGCAGCGCCGCCGCCAGCCGATGTCCTTCAGCGCCGGCAAAGGTGCTGGCGGCGATAGCGATCGGCACCAGGAATGCGGAGAAGCCGGCGCCCATCAGCGCCACGAAGGCGACTTCGAAACGGCTGTCATAGGGCCGCCCGCCAATGGCGATGCCGCCGAGCAGCGGAATGAAGATCATCCGTGCCCGGTTGTGGCCCATAAGCCGAAACGCCGCCATATGGCCAAGCTCATGCAGGGCGACCACTGATGTGAGGATCGCGGCCAGTGCCAGGCCGCCGAAGTGAAGGCCGAAGAATGGCCACAGGATCAGCGCCGAAAGCCCGGCGAAACCGACCTGGCTCAACGGATGCTCGAACCAGCCGCCCTTGCGATACTGCCCGGTCCGCGCCCAGCGCTGCAGTTTGCCAAGCTCGCGGCGCATGGCGAAATAGCGGAACACCAGGAAGGCAACGCCGCGATAGCGATCGGTCTGGCTGAGCGTCACCCGCGTGCCGTTGCCCTCGGAAACGAGCTCAGTGGTCTCGCGAAAATCCTTCCAGAATGAAGCGTCGAGCGCGGTGTCCTCGATGACGCGCATCGAGAAGCTGATACCTTCGACGACGTCCTCAAACCGCGACTTGCGTTCGATCGGCTTGCCGTCGCGACCTTCCCACGACAGCGTGATGCGGGCCACGCCCTCGCCGTCCGGCGCCTCGGCGGAAAGAATCTCACCGGACCAGCCGGCATCGCTGCCGAGCGGCCACAGCGCCTGCCAGAGGCGCTGCCGGTCCATCGCCACCAGACGAGTCAACCGGATCGTGCGCAGACCCAGCGGCACGGTCATCAAGAGAAAGATTAGCCCGAGATTGCTGGCCACCAGAATGGCCGTGACGATGGGCGACACCTGGACGTTGCTCCCTGTCTTGCCGGGGCACCCTAACGCCGCGACGGCAAGAAAAGCTTAACGGCGGAACGGCCTTCGACCGTGCGGGAACAGCGACGGCGAACGCCGCCAAATCACATGGCTCCGATCCAGATCGCCATGGAAACAAGGAACGTGCTCATGCAAACCAGTGAGATGACATCCTGAACCAGATCGGTCATAACTCTCTCCTGTTGTTGATATGTTCGCATTTTGTTCTAATTTTGTCTCAAAGTCAACGGGCACGATCCGCCCGCATCCGGATTTTTGCGGCGATCAGATCGGCAGGGTTAAGAAAAGGTTGATGGGCGTCGGACGGTGCTACGTGGTGAGATCGCAGCCTTTGCGATTAGCCAATACACCCATTGCTTCGTCATCCTAGGGCGGAGCAAGGAGCGGAGCGACGCGCACAGACCCTAGGATCCATGCCGTGACCTTGGGGCGATGCTACGGTGCAGAATTATCGCTCTGATAAAGGTCGCATATCCTCGACCCCTGCATTTGTCTCGAAAGTAACGGCATGGATCCTAGGGTCTACGCTCCGCTCCGCGGAGCTCCGCCCTAGGATGACGACATCGGAGACTAAAGCGGCACCACTTTGCCGTCGGCTAGCGTAACGCGCCGGTCCATGCGCGATGCCAGTTCGTGATTGTGGGTGGCGATCAGCGCTGCGAGGCCCGATTGCTTGACCAGTGCCGCCAGCGCCTCGAACACATAAGACGCGGTGACCGGATCGAGATTGCCGGTCGGCTCGTCCGCCAGCAGCACCAGCGGCGCATTGGCAACCGCGCGGGCAATGGCGACGCGCTGCTGCTCGCCGCCGGAGAGTTCGGACGGCCGGTGCGACGCGCGCTTGCCGATCTGCATGTAATCGAGCAGCTGCGCCGCGCGCTCGGCCGCGTCCTTGCGGCTCAGCCCTTTGATGAGCTGCGGCATCATGATGTTTTCCAGCGCCGAGAATTCCGGCAGCAGGTGATGGAACTGGTAGACGAAGCCGACATCGTTGCGGCGGATCGCCGTGCGCTCGTCGTCGGAGAGCCGTCCGCAGGCACGACCGGCGAGGATGACGTCACCCGCGTCGGGCCGCTCCAGCAGGCCAGCGGTGTGCAGCAGCGTCGACTTGCCGGTGCCCGACGGCGCCACCAGTGCCACCATCTCGCCGCGCTTCAGCGCGAAATCAGCGCCATTGAGAATGGTCAGCTTGCGCGGCCCCTGGACATAGTGCCGCTCGACGCTCTTCAGCTCGATAATGACCTCGGCCACTACTCGTACCTCAAGGCTTCGACCGGATCGAGACGCGCGGCCCGCCATGCCGGGAACACCGTTGCCAGGAAGGACAGGCCGAGCGCCATCAGGACGACATAGGTCGTCTCGCGCGGATCCATCTTCGCCGGCAACTGGCTGAGGAAATAGAGCTCCGGATTGAACAGCACCTTGCCGGTCATCCATGAGAAGAACTGGCGGATGGATTCGATGTTGGTGCAGATCAGCACGCCGAGCAGCACACCGGCGAGCGTGCCGGTCACGCCGATCGCCGCGCCCGTCATCAGGAAGATGCGCAGGATGGCGCCGCGCGAAGCCCCCATGGTGCGCAGGATGGCGATGTCGTGGCCCTTGTCCTTCACCAGCATGATCAGGCCGGAGATGATGTTGAGCGCCGCCACCAGCACGATCAGCGTCAGGATCATGAACATGACGTTGCGCTCGACCTGCAGGGCGGAGAAGAAGGTCTCGTTGCGCTGGCGCCAGTCGACCATGTCGATCGGCCGCTGCGCCGCCGCCTCCACCTTCGGTTTCAGCGCATCGACATCGTCGGGATTGTCGACATAGATCTCGATCGTCTGCGCCCGCCCATCCATGTTGAAATAGAGCTGCGCTTCCGAGAACGGCATGTAGACGATGGACGTGTCATACTCGGACATGCCGACTTCGAAGATCGCCGCGATCTTGTAGCCCTTCATGCGTGGCGTGGTGCCGATCGGCGTCACGTCGCCGTCGGGCGAAATCAAGGTGATCGTATCGCCAAGCGTCAGGCCGAGATTCTCGGCCATGCGCTTGCCGATGGCAACGCCCTCGCCGGAGTCGAAATCGGCGATCGAACCCTGCTTGATGTTGCTGGCAACGATGGCGATCTTGCTCAGATCCTCGCCGCGGATACCGCGCACCAGCGCTCCGGTCCCGCCGCCGACATTGCCTTGCGCAAGCACCTGGCCATCGATCAGCGGGATGGCATATTTGACGCCTGCTACACCGTTGATGCGGCTGGCGACCTGCGCATAGTCCTCCAGCGGCGAATCGAGCGGCTGCACGATCAGGTGACCGTTGACGCCGAGGATGCGCGTCAAAAGCTCCGCCCTGAAACCGTTCATCACCGCCATGACCACGATCAGCGTGGCGACGCCGAGCATGATGCCGAGGAAGGAGATCGAGGCGATCACCGAGATCACCGTCTCCTTGCGCCGCGAACGCAGATAGCGCCAGGCAACCATGCGCTCGAAGATGGAAAAGGGTCCGGCGCCGACCGGTCTTGCCGCCACCGCATCGCTCATGCGGCGACACCGAAGCGCTTTTTCACGTCTGCGATCGGCAGCGTCTCGCGCTCGCCGGTCTTGCGATTCTTGATCTCGATCTCGCCGGCGGCGACACCGCGCGGGCCGACGATCACTTGCCAGGGCAGGCCGATCAGGTCGGCGGTGGCGAACTTGCCGCCGGGCCTCTGGTCGGTGTCGTCATAGAGCACGTCCTTGCCGGCGGCGACGAAAGCGGCATGCAGCTCGTCGCAGACGCGGTCGCACTCGGCGTCGCCCGCTTTCATGTTGATCAGCCCGATGTCGAACGGCGCCACCGCCTCCGGCCAGATGATGCCGTTGTCGTCATGGCTGGCTTCGATGATCGCAGCGACCAGCCGCGACGGACCGATGCCATAGGAGCCTCCGGAGACGAAATGATCCTTGCCGTCTGGGCCGGTCACCTTGGCGCCCATGGGTTTCGAATATTTATCGCCGAAATGGAAGATGTGGCCGACCTCGATGCCGCGCGCCGAAACCTTGTCGCTCTCGCCGATCTTCTCCCACGCCGCCTCGTCATGCATCTCGTCGGTGGCCGCGTAGGGTGTCGTCCAAGTCTTGACGATATCGCCGATCTCGGCGGCATTGGCGAAGTTGGTCTTCTCTCCGGGCACATCGAGCGAAAGATAGTCGCGGTGGCAATAGACCTGGCTCTCGCCGGTGTCGGCCAGGATGATGAATTCATGGCTGAGATCGCCGCCGATCGGCCCGGTGTCGGCCCGCATCGGTATTGCCTGCAGCCCCATGCGCGTAAAAGTCCGGAGATAGGACACGAACATCCTGTTGTAGGCCGCCCTGGCGCCCTCGAAGTCGAGGTCGAAAGAATAGGCGTCCTTCATCAGGAACTCGCGCGAACGCATGACGCCGAAGCGCGGCCGCACTTCGTCGCGGAACTTCCACTGGATGTGGTAGAGATTGAGCGGCAGGTCCTTGTAGGATTTGACATAGGCGCGGACGATCTCGGTGACCACTTCCTCATTGGTCGGGCCGTAGAGCATGTCGCGGTCCTGCCGGTCCTTGATACGCAGCATCTCCTTGCCGTAGTCGTCATAGCGGCCGCTTTCGCGCCACAGATCGGCCGACTGGATGGTCGGCATCAGGATTTCCAGCGCACCGGCGCGATTCTGCTCCTCGCGAATAATGCGGCAGACCTTGTCCAGCACTCGCTTGCCGAGTGGCAGCCACGAGAAACTGCCCTGCCCCTGCTGGCGGATCATGCCGGCGCGCAGCATCAGCCGGTGCGAGACGATCTCGGCCTCGCGCGGATTTTCTTTGAGGATAGGCAGGAAATAGCGCGACAAACGCATGGACTGGTCCGTGAGTGAGGATGGCCGCGTCAGAATCGGCGCGACTTTGGCTTGCTTGACCCGGCTTCATAGCCATTTCAAGGCGGAATGGGAACCCGGACGCTTCGGCCCGAAAAGCGGCAATCGATTTTCAAAAAGCACGGGATAGCCGGGATCAGAAGCGTCGCACCGTCCTTCGCCCGCCCAGAAGACCCACGGCGCCGCAAGGCCTCCCGGTCACCGCGCGCGTCTTGATGATCGTTAGCCAAGCAACGCCTGCCACACTATTGTGCAGTGCAGCACGAGAATGCCCGTTTCAAGGCAAAATTCTTCGTGACATTGTCATTCGCCTTAGGCTAATGTACCTCGATAACCGAGAGGGTAGAAAAAAATCTGCTCTCCTACGCGGTCAAAGTCTTGGGAGGATGCGATCTAGGCGCGGTTACTCGCTGCCGCCGGAAACCGGAAACAGATCGGACGCGTTTAAATTGCAAGGCCTCGTGCCTTGCATTTTTTTTGTGCAATCATCTGCTTAGCGCAATGCGTTGCCAAACCACCTTACCTAGCGTCAGCGCTCGTCCGGCCGCAAAACGGCACAGCATTCCTGTCTGGAACCAAGCTGTTCCGACGGATGAAAACGTCTTTGCCGAACAAATCTTCTTGGGCCTTGACCGGCTATTTGGCTGGGGTTTGGCTGAATTCCGGCACGATGTGCGGGATGTCGTTGAGGCTGTATCCCAGCCCATGCGTCAGGCCATAGAAAATGCCCATCAGGATCGCGGTGGCGATGGTGGTGCGGATCACGGCGCGCAGCATGTGAGGTCCGCGCGGCGCGCTCGGAACCGTGCCCAGCGTCACGTCACGATCGTCGTCCTGCGTCCTCACGCTGAACGGCAGCACGGCGAACAGCACCACCCACCAGGTCGCGAAAAACAGGGCGGTGAACGAAACCCAGCTCATGATTGCTCCAGTTCGATCAGCGTTCCGAAGAAATCCTTCGGATGCAGGAACAGCACTGGCTTGCCGTGCGCGCCGATCTTCGAATTGCCGTCGCCCAGCACGCGGGCGCCGGCGGCCTTGAGCCGATCGCGCGCGGCCAGGATGTCGTCGACCTCATAGCAAAGGTGATGCATGCCGCCGGAGGGGTTCTTCTCCAGGAAGGCGGCGATCGGCGACCCCTCGCCCAAAGGCTCCAGAAGTTCGACCTTGGTGTTGCCGACATTGACGAACACCACCGTCACCCCATGCTCCGGCAGCGCCTGCGGCGCGGTCACTTCGGCACCCAGCGTGTTGCGATAAGCGGCGACGGCGGCCGCCAGATCCGGCACGGCAAGCGCGACATGGTTGAGACGTCCGAGCATTGGCACTCCCAGGTAAGGGAGTAGGGGAACAAGGGAGTAGGGGAAGACAGATATATCAGCTGCTTGCTCTTCCTATTCCCCTATTCCCCTATTCCCCTATTCCCCTACTCCCTTTCGTCACCTTGTGACGAATACAGTCACCAGCGGCTTCTTGCCCCAGGCTTCGTTGGCGGCGCCGCGCACGGCGCGCCGCACTGCTTCTTGTACCAGGTCGAGGTCTTTTCGGCGCTGACGGGGGATCGAGTCCACCGCGCCGATTGCCGCATCGATCATCAAGTCTTCCAGCGACTCGCCACGGCTATCGGCTTCGGCGACGCCGATGGCGACCAGGTCGGGGTCGCCCGCAAGCTCATATTTGTCATCCAACACGACATTGACCGCCACGTGGCCGGCAAAGGACAGCTTGCGCCGGTCGCGGATGCCCATCGCCTGATCGGTGCCGATCAGTCTGCCATCCTTGTAGATACGGCCGAACGGCACCTGATCCATGATGGTGGCTGGGCCGGGAGCAAGCCTGAGCATGTCGCCGTCGCGCACCTGCGCCACCTGGCCGATGCCCGATGTCGACATCAGCGAGCCCTGCGCCACCAGATGTGCCGCCTCGCCATGCACGGGAACGCCGATCTGCGGGCGCACCCATTCATACATCTTGCGCAATTCGCTGCGCCGCGGATGGCCCGAGACATGCACCAGTGCATCGCCGTCCTCTATGATCTTGACGCCGAGGTCGATGAGACGGTTCTTGATCTCGAGGATCGCCTTCTCGTTGCCGGGAATGGTACGCGAGGAAAACACCACCGTGTCGCCGGCCGTCAGTGACACCGACTTCATCTCTTCGCGCGACAGCTTGGCCAGTGCGGCCAGCGGCTCGCCCTGGCTGCCGGTGCAGATGATGACCAGGTTTTCGCGCGGGATGAAACCAAAATCCTCCTCGGCGATGAACTCCGGCAGACCGTCCATGTAGCCGAGTTCGCCGGCCACATCGATGACCCGCTTCAGCGAACGGCCAAGCACCAGGCACTGGCGTCCGGCATCGCGCGCCGCTTTGGCGATCGAGACGATGCGTCCGACATTGGAGGAGAATGTGGTGACGGCGACACGGCCCTTGGCAGCCTGGATGACGCCTTTGAGGCCCTCGCCCACAGCCACTTCCGAAGGCGACTCACCTTCGCGCAGCGCATTGGTCGAATCGCAGATCAGCGCCAGAACGCCCTTGTCGCCATAGGCCCGGAAACGCGCCTCGTCGGTCTTCGGCCCAATCGTCGGCTCCGGATCGATCTTCCAGTCACCAGTATGGATGACGGTGCCGGCCGGCGAGGTAATCGCCAGCGACATCGGCTCGGGAATCGAGTGCGCGACCGGAATGGCTTCGATCTCGAACGGGCCGACGGTGAATTTCTCGCCCGCCCGATAGATCGTGACCGGTATTTTCGGCGCGCCCTGCTCGCCTTGCCGCTTGGCTTCCAGCAGGCCGGCGCTGAACGGCGTCATCCAGACCGGCGCCTTCAGCTTCGGCCATGTGTCGAGCAGAGCGCCGTAATGGTCTTCATGCGCATGCGTGATGATGATGCCGCGCAGATTGGCGAGGTTCTCCTCGATGAAGCGCGTGTCGGGCAGCACCAGGTCGACGCCCGGCAGGCTGGCATCCGGGAAGGTCACTCCGACATCGATGACGATCCATTCGCGCGCATTGGGCGGCCCGTAGCCGTAAAGAGCGAAGTTCATGCCGATCTCGCCGACGCCGCCGAGCGGCACGAAGACGAGTTCGGCGGTTTCCGCTTTCGCCATGATTTTTCCCTTCCTGGCCCTCAGGCCAAGCCCAAAAAGCAATTCCGGGAAAAGTGTGTAACGGTTTTCCCACCGGAGTTGCGCAAAAACAAACAGTTAGAACCGTGCATAAACGGCCCTATGCCCTGGCCGAAGCGACCGCGCCGAAATGCACATCGCCGGCGGCGATCGTCCGAACCGAACCTTCATCGTCGCGGATCACGAAACGGCAGTCCTCGTCAATGGTCTCGAACACCCCACGCACCACATTACCGTCAATTCTGACAGCAACCTCGCCGCCGAGCCCCGCAGCACGATCAAGCCACCGACGCCTGACGGCGGCAAGTCCGCGCCCCTCGTCCCACAACCGGGCATTCTCGCTCCAGGCATCCGACAGCGCCAGGAACAGTGTTTCCGCATCGCATGCCGCGCCCAGCGCGCTGAGTGATGTTGCGGGATAGGGCAAATCCTCGGGGTATGCCACCACATTGACGCCGATTCCGACCGCCACCGCGAAACGGCCGCCTTCCAGAATTGCCGATTCCAGCAGGATGCCGGCCAGCTTGGCGCCGGAGGCAAGCACGTCGTTCGGCCATTTCAGTTCGAAACGGTTCTTTCCTTCGCTGCCACCGTCGAGGCCGATGGCGATCCGGCCTTTCGGCACCACGGCGTCGAGCGCATCGGCCAGCGCCAGTCCGGCGACGAAGCCCAGCGTCGCGGCAAGGCGAAGCTCTGCCTTGGTGATGACCAGTAGCGTCGCCGCGAGGTTGCCTTCTGGCGTCGCCCAGACGCGGCCGCGCCGGCCACGCCCACTTTCCTGTTTCTTGGAAACGACCCACAATTTGCCGGGGTCGCCTGCCCTTGCGTGGTCCAGTGCCAGCGCATTGGTGGAGCCTACGCTCTCATGCGCCTCGAGCCGGAACCCATCCGACGCCGAGGTTGGAGCCAGCCGAAATGCCATGCCGATTAGAAAAACGTCTTGGCGGCGGCTTCGGCATAGGTGCCGATCGGCCCGCCGATCAGCACGTAGAACAGCACGAAGGCGCCGGAGACGCCGAGCACGACACGCAATTCCGTCGCCATCGGCACGAAGCCGCCGACCGGTTCGTCGAACCACATGATCTTGATGATGCGCAAATAGTAATAGGCGCCCACCACCGAGGCCAGCACGCCGATGATCGCCAACGCATAGAGATTGGCGTTGATGGCGGCGAGGAAGACGTACCATTTCCCCCAGAAGCCGGCGAGCGGCGGGATGCCGGCCAGCGAGAACATCAGGATGGTCAGGATCGTCGCCATGATCGGATTGGTCGACGACAGGCCGGCCAGCTCGCTGATCTGCTCGACATTGCCTTCCTTGCGCCGCATGGCGAGGATGAAGGCGAAGGTGCCGAGCGTCATCACCAGATAGATCAGCATGTAGATGGCAACGCCGCGCACGCCGGCCTGGCTGTTGGCGGCAAGGCCGACCAGCGCATAGCCCATATGGCCGATCGAGGAATAGGCCATCAGCCGTTTGATGTTGGTCTGGCCGATGGCGGCGAAAGCACCAAGCGCCATCGAGGCGATCGAGATGAAGACGATGATCTGCTGCCAGTCGGAGGCGATCGGCTTGAACGCACCCATGGTGACGCGCACCATCAGCGCCATCGCCGCCATCTTCGGTGCTGCCGCCAAAAAGGCCGTCACCGGTGTCGGCGCGCCCTCATAGACATCTGGCGTCCACATGTGGAACGGCACCGCCGAGATCTTGAAGGCAAGGCCGGCCAGCACGAAGACGAGGCCGAAAACGAGACCGAGCTGGCGCTCGCCGCTGCCGAGCGCAGAAGCGATCTCCTGGAAGCCGGTGTTGCCGGTGTAGCCGTAGACCAGGCTGATGCCATAGAGCAGCATGCCCGACGACAGCGCGCCGAGGACGAAATATTTGAGGCCAGCCTCAGTCGAACGCAGATTGTCGCGGTTGATCGCGCACAGCACGTAGATCGCCAGCGACTGCAGCTCGAGGCCGAGATAGAGGCCGATCATGCCATTGGCGGAGATCATCAGCATCATGCCGAGCGTGCAGAGCAGGATCAGCACCGGATATTCGAACTTGTCGAAACGCTCCGCCTTGGCAAAGCGCATCGACATCACCAGCGTCACCGCCGAGCCGACCAGCGCCAGCACCTTCATGAAGCGGGCGAAGGAATCCTGGATGAAGGCATTGCCGTAAGCGCTGCCCTGCCCGGTTCGGAAGATCAGCCAGGCGCCCGCGATCGCCAGCACGGCAACCGCAAGGCCGGTTACCGTGTTGGCCGTGTTGGCGCGCGAATAGGCTCCGACCATCAGCAGCGCCAGCGCGCCGACGGCAAGGATCAGCTCTGGCGTCGAGAGCGACAGGCTAGAGAGAAGGTCCGGCGTCATGGTTCGCAAAACCTCTGGTCAGTTCGCCGCCGCGGTCTGCGCGGCGCCGATGGATGCAGTGACATTGGTGACGAGCGACTTGACCGATTCGGCCGTCGCGTCGAAGACCGGGGCGGGATAGACGCCGAAGAAGATGACCAGCACGACCAGCGGGTAGATGATCACCTTCTCGCGCGGCGACAGATCGAGCAGGCCCTTCAGGCTCTCCTTGGTCAATGCGCCGAAGATCACCCGGCGGTAGAGCCAGAGCGCGTAGGCGGCCGACAGGATGACGCCGGTGGCGGCGAAGAACGCCACCCAGGTGTTGACCCGGAACACGCCCAGCATGGTCAGGAACTCGCCAACGAAGCCGCTGGTACCGGGCAGGCCGACATTGGCCATGGTGAAGATCAGGAACACCGTGGCGTATTTCGGCATGTTGTTGACCAGGCCGCCATAGGCGGCGATCTCACGTGTGTGCATGCGGTCGTAGATGACGCCGACGCACAGGAACAGCGCGCCGGAGACGAGGCCGTGGCTGAGCATCTGGAAGATCGCGCCCTGCACGCCTTCCTGGTTCATGGCGAAGATGCCCATGGTGACGAAGCCCATATGAGCAACCGACGAATAGGCTATCAGCTTCTTCATGTCCTCCTGCATCAGCGCCACCAGCGAGGTGTAGATGATGGCGACGACGGACAGCGCGAAGACCAGCGGCGCGAACATTTCCGACGCCAGCGGGAACATCGGCAAGGAGAATCGCAGGAAGCCGTACCCCCCCATCTTCAACAGGATGCCGGCCAGGATGACGGACCCCGCCGTCGGCGCCTCGACGTGCGCATCGGGCAGCCAGGTGTGCACCGGCCACATTGGCATCTTCACCGCGAAGGAGGCGAAGAAGGCAAGCCATAGCCAGGTCTGCATGTTGGCCGGGAAGTTGTGGGTCAGCAGCGTCGGGATGTCGGTTGTGCCGGACTGGAAGAACATCGCCATGATGGCGAGCAGCATCAGCACCGAGCCGGCGAGCGTGTAGAGGAAGAACTTGAACGAGGCGTAGACGCGCCGCTTGCCGCCCCAGACGCCGATGATGATGAACATCGGGATCAGGCCGGCTTCGAAGAAGACGTAGAACAGCACGATGTCCAGCGCGCAGAACACGCCGATCATCAGCGTTTCGAGCAGCAGGAAGGCAATCATGTAGGCCTTCACGCGCTTCTCGATCGATTCCCACGACGCCAGGATGCAGAGCGGCATCAGGAACGTCGTCAGGATGACGAACAGCATCGAGATGCCGTCGACGCCCATATGGTAGGAAATGCCGGAGTCGAGCCAGGCGACCTTCTCGACGAACTGGAAGCCGGACTGCGAATTGTCGAATCCGGTCCAGATGAACAGCGAGATGATGAAGGTGAAAGTCGTCGTCAACAGCGCGATGGCGCGGATGTTGCGGCGGGCATTTTCGCTGTCGTCATTGATGAACAGGATAAGCAGCACACCAACCAGCGGCAGGAAGGTGACCAGCGAGAGGATTGGCCAGGCGGTCATCAGAGCATCATCCAGGTGACGAGTGCGGCAACGCCGATCAGCATGGCGAAGGCGTAGTGGTAGAGATAGCCGGTCTGCAGCTTGACGACGCGGTCGGTGACATCGACGACGCGCGCCGAAATGCCATCCGGGCCGAGGCCGTCGATGATGGTGCCGTCGCCGGTCTTCCACAGGAAATGGCCGAGGCGCTTGGCGGGCCGCACGAACAGGAAGTCGTAGAGCTCGTCGAAATACCACTTGTTGAGCAGGAAGGCGTACAGCCCGCGATGCTGCGCGGCCAGGTTGACCGGCATTTCCGGCGAGCGGATGTAGAATTTCCAGGCCAGCGCGAAGCCGATCAGCATGGCGATGAATGGCGACAGTTCGACCCACAGCGGCAATTCGTGGATGTCGTGCAGGATGTGGTTGTCAGGCAGCGTGAACAGCGACGCCTTCCAGAACTCGGCATAGCCCTCGCCGATGAAGGCGCCGTGGAAGATGACGCCGGCAAACAGTGCGCCAGCGGCCAGGATGAACAGCGGCACCAGCATCACCGGCGGCGATTCATGGACATGGTGCATCACCTCATGGCTCGCCCGCGGCTTGCCGTGGAAGGTCATGAAGATCAGCCGCCAGGAGTAGAAGGCGGTGAAGCAGGCGGCGATGACCAAAAGCACGAAGGCCATGCCGGCAACCGAATTGTGGCCGGCAAAGGCGCTTTCTATGATGGCGTCCTTGGAGAAGAAGCCGGCGGTACCGATGACCGTCACCGGAATGCCGACGCCGGTCAGCGCCAGCGTGCCGATCACCATCATCCAGTAGGTGGTCGGAATCAGTTTCCTGAGGCCGCCCATCTTGCGCATGTCCTGCTCGTCGGACACGGCATGGATGACCGAGCCCGAGCCGAGGAACAGCAGCGCCTTGAAGAAGGCATGCGTGAACAGATGGAAGATCGCCGCGCCATAGGCGCCGACGCCGAGTGCCACGAACATGTAGCCGAGCTGCGAGCAGGTCGAGTAGGCGATGACGCGCTTGATGTCGTTCTGGACGAGACCGACGGTGGCCGCGAAGAAGGCCGTGAAGGCACCGATGAAGGTCACGACAGTCAGCGCCGAATGCGAGAGTTCGAACAGCGGCGACAGCCGCGCCAGCATGAACACGCCGGCCGTCACCATGGTGGCGGCATGGATCAGTGCGGAAACCGGCGTCGGGCCTTCCATGGCATCCGGCAGCCAGGTGTGCAGCGGCACCTGCGCCGACTTGCCCATGGCGCCCATGAACAAGAGCAGGCAGACAATCGTCATGGCCGCCTGCTTGTCCAGCGCATAGCCGAGGAAGGTCAGCACCGCGGCGCCGTGCGGGGCGCCTTCGGCCGGAATGAACGTTGCCGCATTGGCGAAGATGGTGCCCAGATTGACCGAGCCGAACAGCACGAACACGCCGAAGATGCCGAGTGCGAAGCCGAAATCGCCGACGCGGTTGACGACAAAGGCCTTGATTGCCGCGGCATTGGCCGACGGCTTCTTGTACCAGAAGCCGATCAGCAGGTAGGACGCCAGCCCCACGCCTTCCCAGCCAAAGAACATCTGCACGAGGTTGTCCGCCGTCACCAGCATCAGCATGGCGAAGGTGAACAGCGACAGATAGGCGAAGAAGCGCGGCCGGTTCGGATCGTGGTGCATGTAGCCGATCGAATAGATGTGGACCAGCGCCGAGACGGTGTTGACCACCACCAGCATGACCACCGTCAGCGTGTCGATCCGGAGCGCCCAGGACGCTTCCAGCCCACCCGACTGTATCCAGCGCAGCACCGGCACGGTGAACACCTCGCCATGGCCGAAACCGATGGTGAAGAAAGCGACCCACGACAGCACGGCCGCGATCACCAGGAAACCGGAGGTGATGTATTCGGACGCCTTGGCGCCGAGCGACGTACCGAACAGGCCGACGATCAGGAAGCCGAGCAGGGGAAGGAAGACGATGGCCTGATACATGGTGGTTCCGTCAACCCTTCATCATGTTCACGTCTTCGACCGCGATCGAGCCGCGGTTGCGGAAGAAGACGACGAGAATGGCAAGTCCGATGGCGGCCTCGGCCGCCGCGACCGTCAGCACGAACAGCGCGAACACCTGGCCGACCAGATCGCCCAGCGCCGCCGAAAAGGCGACGAAATTGATGTTGACCGCGAGCAGGATCAGTTCGACCGACATCAGGATGACGATGACGTTCTTGCGGTTCAGGAAGATGCCGAACACGCCGAGCGTGAACAGAACAGCCGATACGGTCAGATAATGTGCGATGCCGACAACCATCTCAGAGTCCCTCGCCTGTCTTGACCTTGCGGATTTCCATGCCGGTCGCCGGCGTGCGGCCGACCTGGGCCGCGATCGACTGCCGCTTGACGCCTGGCTTATGGCGCAGCGTCAGCACGATGGCGCCAATCATGGCGACCAGCAGGATGAGGCCCGAAATCTGGAAGTAGTAGAGGTAGTCGGTATACAGGATGTCGCCGAGCGCGGCGGTGTTGGTCCGCGTGGCGAGATCCGGAATGGGCTTGGAGACCGTCGAAGCGAGCTGCGGCGCGAACGTATAGCCGCCGAGAACGACGATCAGCTCCGCCGCCAGGATCAGCCCGACCAGCGCGCCGATCGGCGCATATTGCAGGGCGCCTTCCTTCATCTCGGCGAAATCGACGTCGAGCATCATGACGACGAACAGAAACAGCACCATCACCGCGCCGACATAGACGACGAGCAGGATCATCGCCAGGAACTCGGCCCCGGTCAGCATGAACAGGCCGGCGGCGTTGAAAAAGGTCAGGATCAGGAACAGCACCGAATGCACGGGGTTGCGCGACGAAATGACCATGAACGCCGACGCCACCGCGACAAAGGCGAAGAGGTAGAAAAAGGCCGCCTCTAGTCCACTCAACATTGGGGATCCCCCGGGTTCCTGTACGAACAGGACGCTCGTCCTGTTTGTTGTCTCTGGCCTGGTTCCGCCTCCGGTTCCAAAGCCGCGTTGTCCTAGCCCATGTTCCGATCGGGTTGAAAGGCCCGATCGAAAGAAACATGGGCCACTCTGTATTCCGGAGCATGATCTGGTCCGAAAAGTCCGCAACTTTTCGGGATCATCCTCTGGACGAGGCCCCTGCCCCGCCCATGCGTCAAATATCAGCGGTAGGGCGAGTCCAGCGAGATGTTGCGCGCCAGTTCGCGCTCCCACCGGTCGCCATTCGCCAACAGCTTGTCCTTGTCGTAGTAGAGTTCCTCGCGCGTCTCCGTCGCGAATTCGAAATTCGGCCCCTCGACGATGGCGTCGACCGGGCAGGCTTCCTGGCAGAAGCCGCAATAGATGCACTTCACCATGTCGATGTCGTAGCGAACCGTGCGGCGCGTGCCGTCATTGCGGCGCGGGCCGGCCTCGATGGTGATGGCCTGCGCCGGGCAGATCGCCTCGCACAATTTGCAGGCGATGCAGCGTTCCTCGCCATTGGGATAGCGGCGCAGCGCATGCTCGCCGCGGAAGCGCGGACTGGTCGGCCCCTTCTCGTGCGGATAATTGATCGTCTCTTTCGGCGCGAAGAACTGGCGCATCGACAGGAAGAAAGCGCTGACGAAATCCTGCAGCAGCAGCGATTTGGCGGCTTGGGAAAGAGCGGACATCACGCAAACCCCGTGATCTTGAGGAAGGCCGCGGTGGCGACCACCATGAACAGCGAGATCGGCAGGAACACTTTCCAGCCAAGCCGCATCAATTGGTCGTAGCGGTAGCGCGGCACGAACGCCTTCACCATGGAGATGCCGAAGAACACGAAGCAGACTTTCAGCACGAACCAGATGACGCCCGGCACCCAGGTGAACGGCGCGAAGTCGAAGGGCGGCAGCCAGCCACCGAGGAACAGGATGGTGGCCAGCGCGCACATCAGCACGATGGCGACATACTCGCCGAGGAAGAACAAAAGGAACGGCGTCGACGAATATTCGACCATGTGGCCGGCGACCAGTTCCGATTCGGCTTCCACCAGATCGAAAGGCGGCCGGTTCGTCTCGGCCAGCGCCGAGATGAAGAAAATGATGAACATCGGAAACAGAGCCAGCCAGTTCCAGTCAAGGAACGTATTGGGCAGGCCAAGCCGCGTACCAATTCCATCATGCTGCGACAGCACGATATCGGTCAGATTGAGCGAGCCAGCGGTGAGCAGAACAGTGACGATGACGAAGCCGATCGAGACTTCGTAGGACACCATCTGAGCCGCCGAACGCAGCGCGCCGAGGAACGGATATTTCGAGTTTGACGCCCAGCCGCCCATGATCACGCCATAGACTTCGAGCGAGGAGATGGCGAAGACGTAGAGGATGCCGACATTGACGTTGGCGATCGCCCAGCCCTGATTGACCGGGATGACCGCCCAGGCCGAGATCGCCAGCACGGCCGAGACCAGCGGCGCCAGCAGGAACACGCCCTTGTTGGCGCCGGACGGGATGACCGGCTCCTTGAAGACGAATTTCAGCAGATCGGCGAAGGCTTGCAGCGTGCCCCAGGGGCCGACGACGTTCGGGCCACGGCGCAGTTGCACCGCCGCCCAGATCTTGCGGTCGGCATAGAGGATATAGGCGACGAAAATCAGCAGGATAACGATCAGCACGACCGATTTCAGCAGAATGATCAGCGCCGGCAGCACGTAGAAGGAGAAGAAAGTGTCCATGCTTATTCCGCCGCCTGCTTGAAGCCGCTCTTGGCCAGTGCCGAGCATTCCGCCATCACGGCCGATGCCCGCGCGATCGGGTTGGTCAGGTAGAAATCCGTCACCGGCGACGTAAAGGTGCCCTTGTTCAGCCGCCCGCCGAGCTTCGCCACCCCAGCGATGTCCTCGGCATTGCCGGCCGCGACCTGGTCGATACGGGCCAGATGCGGGTATTCGCCATAGAGCTTGGCGCGCAGTTGCGGCAGCGAATCGAACGGCAGTTTCTTGCCCAGCACATCCGACAGTGCCCGCAGGATCGCCCAGTCCTCGCGCGCCTCGCCCGGCGCGAAGCCGGCGCGGTTGGTCTGCTGCACACGCCCTTCGGTGTTGACATAGGTGGCCGACTTTTCCGTGTAGGCGGCCGCCGGCAGGATGACATTGGCGCGGTGCGCGCCCTGATCGCCATGCGTGCCGATATAGACGACGAAGGCGCCGCCGGTCTTGGCCATGTCGATCTCGTCGGCGCCGAGCAGGAACAGCAGCTCCATTTCGCCCAGCATGCCGGCAACGTTTCTGCCGCCCTCGCCCGGCACGAAGCCGAGATCGAGACCGCCGACGCGCCCGGCCGCATTGTGCAGCACGGCAAAGCCGTTCCAATCCGCGCGGGCAGCGTTGACGGCGGCGGCGAGCTTGGCCGCCTGACCGAGCACGGCCGCGCCATCGGCGCGCGCCAGCGCGCCCTGGCCGACGATGATCAGCGGATGCGTCGCCTTCTTCAGCACCTGGAAGAACTTGCCATTGCCGTCAGCCAAATCCTTCAGCGAATCCGGTCCGGCGCCCAGCTGTTCGTAGTCGTAGCGTGTGTCGCCGACATCGCCGATGACGCCAACCGGCAGATTGCCGGTCCGCCAGCGCTTGCGGATACGGGCGTTGAGCACCGAGGCTTCATAGCGCGGGTTGGCGCCGATGATCAGCACCGCATCGGCCTGCTCGATGCCTTCGATGGTCGGGTTGAAGATGTAGCTCGCACGGCCGAGCGCCGGGTCGAGTGCGGCGCCATCCTGGCGGCAATCCGTATTCTTCGAGCCGAGCGAAGCCATCAGCAGCTTGAGCGCATAGGTTTCCTCGACGGCGGCGAGATCGCCCGCGATAGCGCCGATCTTTTCGGGCGCCGTCTTCGACACCGCGTCCTTGATCGCGGCGAAGGCCTCGGCCCAGCTGGCGGCAACCAGCCTGCCGTCCTTGCGCACATAGGGGCGGTCGAGACGCTGCGTGCGCAGGCCGTCCCAGATGAAGCGGGTCTTGTCGGAGATCCACTCCTCGTTCACCGCCTCGTTGACGCGCGGCAGGATCCGCATCACTTCGCGGCCCCGGCTATCGACGCGAATCGCCGAGCCGACCGCATCCATCACGTCGATGGATTCGGTCTTGGTCAGCTCCCACGGTCGCGCCTGGAAGGCGAATGGCTTCGAGGTCAGCGCGCCGACCGGGCAAAGGTCGATGACATTGCCCTGCAGCTCCGAGGTCATCGCCTGTTCGAGATAGGTGGTGATCTCTGCATCCTCGCCACGGCCGATCAGGCCCAGTTCGGAAATGCCGGCGACTTCGGTGGTGAAGCGGACGCAGCGCGTGCAGTGGATGCAGCGATTCATCACCGTCTTGACCAGCGGTCCGATGTATTTGTCTTCGACCGCGCGCTTGTTCTCGTGATAGCGCGAGGAATCGACGCCGAAGGCCATCGCCTGGTCCTGCAGGTCGCATTCGCCGCCCTGATCGCAGATCGGGCAATCCAGCGGATGGTTGATCAGCAGGAACTCCATCACGCCTTCCCTGGCCTTCTTGACCATCGGCGTGTTGGTGAAGATTTCCGGCGCCTCGCCATTCGGCCCGGGACGCAGATCGCGCACGTTCATGGCGCAGGAGGCCTGGGGCTTGGGCGGCCCGCCCTTCACCTCGATCAGGCACATGCGGCAATTGCCGGCGATCGACAGCCGCTCATGGAAGCAGAAGCGCGGCACTTCCGCGCCAGCGTCTTCAGCCGCCTGCAGCAGCGTGTAGTGGTCGGGTACAGTGATCTCTTTCCCGTCGACCTTGAGCTTTGCCATTCGCCTCAAACCCCTGCGGAGTTCCCGCAATCTCTTTTTCCGGACGCGGTCGAGACCACGTCGGGCACTTCATTCACTTCTTGACGGCGAGCGCCGCCGCTTGGGCTGTCCAATCGTCGCGGCCGATCCGGCCGCCGAGCGACAGATAGTCCTCGACCCAGGCAACCTCTTGCGGCGTCCATGCCGCGATCTGGGCATACGTCCAGATGCCGAGGCCGTTGAGAACCTTTTCCAGCTTCGGCCCGATGCCCGAGATGGCCTTGAGATCCGCCGGTTTGGCCGGCTTCTCCATGGCGTTGGGCTGCCTGAAATCCTCGGGCATCAGCGCATCGCCGGCGCCGCCCGCAGCCGGAGCGGCATTCGCGGCCGGCACGGCAGTGGCGGCTTCCTTGGCGGCAATATCGGTGACCTCCCGGGCGAAGGACTGCGCCTCGGCAATCATGCTTTTCGCCGTCGCCCGTGCCTTGGTGGAGGAAGGACTTGGATCTTCGAACTGCGCGACGCGCGCCTCGAAATCATCGACGATCGGCTGCAGCAGCCGCTGCCAGGCTTCTGCGGCACCTGAAAGCGCACCCAGCCAGACGCCGAAAGCATGGTTGGCGAGCCCGAGGCCAAGCGCCGACATCGCCGCCGCACCCGCCACAGGATGCACGAAAAGGTTGACGGCGCTGGCCATCTCCTTCGGCATCATCCTGGTCAAGTCCTGGTTCATCTTCTCGATCTGGTCCAAATTGGGCATCAGCGGGTTCGAATACGGCGCCATAGAGTTCTCCTGGTCGTTTCTTCGTTCGCCCCGCCCTTCGCTGCGGACTTTCATCCGCATAAAACGTTATTCTATTCCGCCGCCACCATCACAGGCTCCGCCCGGTGCGCATTGCGCGAAAACTCGTCGATGCGCCGCTCCACTTCGCCGCGGAAATGCCGCATCAGGCCCTGGATCGGCCATGCCGCCGCGTCGCCCAGCGCGCAGATCGTGTGGCCCTCGATCTGCTTGGTGACGTCGAGCAGCATATCGATCTCGCGCTTCTGCGCCTCGCCGCGCACCAGCCGTTCCATCACCCGCCACATCCAGCCGGTGCCTTCGCGGCATGGCGTGCACTGGCCGCAGCTCTCGTGCTTGTAGAAGTAGGAAAGCCGCGCAATCGCTTTCACGACATCGGTCGACTTGTCCATGACGATGACAGCCGCGGTTCCAAGGCCGGATTTGAGGTCGCGCAAGGCGTCGAAATCCATCGGCGCGTCGATGATCTGCTCGGCCGGCACCAGCGGCACCGAGGCGCCACCCGGTATGACCGCCAAAAGATTGTCCCAGCCGCCGCGAATGCCGCCGCAATGCGTCTCGATGAGCTCGCGGAACGGGATCGACATCGCCTCCTCGACCGTGCACGGATTGTTGACGTGGCCGGAGATGCAAAACAGCTTGGTGCCGACATTGTTGGGCCGGCCGAAGGACGAGAACCAGGCCGCACCGCGGCGCAGGATGGTCGGCGCAACCGCGATCGATTCGACATTGTTGACCGTGGTCGGGCAGCCATAGAGGCCGACATTGGCAGGGAATGGCGGCTTCAGCCGGGGCTGGCCCTTCTTGCCTTCGAGGCTTTCGAGGAGCGCTGTCTCCTCGCCACAGATATAGGCGCCGGCGCCGTGGTGCATGTAGATGTCGAAATCGTAGCCGGACGTGTTGTTCTTGCCGATCAGCTTGGCCTCGTAGGCCTCCTCGATCGCGCGCTGCAGCGCCTCGCGCTCGCGGATGAACTCACCGCGCACATAGATGTAGGCGGCAATCGCGCCCATGGCGAAACCGGCAAGCAGCGCGCCCTCGACCAGCGTGTGCGGGTCGTTGCGCAGGATGTCGCGGTCCTTGCAGGTGCCGGGCTCGGATTCGTCGGCGTTGATGACGAGATAGCTCGGCCGGCCGTCGCTCTGCTTGGGCATGAACGACCATTTGAGCCCGGTCGGGAAGCCTGCGCCGCCGCGACCGCGCAGGCCCGACGCCTTCATCTCGTTGACGATCCACTCGCGCCCCTTGGCAACGATGCCGGGCGTGTTGTCCCAGGCGCCGCGTGCCATCGCGCCGGCCAGCGACTTGTCGAACAGGCCGTAGATATTGGTGAAGATGCGGTCTTTATCCCCGAGCATTTTTCGTCCCTCAGACCGGCTTCTTGCCGAAGACGCGGATGTATTCGGCCACGCCACCCTTGGCGAGCACCTTGGCCTGCTTGACCCAGTCGTCGCGATCGATGCGGCCCTGGAAAGAGAGATAGCCATCCACCCACTCGCGTTCGGCCTTCTTCCACGACGCGACCTGCGCGAAGGTAAAAATGCCCAGCGTATGCAGGATGCCCTCGATCTTGGGGCCGACGCCGGAGATCAGCTTTAGGTCATCGACCTGTACCGGTTTATCGATGCCGGCCGGACGGTTCTTGTCCTCGAGCGACGGTTTGGCCGGCTTGGCTGCCGGTACCTTGACCTCCGGCGCCTTGAAGGCGGATGCCGGCTCGGCCTTGGTTATTGGACCGTTGCGCTGCTTGGAAACCTGCTCGACCTTGGAGTCTGCCTTGTTGGCATTGGCGGCCGAATGCAGTGGGGCGGCAACGCTCGCCGCCTTTTCAACCGTCGGCGCGACCTTGGTTTTTGAAGGCGTCTTCAATGCCGGGCTGGTTTCAGGGGCGTCGGTCTTCGGCTTGCTGGTGTTGGACGGCGCGACAGGGGCCGCAGCCGGTGCCGGCACGGGCCCTGCGATGATCGCGTCGGGCGCCGCCCTGGCGGCCCTGGCCGCTTCCCTGGCTTCCCTTTCACGGGTCGACTTGAGGATCGCCTTTTCGCTCTTCAGCGTGGTGAGGCCGGAGGCCGGCTCCGAGCCGGTACGGCCGTTCTGCGGCCCCGGTTCCACCGAAGCACCCTTGCCGGCGTCATAGAGATCGATGATTTCAGCCAGGCGTTCCGGCGTCAGATCCTCGAACGTGTCCTTGAAGATCATGACCATCGGCGCGTTGACGCAGGCGCCAAGGCATTCGACCTCTTCCCAGGACAAGGTGCCTTTGTCGTTGGCGTGGAACTGGTCGTGATGGATCCTGGAGCGGCAGACATCCATCAGCGCTTCCGAACCGCGCAGCATGCAGGGCGTGGTGCCGCAGACCTGGATATGCGCACGCGTGCCGACCGGATTCAGCTGGTACTGCGTGTAGAAGGTCGCGACCTCGAGCCCGCGGATACGCGGCATGCCGAGCATGTCGGAGATCGTCTCGATCGCCGCCTTCGTCACCCAGCCTTCCTGCTCCTGTGCGATCATCAGCAGCGGGATGATGGCCGACTGCTCACGGCCCTTCGGATATTTCTTGATCCATTGCTTCGCAGCCGCGGCATTCGCCCGGTTGAAGGCGAAGGATGCTGGCTGGGCGCTGGCTTCTGCGAGACGGCGGACTGACATTTAGCGATCGACCTCACCAAACACGATGTCGAGGGAGCCGAGAACGGCGGTGACGTCGGCCAGCATGTGGCCGCGGCAGAGGAAATCCATCGCCTGCAGATGCGCGAAACCCGGCGCGCGCAGCTTGCAGCGGTAGGGCTTGTTGGAGCCGTCGGAAACCAGATAGACGCCGAATTCGCCCTTCGGCGCTTCGACGGCGGCATAGACCTCGCCGGCGGGTACACGATAACCCTCGGTGTAGAGCTTGAAGTGATGGATCAGCGCTTCCATCGAGCGCTTCATCGCCTGGCGCTTGGGCGGCACCACCTTGCCGTCGAGGTTCGACACCGGGCCGGCGCTTTCCTTGCCGAGCAGGAGATCGACGCACTGGCGCATGATCTTCGCCGACTGGCGCATTTCTTCCATGCGCACGAGGTAGCGGTCGAAACAGTCGCCGTTCTTGCCGATCGGAATGTCGAAATCCATTTCCGAATAGCATTCATAGGGCTGCGACTTGCGCAGGTCCCAGGCTGCACCCGAGCCACGCACCATCACGCCCGAAAAACCCCAGGCCCAGGCATCCGCCAGCGAGACGATGCCGATATCGACATTGCGCTGCTTGAAGATGCGGTTGCCGGTCAGCAACTGATCGAGGTCGTCGATCGACTTCAGGAACGGGTCGATCCACTTGCCGATGTCCTCGACCAGCTTCTGCGGCAGGTCCTGATGGACGCCGCCGGGACGGAAATAGGCGGCATGCATGCGCGAACCGGAGGCGCGCTCATAGAACACCATCAGCTTTTCGCGCTCGACGAAGCCCCACAGCGGCGGCGTCAGCGCGCCGACGTCCATAGCCTGCGTCGTCACATTGAGGATGTGCGACATGATGCGGCCGATTTCGCAATAGAGCACGCGGATCAGCTGCCCGCGCTTCGGCACTTCGATGCCGAGCAGGCGCTCGGCGGCGAGCGCGAAGGCGTGCTCTTGGTTCATCGGCGCGCAATAGTCGAGCCGATCGAGATAAGGGATCGCCTGCAAATAGGTTTTGGCTTCGATCAGCTTTTCGGTACCGCGATGCAAGAGCCCGATATGCGGATCGACGCGATCGACGACTTCGCCGTCCAGCTCCAGCACAAGGCGCAAAACGCCGTGCGCCGCAGGGTGTTGCGGGCCGAAATTGATGTTGAAGTTGCGGACCGAGGTTTCAGCCATTTACTGCTTTGCCTTCTCGTCACCCGGCAGCACGTAATCCGTACCTTCCCACGGGGACAAAAAATCGAAATTGCGGAATTCCTGCTTGAGCTCGACCGGCTCATAGATGACGCGCTTGGCCTCGTCGTCGTACCGCACCTCGACGAATCCGGTCAGCGGGAAATCCTTGCGTAGCGGATGGCCTTCGAAACCGTAGTCGGTCAGCAGGCGACGCAGATCGGGATGGCCCGAAAACAGCACGCCGTAGAGATCGTAGGTCTCGCGCTCGAACCAGTCGGCGCCGGGGAACACGCCGGTGATCGACGGCACCATGGTTTCCTCGTCGGCCTGCACCTTGACGCGGATGCGCACATTCTGCTTCGGCGACAACAGATGATAGACGACGTCGAAGCGCTTGGCCCGCGACGGATAGTCGGCGCCGCAGACGTCGATGATCGAGATGAACTGGCAGCGCGCATCGTCGCGCAGGAAGGTCATCACCTCGACCAGATCGCGCGGCTCGACGTGAACGGTAAGCTCGCCATAGGCAAGCACCCCGTCACTGAAGCGGCCAGGCAGCTTCTCGCCGAGATAGGTCGACAGTTCGCTCAGGGATGCGGTCATGGATTTACCGTTCGATCGTGCCGGTGCGGCGGATTTTCTTCTGCAGCAGAAGAATGCCGTACAGCAACGCTTCGGCGCTCGGCGGACAGCCGGGCACATAGATGTCGACCGGCACGATGCGGTCGCAGCCGCGCACCACCGAATAGGAATAATGGTAGTAGCCGCCGCCATTGGCGCAGGAGCCCATCGAGATGACGTAGCGCGGTTCCGGCATCTGGTCGTAGACCTTGCGCAGCGCCGGCGCCATCTTGTTGGTCAGCGTGCCGGCGACGATCATGATGTCGGACTGGCGCGGGGACGCACGCGGCGCGACGCCGAACCGCTCCGAATCATAGCGTGGCATCGAGGTGTGGATCATCTCGACCGCGCAGCAAGCGAGGCCGAACGTCATGAACATCAGCGACCCGCTGCGCGCCCAGGTGATGAGCGCCTCGGTCGAAGTGACCAAAAAGCCCTTGTCGGCCAACTCATTGTTGATCTCGAGGAAGAAGGGATCGTCCTCCCCCACCGGCCTGCCGGTGTTGGGATCGATAATACCCTTGGGCTTCGGCGCGACGAGGGTGCCTGAACTGTCGTTCAATCCCATTCCAGCGCTCCTTTTTTCCATTCATAGGCAAAGCCGATGGTCAGCACCGCCAAAAACACCATCATCGACCAGAAACCGAGCATGCCGATCTTCGAAAACGACACCGCCCACGGAAACAGGAAGGCCACTTCCAGGTCGAAGATGATGAACAGGATCGACACCAGGTAGAAACGGATGTCGAACTTCATGCGCGCGTCGTCGAACGAGTTGAAACCGCACTCGTAGGCGGAAAGCTTTTCGGGATCGGGATTGCGATAGGCCACCAGGAAGGGTGCGGCCAGCAACGCCAGGCCGACAACCAGCGCCACGCCTATGAACAGGACGATGGGCAGGTATGAGCTCAAGAGTGCGTTCATGCTCGGCTTTCCGTTGGCGCCAATCCACTTTGATTACAGCACCGGACCCTAATGCGGAAGCGTGACAGTTTAACCGCTGAACCGTTTTAAGGGCCTATGCTGCAACGCGGCGAGGGTTAGCGCAGCACTTCCAGCGAAGCAAGTCAAACCTTGTTCAAAACACCGACCTGGACGGCATATCGCGGCAAACTGGTCCGATCCGCTCCTGTTTGATTTCCTTCGCTTTTTACTCCACTTTTCTCTCCTGACATGGATGCCGCCAAAACCCTGCTAGCATGGGTTGGAATCAGCCATTCGACCCTCGGTCAAAACACTTCAAAGTGATGCCTGCATGAAGGAAAAGATCTCGCTCCCCACGGCCCGTCGCATCGCGCTTGCCGCCCAGGGGTTTCTCGATCCCCGCCCGACCGGCACGCCTGACCGCCGACATTTTGCCCGCACCCTCTCCCGCACCGGCCTGCTGCAGATCGATTCCGTCAGCGCGGTGGTGCGCGCTCATTATATGCCGCTCTATTCGCGCCTTGGCCCCTACCCGTTCTCGCTGCTCGACAACGCGGCCGTGACGCGCAAGCGCACGGTTTTCGAATACTGGGGGCACGAGGCCTCCTTCCTGCCGGTCGAGACATACCCGCTGATGCGCTGGCGCATGCAGCGCGCCGAGCGCGGCGACGAAATGTATCTGGGCCTCGCCAAATGGGGCCGCGAGCACGCCGCCTACATCGAAGAGATCTACCGCCAGGTCGCCGAGCGCGGCCCGATCGCCGCTTCCGCGCTCGAAGGCCAGAAAGGCTCGGGCGGCTGGTGGGGCTGGAGCCATGCCAAGCACGCCTTCGAATGGCTGTTCTGGGCCGGGCGCATCACCACGGCGCACCGCCGCGGTTTCGAGCGCTTCTATGACCTGCCCGAACGCGTGCTGCCGCAGGCGATCCTCGATCTGCCGGTACCGGCAGCCGAGGACGCGCACCGCGAATTGCTGCGCATTTCTGCCCGCGCCCACGGCGTGGCGACTTCAGGCGACCTGCGCGACTATTTCCGCCTGTCGCCGGCCGACATGAAGGGCCGGCTGGAGGAACTGGTTGAAACGGGCGAGCTGCTGCCGGTGCGTGTCGAAGGTTGGGACAAGCCGGCCTATCTTCATAAAGACGCCCGCCTGCCGCGCAAAGTCGAGGCCCGCGCCCTGCTGGCGCCGTTCGATCCGGTCGTCTTCGAGCGGTCGCGCACCGAGCGGCTGTTCGATTTCCACTACCGCATCGAGATCTACACGCCGGCCGACAAGCGGCAATATGGCTATTATGTCCTGCCGTTCCTGCTCGGCGACAGGATCGTGGCACGCGTCGACCTCAAGGCCGACCGTCCGGCCAGCATACTGCGCGTCCATGCGGCCTATGCGGAGCCCGGTGCACCGCCTGAAACCGCTGCAGAGCTGTTCGAGGAATTGAAGCAGATGCAGGGCTGGCTCGGACTCGAACGCATCGAAGTGACGCCTGCCGGGGATTTGGGTCCGGCGCTGCTGAGCGTGATCAGCGACGGGCGCTCTTGACATCAGCCGTCGGCTGCAGCCGTTTGAGGGAGTTTTGTCGGCCTAGGTTCAATGATGGCATCGCAAGAGGTTCTCGACCTGATCCACGAAGCGTTGATTGCGCATGGGATCAGCGCCATCCGTGGACAGAACGATGTCTGGATTGGACTGGAAGACCTGCGCTTTGAAGCCCAAGTTTTCGACAAGGAGCCGTCAGGCTCGGGTCGCAGGCTTGTTCTCGAAATCTACGTCTTCTCACCGTTGCTAGGCACTCAGCCGGTCATCGAATCTTTTGTTGGACTGGGCGACACGCGTGAACAGGCGATTTTCCAAGCATTCGGAAAATTCCTGATCGGTGTATTTCATGTGCTGATCGAGGGCCTTGCGGAGCATGTTTGCGAGAACATGCAAGCCGAGATTGCATTCTGGCAACGGAATGATGCTGGCTGGAAGATCTACGGTGGACCTGTGATCACACAGGCTGCAGTGGAATGCACTCTCAACCGGACATATCCAGCGTTTTATGCCCGCTTGGAAAAACTGTTCACGGCTAAGGTTCGCCCTGGCAGTCATTTCATCCGGATATTCCTGGCGAGCTATGGCGGAGCACTGGTCGGCAACGAAATTCTCCTGGACAACGAAACTTGGCCGGAAGGTCAAGAGCTCCTCGTTGATCAGGACTGGCACCACGGCGACGGGTACCAGGCGCTGCGTCAGGTCATCCTTGCGTTGCCGGGAGATAACAATTGAGCCAACGTACACAGGCTAGCGGATAAACAATGGATATCAAAGCCAGGCTGACCCAAGAGGTGCAGGAGTGCCTCGATAGGATTTCGTCCTTTTCATGGGACGTACATGCGCAGGCAATCCGAAAACGCTACCCTAGAGCGATTCCTATTTTGAGAGAATCGTAGGATTCCCAAAGCCGGATGTTTGTGATTCAAGATGCTGGCTGGATTGGAGGCCA
>NZ_JAMYSJ010000042.1:0-36506 GCF_040321855.1 Mesorhizobium sp. M0227 | reverse complement strand
CCCGCCCCCACCCCCTTCGGGGTCCTCTTGTGGTCGCCGCGCCCTATCATTGCGTGGGCGTTCGTTGCCCCCGCCATCAACCCGGGGCCGCCCCCGGGCTGGTGCCGCGGGTTCGCGGCCACGATTACGACGAAATGCCGCTGGCTTGGGAGGTAATCGATGAAAGACGTTCTCAAGGAACTCGAGCGCCGCCGCGAGATCGCCCGCATGGGCGGCGGCCAGGTCCGCATCGATGCCCAGCACAAGAAGGGCAAGCTCACCGCGCGGGAACGCATCGAGGTGTTTCTCGACGAGGGCTCGTTCGAGGAATTCGACATGTACGTCGAGCACCGCTCGACCGACTTCGGCATGGAGAACACCAAGATCGCCGGCGACGGCGTCGTCACCGGCTGGGGCACCGTCAACGGCCGCCCGGTCTACCTCTTCGCCAAGGACTTTACCGTATTCGGCGGCTCGCTGTCGGAAGCGCATGCCGAGAAGGTCATCAAGGTGCAGGAGATGGCGCTCCGCAACCGGGCGCCGATCATCGGCCTCTACGATGCCGGGGGCGCGCGCATCCAGGAAGGCGTGGCAGCACTCGGCGGCTATGCCGAGATTTTTCAGCGCAACGTGCTGGCCTCAGGCGTCATTCCGCAGATTTCCGTCATCATGGGACCGTGCGCCGGCGGCGACGTCTATTCGCCTGCCATGACCGACTTCATCTTCATGGTGCGCGACACTTCCTACATGTTCGTTACTGGGCCGGATGTGGTGAAGACTGTGACCAACGAGACGGTGACCGCCGAGAGCCTCGGCGGCGCCTCCGTCCACACGACGAAATCCTCGATCGCCGACGGCGCCTATGACAATGACGTCGAGGCGCTGTTGCAGATGCGCCGGCTGGTCGACCTGTTGCCGGCCTCCAACACGTCGGAGCTTCCCGAGATCGAATGCTACCAGTCGGTCACCGACCATGATTTGTCGCTCGACCGGCTGATTCCCGACAACGCCAACAAGCCCTACGACATCAAGGAACTGATCCTGAAGGTCGCCGATGAAGGCGACTTCTTCGAAATCCAGCAGAATTTTGCCAAGAACATCGTCACCGGCTTCGGACGCGTCGAGGGCCGCACCGTCGGCTTCGTCGCCAACCAGCCGATGGTGCTGGCCGGCGTGCTCGATTCCGACGCCAGCCGCAAGGCGGCGCGCTTTGTGCGCTTCTGCGACTGTTTTTCGATCCCGATCGTCACCTTCGTCGATGTCCCCGGCTTCCTGCCGGGTACGGCGCAGGAATATGGCGGGCTGATCAAGCATGGCGCGAAGCTCCTGTTCGCCTATGCCGAGGCGACCGTGCCGAAGATCACCGTCATCACCCGCAAAGCCTATGGCGGCGCCTATGACGTGATGGCCTCAAAACATCTGCGCGGCGACATGAACTATGCCTGGCCGACGGCGCAGATCGCGGTCATGGGCGCCAGGGGCGCGGTCGAGATCATCTACCGCAAGGACATCGGTGACGCCGAAAAGATCGCAGCCCATACAAAGGCTTACGAGGATCGCTTCCTGTCGCCCTTCGTCGCCGCCGAACGCGGTTATGTCGACGAGGTGATCATGCCGCACTCGACGCGCCGCCGCATCGCGCGCGCGCTCCGCATGCTGCGCAACAAGGATATGCAGAACCCCTGGAAGAAGCACGACAATATTCCGCTGTGAGGCGTTGGCAACTCACTCCTCTTCCGCCGCACTAAACCCCGCTCCCATCGTGGCGCGGACAGGGCTGCCCCATGGCGTTGCGTGGTTGTCGATGCGCATCTGGAAGATGAAGTAGGTCGGCGAGCAGAAACCGATGCCCTTCACTTTTGAAATGCCCGGCGTATCGGACGGCAGCGACTGGCACATATAGTCCTCGCGGCAGAAATGATCGGCCGAACAGGCCGGCCGATTGCCGCGATTGACGGCGCCGCCAAGGCATTGATCGAAATTGTTGGTGGCCACGCAGATGTCGAACTTCTTGCCGCCGACCAGCCCGCAGATCTCGTTCGGCATGGGCTTGCCGGCTTTGAAGGCGGCAAATGTACGGTCCTTGTCGTCGCAGCCGCGATAGGCAATCCCACCTGGCACGCCGATCTTCGGCGGACGGCAGGTGTAAGCGGTGCGCGAGACGTCAGGCGCGAAGGCCGCGAACTGGCCCGATTTGCTGTAGCGGTCGTTGAAAGGCTGCGCCGCGTTGCTGGCGATCGAGCCGGTCAAACAAGGGTGCCCGGAAAACATCTCCGGGCTGTCCTTGGGCAGCAGGCACTGCGCCAGTTTCGTGCGCACGCCCGAAGCGGTGGCCAGCGCCGTGCAGACGGTGCCGCCGCCGCATTGCCAGGACGTGCCAAAGTGAGCCGCATCTTCCTGCATCAGGCACGGCATGGCCATCTCCGCCGGCGCATAGTCGACCGCGGTCTCCGTCCAGGCTGCCGGCGGCGCAAAGGAGAGCGGACGGAAGCGGTTCGGCTGCTTGCCCGCGGCTGTAGCGGCGAGCCAGCCCTGGCGGCGCGGAATCTCGGCATGAAGATGCGGCGAGATGCCGACCTCGATGCGGTTGAGCGGCGATGTCGTCTTGTCGTCGAGGCCGATGAAATGGAAACCGGCGGTGGAACCGGCCTGGTGGCAACCCTGGCAGGCGCCATTGTCCAGCCGCTCGACCAACGCTTCCGGCGTGCGCAGCAGTTTCAGCTTGGAATAGTCGAGCGATGCGAATTCCTCGGGTCGGTATAATTGCGTAAACGGATGATTGGCCTGCCGCGCGCTGCCGAAGGTCGACCACGAGATGATTTTCCTGGCCAGGAACTCGTCGGGGATTTCATAAACACCTTCATCGACCGCCGGCAGGTTGGCGCCGACATAGGCGGCAAGCCGTGCTTTCAGCGCCGCATCCTGAGAGAGCCGTGCAGTGTCGGGTGTGTTCTCCAACGGCTTCTCGCTGATGTCAGCACCATCGATGCCGAATATCCGCATGAGATAGGCGGCCTGGCCGCCAAACTCGGTTTCCTGGCCGGAGGGAAAGCGCACCACCTGTGCGTTGAGCTCCAGTTGCTTGAAGGTCAGCCCGGCCTTCTCCAGAGGTCCACCGGTCAGCCAGCCGGCATCGACGCTCTCGTCAAGCTGTGGCGTCCAGCGCCCGGCAACGCCGACGCAGCCGCCGTCGGCATCGGGTGCCGCGCTATAGATGGCATTGAAATTGAACGGCAGGCGCGACGCCAGCAGCTTGCCGTTCTTGCGAAAACTGTAGGCCAGGCGGTAGATAAAGCGCACCTCGCCGCAGTTCCTGTCGCCTTGCAGCAGCGTGAAATCGCGACGGTCGAGCCGGTTGACGATGCCGACCAACCGGAGGCGCGCGGCATCGGTCTTCAGCCAGCGCATGTCCATGATGCGGCCGACATTGCCGTCGGTTATCTCGTAGAGCGGCCGCCCACCGGCTTTCATCTCGGCGCGCAATGCCGCAACATCAGAGGCAACGATGTCGACGATGGCGTGATAGGCGGGTGCCTCGTCGTAAAGCGCCTTTAGACCGTCCTCGCCGTCGACGCCGAAAACGTCGACGAAGCCGAAACCCTTGGCATCGAGTGCGGCGAGCACCGCCGGATCGTCGACGATGATCAAAGGGCCCTCGGCGCGCGCCGTCGACGCCACGAAGACGGCTAAGACTGTGGCAAGCAGCAGAGCCAGGGCGCGGTTCATGGAACAGCCATGCGCGCGTCGAAGAGTTCACGCAACACCGGCAGCAGCGCCAGCGGCAGATCCTCGGCGATCAAGCCGGGTCCGAACCGGCTGCCGGCTTCGGCATGCAGCCACACCGCCGCGCAGGTGCCCTCCAAGGGCGGCATGCCTTGTGCGAGCAAACCGGCAATGATGCCCGACAGCACGTCGCCTGACCCGGCTGTGGCCAGCCACGGTGCACCGTTGGAGTTGATCGCCGCTTTGCCATCGGGCGCTGCTATGACCGTGTCGGCGCCCTTGTAGACGATGACGGCATTGGCCCGCGCTGCGGCCGCCCGCGCCTTGTCCAATTTCGACATGGTTTTGTCCCCGGCGATATCTGGGAACAAGCGGCCGAATTCACCCTCATGCGGCGTGATCACCAACGCTGGCGCGTTCAGGTGACGGGCGGCTTCGAACAGCGACTGCGGCTGATGGGCCATAGATGTAATGGCGTCAGCATCAAGCACGATCGCTCCTCCGTGGTTTGCGGTTTGCGATGCGCGTGCACCCTCCGCCAAGGTCTTGATCAGTTGCAGGGCGAAATCGCCGACCTTGGGCTTTGGCCCGAGCCCCGGTCCAAACACCAGCGCCTCGGGATGGCGCGCCGTCAGAAATTCCTGCACCTCCTCGAGTGACCCCGCCTCTCGCAGCATGATCGAGGTCAGGTGTGTCGCGTTCACCTGCATGGCATTGCCAGGCGACAGCACGGTGACCGCCCCTGCCCCGCATCTAGCGGCGGCCATCGCCGACAGCCGCGCCGCGCCGGTAGCACTCGGGCCGCCGGAAAAGACGCCGACATGGCCGCGCTTGTATTTATGCGCGTCCACCGCCGGCACCGGAAATTCCCGCAACCACAGGTCCGGCACATTTTCGAAGGTCGAGACAGCGAGCTGGGCGATGATGCCGTCATCGATGCCGATATCGGCGAGCACGATTTCACCGCATTGCCCGCGCCCCGGCAGCAGCAGGTGGCCGGGCTTTTTCCGGGCGAAGGTAACGGTGAGTTCGGCGCGAAACGCCCTGCTCAATATTTCGCCGCTGGCACCTGAGACGCCCGACGGCAGGTCGATCGCGACCACAGGCAGGCGCAGGGCTGTCACGGTATCGACGGCCTTCGCGGCATCGCCGGAAAGCGGCTTGGACAGCCCTGCCCCATAGAGCGCGTCGATCACGATCGAGCCGAACTCGGCGTCGAAATCAGACAGCGGCCGGGACTTGATCAGTGATTCCGCGGCGGCGAGCGCCGCATCGCTTTCCGGCCTCGGCGCTCCGGATGACCAGATCGTTGTGCCGACGCCGCTGCCGGCCAGGAGGCGTGCGACGACATAGCCATCGCCGCCATTGTTGCCGGGCCCGCACAGCACATGGATGTGCTTTGCCGAGGGATAGCGCTTGAGAACCTCGGCCGCGACCGCTGCGCCCGCGCGCCGCATCAGGCTGATTCCATCGGCCGGACCGGCCGCGATCGTCAGCCGATCGGCCGCGGTCATTTCGGCGGGGACAAGAAGTTCGTTGCTCATGGATTGCCGATCCGCATGCTATCAAGCATTGTCCAATTTCGATCCTAAGCAAACAAGGGGGAGTTGCCGAGATCTGCGGCCATAACGTCGGCACGAAGGCATCGCGGGCAGAAAATTGCCTGCGGGATAGGCGATGTGCCTGATTTTTGTGCGGACGCGGGTGTTGGCGCTGTGTAGGCTCTGGCAGCCCATGCCGCTTCCGGTGCAGTGAATGACGCGAATTTGCATCCCGGTGCGGCGCGGCTTTGAAATCTTATGAGACCGCTTAGAATCCGCTGAATTGGCACAGTTCGTGCTTGATGGAGGCGCAAGCGGGGGGTCACAACCCGTTTTTTTGGCAGTGGAGGCCACTTTTTACATGAAAAAGATCGAAGCGATCATCAAGCCATTCAAGCTGGACGAAGTGAAGGAAGCGCTTCAGGAAGCCGGACTGCAAGGCATCACTGTCACCGAGGCAAAAGGCTTCGGTCGTCAGAAGGGCCACACCGAACTCTATCGCGGCGCCGAATATGTCGTCGATTTCCTGCCCAAGGTGAAGATCGAGGTCGTGCTTGGCGACGACGCGGTCGAAGGCGCCATTGAGGCCATCCGCAAGGCGGCCCAGACGGGCCGCATCGGTGACGGCAAGATCTTCGTTTCCAATATCGAGGAAGTTGTGCGAATCCGCACCGGCGAAACGGGCATGGACGCGGTCTGACCTGACCCGGCCATCCTCCTGAAAACGTCATCAACAAAAAACGTCATCAAACAGGGATACATGACATGACGACAGCCAAAGACATCATGAAGCAGATCAAGGACAACGACGTGAAATTCGTCGACCTGCGCTTCACAGACCCGAAGGGCAAGCTGCAACACGTGACGATGGATGTCATCGAGGTCGAGGAAGACATGTTCGCCGATGGCGTGATGTTCGACGGCTCGTCGATTGCCGGCTGGAAGGCCATCAACGAGTCCGACATGGTGCTGATGCCCGATCCGGACACTGTCCACATGGACCCGTTCTTCGCGCAGTCGACCATGGTCATCCTGTGCGACATCCTCGATCCGGTTTCGGGTGAATCCTACAACCGCGATCCGCGCGGTACGGCCAAGAAGGCCGAGGCCTACATGAAGGCCGAAGGCATCGGCGACACCATCTATGTCGGCCCGGAAGCCGAGTTCTTCGTGTTCGACGACGTGAAGTACAAGGCCGATCCCTACAACACCGGATTCAAGCTCGACTCCACGGAACTGCCGTCGAACGACGACACCGACTACGAGACCGGCAATCTCGGCCACCGTCCGCGCGTCAAGGGCGGCTACTTCCCGGTGCCGCCGATCGACAGCGCGCAGGACATGCGCTCGGAAATGCTGACCGTGCTCGCCGAGATGGGCGTGCGCGTCGAAAAGCATCACCATGAGGTGGCGGCGGCCCAGCACGAACTCGGCATCAAGTTCGACGCACTGGTGCGCAACGCCGACAAGATGCTGATCTACAAATATGTCGTCCACCAGGTCGCCAACGCCTATGGCAAGACGGCCACCTTCATGCCGAAGCCGATCTTCGGCGACAACGGCTCGGGCATGCACGTCCACATGTCGATCTGGAAGAACGGCAAGCCGACCTTCGCCGGCAATGAATATGCAGGTCTGTCGGAAAACTGCCTCTTCTTCATTGGCGGCGTCATCAAGCATGCCAAGGCGATCAACGCCTTTACCAACCCGCTGACCAATTCCTACAAGCGCCTGGTGCCGGGTTACGAAGCGCCGGTTCTGCTCGCCTATTCGGCGCGCAACCGCTCGGCGTCCTGCCGCATCCCGTTCGGCTCGTCGCCGAAGGCCAAGCGCGTCGAGGTCCGCTTTCCCGATCCGGGCGCGAATCCCTACCTCGCCTTCTCCGCCCTGCTGATGGCCGGCCTCGACGGCATCAAGAACAAGATCCATCCCGGCCAGCCGATGGACAAGGATCTCTACGACCTGCCGCCGAAGGAGTTGAAAAAGATCCCGACCGTCTGCGGTTCGCTGCGAGAAGCCCTGCAGAGCCTCGACAAGGACCGTGGCTTCCTGAAGGCTGGCGGCGTCTTCGACGACGACCAGATCGACAGCTACATCGAGCTGAAGATGGCCGAAGTGATGCGCTTCGAAATGACCCCGCATCCGGTCGAATACGACATGTACTACTCCGTCTGAGGCTTCAATCTCAGCCTAAGATTCGCCATAACCAAGCCCTTGAAAGACTTCCCTCTTTCAAGGGCTTTTTGCTGCGCTCCAATAGGAATTGCCAGCCGACCGGCATGTCTCGCCTGCGCGGCAGCCGCATGCGCGCCCGTATCCGCCTTTCGTCTTCGGCGATCGCACGATGCCCGGATTCTTGGACCTACGGTCCATCGGAGCGGCCGGCTTGAGCGTCGGTCCGGTGACTTCAATCACTACTCGGCGATGTCCAGTGAAGATCAAGGCGGCCGCTCGGTCGCCAACGTTGGAGCCAGGAGCGAGCGGAGCACTGTCTCAGGCTACAGTGACCGCTCGTCCGGCGCCCACGCCAATGCCGCCGTTCAGAAAACCCCGCCCGTCCGAACAGCATTGCGTGACGTAACCCCAAGGCCTGCGAATACGCATGCCGTAGCGTGATCTGTCAACGTCGCAAGCCGGGCCGCGAATGGCCGATTCTGCTGTATGAACAGATGCTTATGGAAGGCCCTTTGCCCCGGATAAGGGCTGGAAAAGGCGCTTTTCCGGGCTTTATAGCGAGTGATCGCCGGAGGCTCACATGGCTGCGGCAAGAACTCCCGGGCGATTTGCGGCCGCGTGAATTTCCTGACTTTTTCTGGGTATGTTTTCCCAGGAATGCCGTCAGCCGGGTAACGGCCAAAAAAGAACCCCGGCGCGAAACGCCGGGGGTCTTCTTGTCATGCAGTCCGAAACGCTTACGCGGCGGCCGAAACCTGGGCGCTTGCCGGAACCGAGGCGATCGTCTTCAGGATCTGCGAGGCGATCTGGTAGGGGTCGCCCTGCGAGTTCGGACGGCGGTCTTCCAGATAACCCTTGTAGTCGCTTTTGATGAAGGAATGCGGCACGCGGATCGAGGCGCCACGGTCGGCAATGCCATAGCTGAACCGGTTCCACGGCGCGGTCTCGTGCTTGCCGGTCAAACGCTTGTCGTTGTCCGGGCCGTAGACGGCGATGTGATCCATCAGGTTCTTGTCGAAGGCCGCCATCAGCGCTTCGAAATAGGCCTTGCCGCCGACTTCGCGCATATAGGCGGTCGAGAAGTTGGCGTGCATGCCAGAGCCGTTCCAGTCGGTGTCGCCAAGCGGCTTGCAGTGGTATTCGATGTCGATGCCGTACTTCTCGGTCAGGCGCTGCATGAGGTAGCGGGCCATCCACATCTGGTCGGCGGCTTTCTTGGAGCCCTTGCCGAAAATCTGGAATTCCCACTGGCCCTTGGCAACTTCGGCGTTGATGCCTTCGTGGTTGATGCCGGCGGCGAGGCAGAGGTCGAGATGCTCCTCGACGATCTGGCGCGCAATGGAGCCGACATTGGAATAGCCGACGCCGGTGTAGTACGGGCCCTGGGGTGCGGGATAGCCGCTCTCGGGGAAGCCGAGCGGCCGGCCGTCCTTGTAGAAGAAATATTCCTGCTCGAAGCCGAACCAGGCGCCCTCGTCATCGAGGATGGTGGCGCGCTTGTTGGATGCGTGCGGCGTCACGCCATCGGGCATCATGACTTCGCACATGACCAGCACGCCGTTGGTGCGGGCGGGATCCGGATAGACCGCAACCGGCTTCAGCACGCAATCGGAGCTGTGCCCTTCGGCCTGCTGGGTCGAGGAACCATCGAAGCCCCATAGCGGCAGCTGCTCGAGATCAGGGAATTCGGCGAATTCCTTGATCTGCGTCTTGCCGCGAAGGTTGGGGACCGGGGTATATCCATCGAGCCAGATATACTCGAGCTTGTATTTCGTCATTCTAGCCTCTCGTTGCTTGATCACCGAACACTGAACGGCGTCGACATGCGTCTGCCGTCAGCAGCCGGCCTGCCGCACACCTAAAATGCAATTCGTGTGCCATTCTTGGTCCGGAGGGTGCGGCAAAATTGACCCGGTATCACTCGAAGTCGGTGAGCCGCCTAAGCGATGCGCTCGGATCCATCACAATCGTTCTTTGCACAAATAGTGTGCAAATACTGATCTTTTCATAGGCATATTGCCTAACTTGATTGCAGACCTTATCTTCGGACCAAGTTGAATCGAAAAGGTTCGGCGGAAGAAAGGAACCCGGCAATGGAAATCATTTCCACACGACCGTCGGCCAAAATTCTGATGTTCCCGGCGGCAGCGCGTCTCTCTGCCTCAAATTTGAGCGGAAGGGCTAAGTTTGCGGCAGAGCTTGCCTCGCTGCGTGGTGCCCGCGCAGACTTCGGCGACGGCTGGTACCATGAGGCAGCCATCGAGGATGAGGCCCGGGGCCGCAAGATCTGACACAGAGGGGCAGCAGCCCTCGTCAACGGATAGCATGAAAGCAAAAGCCCGGCGCGATCGCTCGCGCCGGGCTTTATCTTTGTATGCTGGAGCTGTCAGCTACTGCTTGTCGTGCAGGTTGGTTCCCAGCGTATCCCTGACGAAGATCATGCCGATGATCAGCGACATCGCCGCGATCACCACCGGATACCAGAGGCCGTAGTAGATATCGCCCTTGGAGGCGCTGAGCGCGAACACGATCGCCGGCAGCAGGCCGCCGAACCAGCCATTGCCGATGTGATAGGGCAGCGACATGCCGGTATAGCGGATGCGGGTCGGGAACATCTCGACCAGGATCGCCGCGATCGGCCCGTAGACCATGGTCACGTAGAGGACCAGGATGAACAGGATGCCGATGACCTTTGCCCAGTTGACCGCCGCCGGGTCGGCAAACATCGCGAACGCACCGGCCGCCGGAACACTGTAGACGGTCACGTCCGTGGCGCCGGCAGCCTCATCGGCCGTCAGCAGCTTGTCCTTGACCGCCTGGGCGAGCGGGACAGTGGCCTTTTCACCGGCGCGAATGGCTGCCGCGTCGAGCTTCAGTTCGGGATTGGCCGCGACAAAGGCGTCGAGCTTTTGGTCAGCAACCTTGGCGGCAGCACGCTTCAGTGGGTAACCGCCGTCCTGAAGCGCCAGGTTGATCGCCTTCTTGAAAGCCGCATCGCTTGGAGCAGCCTTATCAGCGGCCGCCACGGCGTCGTAAGACGTCACGGTCTCGGCGCCGATCTTGACGCTGGCCGCTGTTCCCGCTGCCGCTGTCGTGACGATATCATAGGGCACCGAGCTTTTGGCCAGGAAGTCCGTCGCAATATCGCACGAGGTGAGAGGCTTGCGTGTTCCGGTTGGATTGAACTGGAACTTGCAGTCCCCCGGAGCAGCGGTCACCGTCGCACGCGTGTTCTGCTGGGCGGTGGCGAGCGCCGGGTTGGCGGCCCATGTCAGCGCCTTGAACAGCGGGAAAGTGGTGACGATCGCCAGCGCGAGACCGGCCATGATGATCGGCTTGCGGCCGATCTTGTCGGATAGCCAGCCGAACACGACGAAGAAGACCGCGCCGAGCGCCAGCGCAATCGCGATCATGATGTTGACCGACTGTGGGTCGACCTTGAGCACATTCGCCAGGAAGAACAGCGCGTAGAACTGGCCGTTGTACCAGACCACAGCCTGGCCGGCGGTGAGGCCGAACAACGCGAGCAACGCGATCTTGGCATTCTTCCACTGGCCGAAGGCTTCCGTCAGCGGCGCCTTGGAGCCCTTGCCCTCGTCCTTCATGCGCTGGAAAGTCGGCGATTCGGCAAGCGACAGGCGGATCCAGACCGATATGCCGAGCAGTATGGCCGAGAGCAGGAACGGAATACGCCAGCCCCAAGCCGCGAAATCCTCCTTGCTCAGCGAATTCTGCACGACCAGGATGACGATCAGCGACAGGAACAGGCCGAGCGTCGCCGTCGTCTGAATCCACGACGTATAGAAGCCGCGGCGATCGTCGGGAGCATGCTCGGCGACATAGGTCGCCGCACCACCATACTCACCGCCGAGCGCCAGGCCCTGCAGCATGCGCAGCCCGACCAGGATGATGGGCGCCGCAATGCCCCAGTTCGCCGAGCCGGGAAGCAGGCCGACCAGGAAGGTCGACAGGCCCATGATCAGGATGGTGACAAGAAATGTGTATTTGCGGCCGACGAGATCGCCAATGCGACCGAACACCAGCGCGCCGAACGGGCGCACCAGGAAGCCGGCGGCGAAAACCAGCAGCGTGAAGATGTTGCGAGTCGCCTCTGGATAGGAGGCGAAGAATGCCGCGCCGATCGCTCCGGCCAATGCGCCGTAGAGATAGAAATCATACCATTCGAAAACGGTGCCGAGCGAGGAAGCGAAGATGACTTTCTTCTCCTCCCGCGTCATGCCGCGGCTTGCTCCGCCGGCGGTCGATGCGATTGCCATTGCGTTATCCTCCCGTGAGACCCGTTCTCGATGCTGCGCGACACCGTCCGCGTTCTCCTCCGAGCACGGACTCAACGACAGCCATTCGGAAAAATGACAGAAAGCGCCTGCCAAAGGCAGCGCGTCTTTGGGATTATGACTTTGGTATTAGGTGCACTGCGGGATGAATCCGGGCGAGCTGGGAAAACTCCTTAGCGCTTGAGCGCTTCCAGCAGGCCGACAGCAGCCATCATGTCGCGCTTGCGAGCCGCGCGGCGGGCAACGGCCTCCGCGTCCTGCCCCCAATGCTCGATCTGCCAGTCCTCGTCGACATGGGCAGCGGCCCAGGCAGAATCGGCATCGAGTTCGCCGAAATCGACAGCCAGCGCCAGCAGAGCCGAACCGGTCAGCGAGGTCATCACATGGATGGCGGCGAGCCGCAGCGGCTCTGTTCGCTGAGCAAGATGGCTGCCCAGCACGGCGATGGTCTCGCGCGGCTGCTCGACATGAATGATGCCCTCGGCGAGATTGAAGCGGACCCCGAGTGTTCCCCTCGCCCAGTCGATCACCGGATCCCAATGCTGGTTCTGCCGCTCCACCAGCCCCTGCGGTACGTCGGCGCGGTAGCAGAGCAGATCGGATGAGGCGAAGCGCAGGATATCCTCCAGCACCGCCTGCGGGTCGCTGGCAACACCGTCGATGGCGGTGTTGACGAGACGCATCACCGGCATGGTCACCGGATTGATGGTCTCGCTTTGGGCGGCGAATTCGTCGGCGGCAAGCACTGCTGCTGCCTCGGTAGGCAGCGCCAGCAGCGCCTTGCCCGGGGTGCGCACCGGCTTGCCGTCGAGATGCACGGCAAAGCCATTGTCGACAGGTGCGACAGAGGCGGCCTTGTAGAAGCGCTTCGGCAGATGCGTCTTCATCTGGATCTGGGCGCGACGCACCGGATCGGGATGGGAAAGATATTTGCCCGCTTCGAGGTCGTTGAGGATATCACGCATGAAGGTCTCTCTTACACCGGCGTCAGCTTGCGCGCCGGCCGGTTGACGATAATCAGGCCGGCGGCAATCAGGCCAAGTGCCAGGAAAATGCGCATGGTCAGCGGCTCATTCAAGAACATGGCGCCGCACAGCACGCCGAAAACCGGCGACAGGAAGGTGAAACTGGACAGGCCCGATGCCGGATAGCGCCGCAGCAGCCAGAACCACAGCACATAGGTGAAGGCGACGATGTAGACAGCCTGGAAAAGCAGCGCCAAAGTCGGCAGCACGGTCGGATCGCGAACGGGCGGGCCGGCGAGAGGCAGCACCAAGACGCCGACGATCGCTGCCCCGGCGAGCTGGTAAAGCAGAAGCTTCTCGGCGCTCGCCTCGACCAGCTTCGAGCGCTTGATGAGGATATTGGTCAAAGCCCAGAAGAATCCGGAGCCGAGGCTCAGAAGATCGCCGAACAGCATGTCTCCGCCGCCGCCGAGCTTGTCGGAAAACACCGCGGCAAGGCCGGCAAAGGCCAGCAGCAGGCCGAGGAATTTTCTCAACGTGATCTGCTCGCCGAGCAGGAAATGGCCGCCGAGCAGCATCCAGAACGGCATCGTGTTGACCAACAGCGTGTTGCGGGCAACGGTCGTATGCTCCAGGCCGACATAAAGGCAAAGGAACTCGATGCCGAAAAGCGCGCCAACCGCGATGCCGGCGAGCAAGGTCCCGTCGCGCGTGAAAAGCGCGATGCCGCGCCACCGGCACCAGGCAAAGACACACAGGCCGCCGATGATCGAGCGCGCGATCGATAGGAAAACCGGATCATAGCCAGCGTAGGAGATCTTGGCGGCGACGTAATTCAGCCCCCAGGAAAAGGTCAGCCCGACCATGATGGCGGCGGCGGCCATGTCGACCGTGTCGCGGCGATCAAGCGTATCGGCGGCGAGCCCGTCGGTGGCGCCGCTCACGATCAGTCCTCCGCGCTGGCGTCGTCGAAGCCGATCAGGTTCCAGCTCTGTCGCATGTGCGGCGGCATTGGCGCGGTGACATCGATGACGCCCTTGTCGGGATGCGGAATGATGATGCGGCGCGCATGCAGATGCAGGCGGTTTTGAATGCCGCCGGGAAAGTCCCAGTTGGTGTCGGCCTCGAAATATTTCGGATCGCCCAGGATCGGACAGCCGATGTGGGCGGCATGAACGCGAAGCTGGTGGGTGCGGCCGGTATAAGGCTCCATCTCCAGCCAGGTCATCGTCTGCGCCGCCTGCTCGATGATCCGGTAGTAGGACACGGCGTGATCGGCGCCCTTTTCGCCGTGCGCGGCGACACGCACGCGGTCACCGTCCGGCGTCGGCTCCTTGATCAGCCAGGTCGAGATCTTGTCCTCGCGCTTGGGCGGCACGCCCTTGACCAGCGCCCAATAGGTCTTCTTGGTCTCGCGGGCGCGAAACGCTTCCGAGAGCTTCATGGCGGCCAGCCGGCTGCGGGCGACGACCAGCACGCCCGAGGTGTCGCGGTCGAGCCTGTGAACCAGCCTGGGCTTCTCGCCCTTCTGGTTGCGCCAGGCCTCCAGCATGTCGTCGACATTGCGGGTGACGCCCGAGCCACCCTGCACCGCAAGGCCCGCCGGCTTGTTGAAGACGAAAACCTTGGGATCCTCGTGGATCAGCATCTTGGCGAGAACATCGGCATCGCCCTGGTTGCGGATCGAGTGGCCGGTCAGCGCACTCTCGCCCTTCTTGTCGACCTCGAGCGGTGGGACGCGAACCATCTGGCCGGGCTCGACACGGGTGTCCGCCTTGACCCGACCGCCGTCGACACGGATCTGGCCGGAGCGCAGAAGCTTCTGCAAATGGCCGAAACCAAGGCCCGGGAAATGGGTCTTGAACCAGCGGTCGAGCCGCATGCCCGCCTCGCCGGCCTCCACCGTGATCTGTTCAACGCCTGCCATATTTTTTGTCGCTTATCCGTTTCCCGAGCGAAGCCCGGCCTGTTCTTGGCGCGGCAATAGCACTAAGGCAGGCTTCTTGCGAGCCAAAGTCCCAGAAACAGGGCGATAATGGCGCCAATGACGCTGGCAAGGGCATAAGCCAGCGCAGGCAGCGTGGCTCCCCGCTCCCACAGCGTCGCGAAATCGAGCGAAAAGGCGGAGAAGGTGGTGAAGCCGCCAAGAATGCCGGTAGCAACGAACAGCCTGACCTCGTTCGATCCGCCACGGCGCATCATGGAGGCGATGAACAGCCCCATGGCGAAGGAGCCGATGACGTTGATGGCCATCGTGCCCCAGGGATAGCTGGGGCCGACAAGGCGCAGCGCGCCGATGTTGGTAAGGTGACGAATTCCGGCACCGATGCCGCCACCGACGACGACGAGAAACAGATTGAACATGACCGTTTACTGCCCCCGCACGGCTGCCCGGTCAATCCCTCGTTGCGGGCGCAACCGCACGGATTGGCCGAGTTCGTCACCACTCAGGCGTTGCCCATCCCGGATATTTTTTCCTGAACTCGTTGTAGAGGTCATCGATCTCCGTTTTGCCGACAGGGCGCACCTGTTCGTAGAGGTAGCCCTTGACGTCGCCGGACAGCTGGTACGCCGCGATGCGCCTGTATGCTGCGCCGATGCCTTTGCCCTCGACAATGTATTGGTCCGGTATCGAGACACAGAGCTGCGCACCCGGCTGCAGATGGGTAACGGGCGGATCGGTCACGACAACGTATTTGGACTTCAACGCCGCCGGTCTGAATCGATCGCGACTATCGACCTGACAAGCCCACTCGATGCGAGGGTAAAGGTCCTTGTCCATTTCATACAGCAATGAATCGCTCATCATCCCGCTGGATGCAAATACCGACAACCGGTCCTCAGGTCCCATCTTTCCAAGAAGGTCATCGATAAGGCGCCTGTATTCTGGAAGATTGTCGAGGTGCAGCGGGAGCGTGGCTTCGCTGGCAAAGACGTAGCTGATCGGTGACAGCACCTGGCGGCCAGTCGGGAAAAAAGTACCGAAAAACGCCAGCCCGGCGGCAACGGCTATCGCGGCGTTCGACCATAGCGATCTCAGTGCCGGCATCGAACCGATCGCAACGATTGCCTGGGCGTAGGCAGGAAAGAGCCAAAGAAATACTGGCACCGAATGATGGCGATCCGGGTCCTGCATGCGGGTGAAGAGGACGAAGGTGAGTGCCGAAGCAACGGCACAGAACAGGGAAAATCTGTTTCGGCGTATGATGGAGATGTAAAGGCCAAATACGATCAACAGCCAGTTCACATAGCTGAGCCGCGATCCTACCTGGCCAAGCTGTGAACCGAAGTTTGTCTTGTATCCGCTGTAAAGGTCGCCATAGCTGGTTCCCAGTATCTTGAGGATCAGGGGTTGCTGGAAGGTCAGCGCGGCTCCGATAACCACGAGGATCGCACACAGGCCCCCGACGGCGGCATTGCTGAGTGCCGGAAAGTCCCGGTCTTTCGCCTGCAGAAAACAGAAGAAGGCTGCGGAAATTCCGACCCCGATGACGGGATAGGCGTACCAGCGGCGCAGCACGAATGCCAACCACAGGCATACGCCGACACGTATTCCGCTGATCACCGGTTCATGGGTCAGGAACCTCGATTTCCAGAGAAAATAGGTTGCCGCGCAAAGCGCGAAACAGCCGGCAATGTCAGGCAACCCGCGAAGCGTCGCCGCCCAGAAGGGCGTGTAGAGAAAGGCCGCAATCCATACGGTGAGCCAGCTTCGGTATGAAGACGTCCCGGTCGCCGCCTCCAGATAGCTTATTCTGCCGATGAGAAGAGCGGTCGGGACCAGATAAACAGCGACTGTTCCGGCGATGTAGGAAAACCTCGAATCGCCAAAAATGATGTGAAACGGCATCAGCGGCACCAGGATCGCCGCACTGTAGTCATCCGTGGCTATCGAGGTTCTCAGGTGGCTGAGCCATTCGAGAGGGCTCTGAACCAAGAGCGTGCCTTGCCGGCTGAACGTGTCGAAATAGGCAGCGAAGTCCCAGTAATAGACAGGCTGTTCAAGCCCTACATAGGTGAGAGCAAGAGCAACTCCCAGCAGAGCGGTGCACACATAGGTCGTTGCCCAAAATCCGAGAGATCTGTTCTTCGTCACTTGAAGCCGCCAGGAGGGGAGAGGCAGAACTGTCAAAGTCAGCCCGGGCCGCCGTTCATGCAGCCAGGAGCCGTTCCGGCGCATGAGCGGCCACAAGGATGGGCCAAATCTCACATGCGGAGCACCCAAATGCCGCCGGCAGCGCCGGTTCTCTAAAGCTCAGGTCGTCCCGGCATTTTTCGGCTTGGTCGAGCCGATCATCTTCCAGTTCTTGTAGAACATGGAATTGATGCGCTCGACGCTGACCGAGACGATGGCGAGCATGCCCGCGATGAGACGGGGAACCGGAGACGGCCTGATAATGTCCATGAACACGCAGTAGCGGCGGCCGTCATACTCGTTGACCGAGCGATGCAGCAGCGTGTCGTCGAAGATGAACAGCGGATTGTCGTACCAGTAATTCTTGACGTTGCCGCACTCGACGAAAATCTCCGACTTCACCGGGATCAGATTGTAGAGGATGCGCAGGCTGAGCCGCAGCGGGCCGAAATGCCAGGACGTCGATTCGCGCTTGCTGAAGACGGAAACGGCTATGGTCTTGATGTATTTGAAATCCTTGTTGAACTCGGCGACATTATCGATCCTGTGCTTGCCGTACCACTGGTAGACATACATGCCGCGCCGGCCGGCGCCGAAATTGGCGTCGATGTCGGCAATGATCTCATCCTTGCGCGCTTTGAAGATGTCCAGGACCTCGTTGACCTCGCGCTGGTAGTCGGCGGGAAACTGCTCCAGCTTCCAGACGCCCGGATTTCTGTAGCACAAGAGGTCGACCAGCAGATTGAACGGCGAAAGCAGCCAGGTGAACAGGCCGTTGCCGAGAAAATAGCCTGAGAACAGCGACAGATCCTTGCGGTCGTTGCGCAGCACGTCGATCAGGCCGCAGATGATGAAGATCGTCGTCAGGATGGGAATGAAATAGAAGCCAAGGGCGAGAAGCGGGATGGCAATGGCGAACTTGCGAAGGGATTTGCGAAGGGTTTTTGTCATTTTTCCACGCGCGAAGCGCGATCCTGTTGCGAATGAGGTGCCCAAATCAAGGCAACGGCCACCGCCCGGCCGTGCGCCTTGATAAGGTTTTTTGGGTTACCACACAACGGCCCTGCTATCGTGGCCGGCTGGCTGCCTGGCGGATCTGGTCAACGGCCTCACGCAAACCCGCTATTCCCGCTCCTTGCGCAGCTTCGCCCAATAGTCGAGCCGCTTCCTGATATCGCGCTCGAAGCCGCGCTCGGGCGGATCATAGAAGGTCTGGCGGCCCATCTTCTCCGGAAAATAATCCTGCCCCGAAAAGGCGTCCGGCTCGTCATGGTCGTAACGATAGCCGGCGCCGTAATCCTCCGCTTTCATCAGCTTTGTCGGCGCGTTGAGGATGTGCTTGGGCGGCAGCAGCGAACCATGTTCCTTGGCGGCCCGCGTGGCAGCCTTGAAAGCGTTATAGACGGCGTTGGATTTGGGCGCGGTGGCGAGATAGACGGTGGCCTCGGCAAAGGCGAGTTCGCCTTCGGGCGAGCCGAGATAGTCGTAGGCATCCTTGGCGGCATTGGCGACGACAAGCGCCTGCGGGTCGGCAAGGCCGATGTCTTCCATGGCCATGCGGACCAGCCGGCGGCCTAGATAGAGCGGATCCTCGCCGGCATCGAACATGCGTGCGAGATAGTAGAGAGCCGCGTCAGGGTCTGAACCGCGCACCGACTTGTGCAGCGCCGAGATCAGATTGTAATGGCCGTCCTGGCCCTTGTCGTAGATCGGCGCGCGGCGCTGGACGATGCGCTGCAGTCCCTCGGGATCGAAGACCTCGCCGGGTTTGGCTGCCCGCCAGACTTCCTCCGCGAGCGTCAGCGAGGCCCGGCCGTCGCCATCGCTCATGCGGATGAGCATGGCCCGCGCCTCGTCGTCGAGCGGCAGCGCCCTGCCCTCGGTCTCCTCCGCCCGCGTCATCAGCTTGGAGATGCTCTCCTCGCCAAGCGAATGGAAGACCAGAACGCGCGCGCGTGACAACAAAGCGGCATTCAGTTCGAAGGACGGGTTTTCGGTCGTGGCGCCAACCAGCACGACTGTCCCGTCCTCCATGACCGGGAGAAAGCTGTCTTGCTGGGCACGGTTGAAGCGATGGATCTCGTCGACGAACAGCAAGGTCTGGCGGCCATTGGTGCGGCGCAATTTGGCCGCTTCGAACACCTTTTTCAGGTCGGCGACGCCGGAAAAGACAGCCGATATCTGCTCGAAGGCCAGGCTGGTTTGGCCGGCAAGCAGGCGCGCCACGGTGGTCTTGCCGGTGCCGGGCGGCCCCCAGAAGATCATCGAGCCGAGCGAGCCGGAACCGATCAACCGGGTCAGCGCGCCGTCAGGGCCGGTCAGATGCTCCTGGCCGACGACCTCGCCAAGGTTTCTCGGCCGCAGCCTGTCGGCCAGCGGCCGCCCAGGCGAGGTCTTTTCCGGTTCATCGACGCTGAACAGATCGGCCATGCACTTCTTTTTCGTTGGAGCATGAGCCCGAATGCACGGAACCAGCCCTAATAACGCAACACCTGACGCATTATCTGCCCGCCACGCTCGACGGTAAAGCGCCACCAGCGCGTATCCGTCTTGGCCGCCAGCTCCAGGGTCGCCGCGGTATCGATGGTGGTGCCGTTCACCTCACGCACGATGTCGCCCGGCTGGAAGCCGAAATCGGCGGCCGGAGAATCGCGGTTGATGTCGACCACGGTGACGCCCTTGATGTCCGTGCGCAGGCCAAGCCGCTGCGCGAGCCGGGGCGACAGCTCCGCGACCTTGGCGCCCGAAAACGGGCTGCGGCCATGCAGCGTCACCTCGGCAGCCTTCATGCCTTCCGGAGCACGCTCCAGCGCTATATCCATCGCCGCTTGCTGGCCCTTGGTCAAAACCGCGAAATTGGCGGTGGTGCCGATCGACAGCGTCGCCATCCGGTAGTCCAGCGCTTCGATGCTCTCGACCGGCTTGCCGTTGAGCTGCAGCACCACGTCGCCGGGCTTGAGCCCTGCCTTGGCGGCCGGACCGGTCGCTTCGACCGACGAGACCAGCGCACCGGTCGGCTTCTCCATGCCAAGCGATTCGGCGATCTGCGGCGTCACCGATTCGAACTCGGCGCCGACATAGGGCCGCTCGAAGAAGTCGAGCCCGGCCTTGGCCGCGTCGGCAAAAGCGCGAACCATATTCGAGGGAATGGCAAAGCCAATGCCGATCGAACCACCGCTGCGGCTGTAGATGGCGGTGTTGATGCCGACCAGCTGGCCGCCCATGTTGATCAGCGCACCGCCGGAATTGCCCGGATTGATGGCGGCGTCGGTCTGGATGAAGAAGCTGGAATCGGAGACGCCGATATGGCTGCGGGCCAATGCCGAGACGATGCCGCTGGTGGTGGTTTGGCCGACGCCGAAGGGGTTGCCGATGGCCAGCAGCAGGTCGCCGACCTCAAGCGCGTCGGAATCGCCGATGGCGATAACCGGAAACGGCTTGTCCGAGGTGATCTTGAGCACGGCGAGGTCGAGTGTCTCGTCCTTGAGCAGCACCTTGCTGTCGAACTCGCGTCCGTCCGCCGTCGCCACCTTGACCCGGTCGGCATCCTTGATGACGTGGTAATTGGTGACCACGACGCCGGTCGGATCGACCAGCACGCCGGAGCCGAGCGAAGACTGCGCACGCGGCTGCGAGCGGCCGAAGAATTCCTCGAAGAACGGATCGCCGTCGAAAGGCGACGTCACCTTGGCGGTCTGCGAGGCATAGACGTTGACCACCGCCGGGGCTGTCTGCTTGACCAGCGGCGCAAAGGACAATTGCACCTCCTCGCGGCCGAACGGCACACGCTTGTCGGGACCAGCCGTGGCGTTTTCGCCTTCGACGCCATGCAGCAGGTCGGTCAGCACATCGGACAGGCCGGGATCGGTCTTGGTCTCCTCGGCCAATGCCTGCCTGACCACCGGTGCGGCCGCAAACGCCATGACGGCGAAAAGCAGAACAAAGGGCAGTCTTCTGGCGCGCATTCGCGAATCCTCCAAGGCAAGTTCGGGGGCATTGTCCCGACGATTGTGCAAAATGAAAGGCTAAGCCGCTGAAATCCGATTATTTTGGGCAGCAAAACAGCTACAGCTGACCTTGAAACCGAAAACCTCGTGGCCCTGATGAAAAAACAACTCCTGTCTTTCCGTGACTTTTTGAAGACCGGCAGCTTGGGGCCGATCTCCCCCGACATGACAATGGCCGAGATTGTCGAAGTGCTCGGCACGCCTGAGCATGTCGATCCAGATTACTGGACGTTCGGAAAGCTCGAAATTTCCTTTGATATCACGCCGCCTCGCCAGATGAACTGGTTTCAAATTGAGCAGGCCAGTTGCCTCAAAGGCGATTTGGAGGCTCTCACCACTCGCTTTGCAGTCTCCCTGGACGGGTTCAGCGGAAAGACAAAGCCATCAGAGTTCCTGGGTGCCGGCCTTTGGACTCCAGATCAGGCCAAGGTTTTCTACGCGACGTCCGGCCATGACATCGGAATGAACATCTGCGCCGGACCGATTCAGATACATTTTCATGTGGCTGCCGACTTCATCGGCAACCAAGACGCCGAAACCTATTTGAACGTCTCCTCCCCATCGCAATCGATGGCGAAAATCGATTCTCAAGCCGTCCTCGACAGTATCTATTCATACCCCTACCCGAAGACTGAAGAGGTACCGGGTGCATTCAATTGGAAGCTGTTGAGCGGAAGCCAGTACCTGGCGCTGGCCGATGGACAGCAAACATCGGCAAACAAAAAAGGGGCCCGCAGGCCCCTTTGAACTCATTGGGAAAACCGAGCCTTATGCGGCTGCGGCATCCGCGTCGGCACCTTCGGCTTCGATGCGAGCGCGGTCGCCGGCGCCCTTGGCCGAGACGTCACGATCGACGAACTCGATGACAGCCATGGCGGCGTTGTCACCGTGACGGAAGCCCGCCTTCATGATACGCAGATAGCCGCCATTGCGGTTGGCGTAACGCGGCGCGATGGTGTCGAACAGACGCTTGACGACGCCTTCATTGCCGATCTGGGCAATGACCTGGCGGCGGGCGTGCAGGTCGCCGCGCTTGCCGAGCGTCACCAGCTTCTCGACGATCGGACGCAGGTCCTTCGCCTTCGGCAAGGTCGTGACGATCTGCTCGTGCTCGAGCAGCGACACGGCGAGGTTGGCGAACATCGACTTGCGATGGCTAATGCTTCGGGCGAAGCGACGGCCTTTGAAACCGTGGCGCATGGCTCTTTTCCTTCTTCAGTTGTTCAAGAGGCCGTGGCCTCTGATGGTTTTCCGCATGACCGTCGGATCGAGCGGCCCACGCCGCCGATCCTTGGAATTCATGCTCAATATTGGTCTTCGTAACGCTTAGCGAGGTCTTCGATATTTTCCGGCGGCCAGTCCGGCACTTCCATGCCGAGGTGCAGGCCCATCGCCGCCAGGACTTCCTTGATCTCGTTCAGCGACTTGCGGCCGAAGTTCGGGGTGCGGAGCATCTCGGCTTCGGTCTTCTGGATCAGGTCGCCGATATAGACGATGTTGTCGTTCTTCAGGCAGTTGGCCGAACGCACCGAAAGCTCGAGTTCGTCGACCTTCTTGAGCAGCGCCGGGTTGAAGGCGAGCTCGGTGACGGCCTCGGCGGCGACTTCCTTCTGCGGCTCGTCGAAGTTGACGAACAGGCCGAGCTGGTCCTGCAGGATGCGGGCGGCGAAAGCCACCGCGTCCTCGCCGGTGATCGAACCGTCGGTGTCGATCGTCATGGTCAGCTTGTCATAGTCGAGAACCTGACCCTCGCGGGTGTTCTCGACCTTGTAGGAGACCTTCTTGACCGGCGAATAAAGGCTGTCGACCGGGATCAAGCCGATCGGCGCGTCTTCGGCGCGGTTGCGGTCGGCCGGCACGTAACCCTTGCCGGTGTCGACGGTGAATTCCATGCGGATTTCAGCGCCTTCGTCCAGCGTGCAGATGACGTGGTCGGGGTTGAGGATCTCGACGTCGCCAACCGTCTGGATGTCACCGGCAAGAACAGCACCCGGTCCCTGCTTGCGAACGACCATGCGCTTGGGACCATCGCCTTCCATGCGGATGGCGATTTCCTTGATATTCAAGACGATGTCGGTCACGTCCTCGCGCACACCGGCGATGGACGAGAATTCATGCAGAACGCCGTCGATCTGCACGGCGGTAACAGCCGCACCGCGCAGCGAAGACAGAAGCACGCGGCGCAGCGCGTTGCCCAGCGTCAGGCCAAAGCCACGCTCGAGAGGCTCGGCGACCAGCGTGGTCAGCGTCTTCTTCTTCGACGAGAACTCGATCTTGTTCGGCTTGATCAGTTCCTGCCAATTTTTCTGGATCATGATGCTTTCCTTCCGTTGACCCGCCACCATCCAATCGTGGCGGGCGACCTGGAATGCCGCGGAGGAGCGCCCAAGGGCGCTCGCGCGGCGTTCGATAAATGCTTAGACGCGACGCTTCTTGCGCGGGCGGCAGCCATTGTGCGGGATCGGCGTCACATCACGGATCGACGTGATGGTGAAGCCGGCGGCCTGCAGGGCGCGCAATGCCGATTCACGACCGGAGCCGGGCCCGCAGACCTCGACTTCGAGCATGCGCATGCCGTGTTCCTGGGCCTTCTTGGCAACATCCTCGGCAGCCATCTGGGCAGCGAACGGGGTCGACTTGCGCGAACCCTTGAAGCCCTGGGCACCGGCCGACGACCAGGCAATCGAATTGCCCTGCGCGTCGGTGATGGTGATCATCGTGTTGTTGAAGGTCGAATTGACGTGGGCAACGCCCGACGAGATATTCTTGCGTTCGCGACGGCGAACACGAGCGGCTTCCTTGGCCATGATAGTCCTTTCAGTTGATCTCTACACCGCCGTAATGCCAGCGGCTCCACCTTCGTAAGGGAGTAGGGGAATAGGGCAGTAAGGGAGTAGGGAAAAGTGCGGCCCGATTGATGGGCATTCCCTACTGCCTTACTCCCCTACTCCCTTATTCCCCTAACAAATTACTTCTTCTTGCCGGCGATCGACTTGGCCGGGCCCTTGCGGGTGCGCGCATTGGTATGCGTGCGCTGGCCGCGGACCGGCAGCGAGCGGCGGTGACGCAGGCCGCGGTAGCAGCCGAGGTCCATGAGCCGCTTGATGTTCATAGAGACTTCGCGGCGCAGGTCGCCTTCAACCTGGTAATCGCGGTCGATGGTTTCGCGGATCTGCAGCACTTCCGCGTCGGTCAGCTGGTTGACGCGGCGCTCGGCCGGGATGCCGACCTTGTCGACGATCTCCTGGGCGAACCGCTTGCCAATGCCGTGAATGTACTGAAGCGCAATGACAACGCGCTTGTTGGTCGGAATGTTGACGCCGGCTATACGAGCCATGTTCTTCCCTTCTCCATGTGGGCCGGCCAATCCTCAAAAACGAGGCGGGCACGGCGCTGTCTTAAGTTGCCCCGCGTCCGGTGGAGGCCGGCCCATGCGGAAGTTTCCAGTTCAATGCGGCTGCCTTGCCCTTGCGGACAAGCAAAGCTCATGCCTGATAGGAAGACGGGCCGCCATACCGCAGCGAACCGCTTCCGTCAAGTGCAATCGTTAATTTCCCCGCACTGCGTCCTTGAGCACCGCTTCGATCTGTTCCGTCACGGCGTCGATATCGGCCATGCCGTCGACACTGCGGAGCTTGCCCTTGGCATAGTAGTAGCCAATCAGCGGCGACGTCTTCTTGTAGTATTCCCTCAGGCGCTCTTCGAACACCGTCGGGTTGTCGTCCTTGCGAACGGGAAGGCCGGCTGCCTGCGCCTCGTCGGCGCGCTTGACGATCCGGCCGACCAGGGCCTTGTCGTCGACCACGAGCTCAATGACGGCGTCGAGGGCCTGGGAGCGATCCAACAGCATCTGCTCGACCGCATCCGCCTGCACCAGGGTCCGCGGATAGCCGTCGAGGATGAACCCCTTGGCGCAGTCGGGCTGATCGATACGCTCGGCGACGATCGCGTTGACGATCGCATCGGACACCAGTTCACCGGCATCCATCACCGCCTTGGCGCGCTTGCCGACTTCGGTGCCTGCCTGGACGGCAGCACGCAGCATGTCGCCCGTCGAGAGCTGGGGTATGCCGTGTTTTTCTACCAGTCTTTGTGCTTGCGTCCCCTTGCCCGCTCCTGGCGGCCCAAGCAATATCAACCTCATCTGGCTTTCTTCCCCCCGCGCAGCTTCGACTTCTTGATCAGGCCTTCATACTGGTGCGCGATCAGGTGGCCCTGAATCTGCGCAACCGTATCGAGCGTGACACTGACCACGATCAGAAGCGATGTGCCACCAAGGTAGAATGGTACGCCAGTCGCCGAGATCAGGAACTCCGGCAGCAGGCACACCAGCACCAGATAGATGGCGCCGACGACGGTGATGCGGGTGAGAACGTAATCGATGTAATCGGCGGTGCGCTCGCCCGGACGATAACCCGGGATGAAGCCTGAATGCTTCTTGAGCTGGTCGGCGGTGTCCTTCGGGTTGAAGACAATCGCAGTGTAGAAGAAAGCGAAGAACGCGATCATCGCCGCATAGAATGCCATGTAGAGCGGCTGGCCATGTCCGAGTGCAGCCAGAATGGTGCTTGCCCAGGCCGGCATGTTGGTCGTCTGCGAGAAACCCGCGACGGTGGCCGGCAGCAACAGCAGCGACGAGGCGAAGATCGGCGGAATGACACCCGACGTGTTGAGCTTCAGCGGCAGATGCGAGGTATCGCCCTGGAACATGCGGTTGCCGACCTGGCGCTTCGGATACTGGATCAGCAAGCGGCGCTGGGCGCGCTCGAAGAACACGATGAGTGCGATGACGACGACGGCCAGCACGATGATCGCCAGGATCAGGCCGGTCGACAGCGCGCCGGTGCGGCCAAGCTCCAGCGTGCCGGAGATGGCGTGCGGCAGGCCGGCGACGATGCCGGAGAAGATGATCAGCGAAATGCCGTTGCCGATGCCGCGCGCGGTTATCTGCTCGCCCAGCCACATCAGGAACATGGTGCCGCCGACCAGCGTGACAACGGTCGAGATGCGGAAGAACATGCCGGGATCGCTGACGATGCCGTTGCCGCCTTCCAGACCGACAGAAATGCCATAGGCCTGAACCAGCGCAAGCAGCACGGTGCCGTAGCGCGTGTATTGGTTGATGACCTTGCGGCCCTGTTCGCCTTCCTTCTTCAGCGCTTCCAGTGACGGGATGACCGAGGTCATCAGCTGCATGATGATGGACGCGGAGATGTAAGGCATGATGCCGAGCGCAAAGATCGCCATGCGCTGCACGGCGCCGCCGGCGAACATGTTGAACATGCCAAGCACGCCCTTGCTCTGCGAAGAGAATGCCTGGGCGAAGGCGTCGGGATTGATACCAGGAAGCGGGATGTAGGTGCCGAGGCGATAGACGAGCAGCGCGCCGATCGTGAACCAGATGCGCTTCTTCAAATCCTCCGCCTTGGCGAAGGCCGAGAAATTCAGATTCGAGGCTAATTGTTCAGCAGCCGAAGCCATGCCTGATTCTCCGCTTGGTAACGCTTGATGGCCCTGAGGTCAGGCGGCGCGTTTCACCGAAGCTCACGAGATAAGCTCCGGGCTCTAAACATGCAAGCGGCCGCGTTGACGCGGCCGCCTCGTTGAGCAGATCAAAGCGCAATCGTGAGCAAAAACGGATCCAACTCTTGCCGATCGCGCTTCAAATTGCCGTTACTCGGCGGCTGCCTTTTCCTGCGGCAGCTTGACCGAACCGCCGGCCTTTTCGATCTTTTCGATCGCGGCCTTGGAGGCGCCGGCGACGTCAAAGGCGAGCTTCGCCTTGATCTCGCCGTCCGAGAGGATGCGCACGCCGTCCTTGACGCGGCGGATGACGCCGGCGGCAACCAGCGATTCAGCCGTCACGGTCGCCTTGGCATCGAGCTTCTTGGCGTCGATGGCCACCTGAATGCGGGCCAGCGACACGACGGTGAAGCTCTTGGCGAAGATGTTGTTGAAGCCACGCTTCGGCAGGCGCCGGTAGAGCGGCATCTGGCCGCCTTCGAAGCCGTTGATGGCGACGCCGGAGCGCGCCTTTTGGCCCTTGACGCCGCGACCGCCGGTCTTGCCGGAGCCGGAGCCGATACCACGGCCGAGACGCTTCTTGGAGTGCGTCGCGCCGTCCTTGTCACGCAGATCGTTGAGTTTCATCTGAGTTCTCCTGCGCTCTGGCTCAGCCCTCGTCCACGACGCGGACGAGATGCTGGACGGCAGCGATCATGCCGCGCACGGAGGGCGTATCTTCCAGCGTGCGCTGCTTGTGCATCTTGTTGAGGCCGAGGCCGACCAGCGTTGCGCGCTGTTCCTTCGGGCGGCGGATCGGCGAACCGATCTGCTCAACGGTGATGGTCTTGGTTGCTTTCTTGGCCATGGTCAAAATCCCTGGTCAGATCGACTATTCTTCAGCCGCAACGGCGGTGCCGCGGCGGGCCTGAAGGGTCGAATACTTGATGCCGCGAGCAGCAGCCACATCCTTGGGATGCATCTGGCTCTTCAGCGCGTCGAATGTGGCGCGAACCATGTTGTAGGGGTTCGACGAACCCATCGACTTGGCGACCACGTCATGCATGCCGAGCGTCTCGAAGACAGCGCGCATCGGGCCACCGGCGATGATGCCGGTACCTTGCTTGGCAGCGCGCAGCAGCACGCGTCCGGCGCCCCAGCGTCCTTCGACGTCATGGTGCAGCGTACGGCCCGAGCGCAGCGGCACGAAGATCATGTCGCGCTTGGCCGATTCAGTTGCCTTGCGGATAGCTTCCGGCACTTCGCGCGCCTTGCCGTGACCAAAGCCGACGCGGCCCTTCTGGTCGCCGACGACGACGAGTGCTGCAAAACCGAAGCGACGGCCGCCCTTGACGACCTTGGCGACGCGGTTGATGTGGACGAGCTTGTCCACCATGCCGTCATCGCGTTCTTCACGATCGCGGCCGCGGCCGCCATCCCTACGTTCCTGTGCCATATCCTGTTCCTTGTTTTTTTCCGGAAGCACGGTTGCTGATAAGATCCGGTGCCTCGCCCCGAATAAATCGGGAACGGTCACCGGGGGCGAAATCAATTCCTTCGCATAATCCCTATCCGAAAAGTCTGCAACTTTTCGGGACTATGCTTAGAAGCTCAAGCCACCTTCGCGGGCAGCCTCGGCGAGCGCCTTGACGCGGCCGTGATAGATGTAGGCGCCGCGGTCGAAGACGACTTCCTTGACGCCGGCCTTGGTGGCGCGCTCGGCGATCAGCTTGCCGATCGCGGTCGCGGCGGCGGTGTCGGCGCCGGTCTTGAGCGAACCCTTGAGGTCCTTCTCGAGCGTCGAAGCGGCAGCGATGGTGTGGCCCTTGGCGTCGTCGATGACCTGCACGTAGATGTTCTTCGACGTGCGGTGGACCGACAGACGCGGGCGCTCGCCGGCGACCTTCTTGATCTGACGACGGACGCGCTGCGCGCGGCGCTGCGTGGATTCCTTGGTACCCATGATGGTCTTCCTTGCCTTCAAAAAACGGGGGCCGCCATATGCGGTAGGCGAAAGCGCCTCCCGCGACCGCTCCCCGCGGCGTTACACTTCCTGGCTTGGCCTTTTCCGAAAAGTCTTCAACCTCTCGAGGCCAGGCCCACTACTTCTTCTTGCCTTCCTTGCGGACGATCTTCTCGCCAGCATAGCGGACGCCCTTGCCCTTGTAGGGCTCCGGACCACGATACTCGCGGATCTCGGCCGCAACCTGGCCGACCTGCTGCTTGTCGATGCCGGCCACGGTGATTTCAGTCGGCTTCGGCACCGTGATGGTGATGCCCTGCGGCGTCTCATAGACGACGTCATGGCTGAAGCCAAGCGCCAGCTGCAGGTTCTTGCCCTGAAGTGCCGCGCGATAGCCGACGCCGGTGATCTCGAGCTTCTTCTCGAAACCGTCCTTGACGCCCTGCAGGATGTTGACGATCTGCGTGCGCGACATGCCCCACTTGGAGCGGGCGGTCTTGGTCTGGTCGCGCGGCTGGACAGCGATCTCGCTGCCTTCCATCTTGACCAGCACTTCGTCGTTTACCACGAACTTCAGCTCACCCTTGGGGCCCTTCGCCGTCACGGTCTGGCCGTTGACGGTCGCGGTCACGCCCTGCGGCAGCGAAACGGGTTTCTTTCCAATACGAGACATTTTGTTGTCCTCGTCACTTCTCTTGTTTCAGGTCTCTGTCTTCGGGAACGATCCGAAGACCGGATTCCACTTTGCGGTCAACTGCCAGATCAGAAGATCTGGCAGAGGATCTCACCGCCGACGTTCTGTTCACGTGCTTCATGGTCGGCCATCACGCCCTTCGGTGTCGAAAGGATGGCGATGCCGAGGCCGTTGGCGACCTGCGGGATCGACTTGGCCGAAACATAGACGCGGCGGCCTGGCTTCGAGACGCGGGCGATTTCGCGCACGACCGGCGCGCCGTCGAAATACTTCAGCTCGATCTCGATTTCGGACTTGCCGTTGTCGAAGTCGGTCTGGCTGTAATCGCGGATATAGCCTTCAGCCTTCAGCACGTCGAGGACGCGGGTGCGCAGACGCGAAGCCGGCGTCGAAACGCTCGACTTCTTGCGGCCATACGCGTTGCGGATGCGGGTCAGCATATCGCCGAGAGGATCGCTCAATGACATGTTATGTCCTCCTTACCAGCTCGACTTGACCAGGCCCGGGATCTGGCCGTTATTGCCGAGATCACGAAGCGCGATGCGCGATACTTTGAGCTTGCGATAGTAGGCGCGCGGACGGCCGGTGACTTCGCAGCGGTTGCGGATGCGGATCTTGGCCGAGTTGCGCGGCATGGCGGCAAGCTTGAGCTGAGCGCGGAAGCGCTCTTCCATCGGCTTGGACTGATCCATGATGATCGCCTTGAGCGCAGCCCGCTTGGGACCGTACTGGTCAGCAAGCTTGCGGCGCCTGTTGTTCTTCTCGACTGAGCTGGTCTTTGCCATTTCAGATTTTTCCTTTTCTCGCTGCCGTTACTGGCGGAAGGGGAAGTTGAAGGCCTTGAGCAACGCCCTGGCTTCGTCGTCCGTCTTCGCAGTCGTACAAACGATGACGTCCATGCCCCAGATCTGATCAACCTTGTCGTAGTTGATCTCCGGGAACACGATGTGTTCCTTGATGCCCATGGCGTAGTTGCCACGGCCATCGAAGCTCTTCGGATTCAGTCCGCGAAAGTCGCGGACGCGCGGCAGTGCGATGTTCACGAGGCGGTCGAGGAACTCGTACATGCGTTCCTTGCGCAACGTGACCTTGGCACCGATCGGCATCTTCTCGCGGACCTTGAAGCCGGCGATCGAATTGCGGGCGCGGGTGACGACGGCCTTCTGGCCGGCGATCATCGCCAGGTCTTCGGCCGCGATCGAAGGCTTCTTCGAATCGGCGGTCGCTTCGCCAACGCCCATGTTCAGCACGATCTTGTCGATGCGCGGAACCTGCATCTCGTTGTCGTAGCCGAACTGTTCCTGCAGCGCCTTGCGGATGGTCTCGTTGTAGACCTGCTTGAGGCGCGGCGTGTTCTGAGCCTTGGACTGTTTGCTTTCAGCCTTGGGCTTCGTGGTTTGAGCCTTAGCCATTGATGACTTCTCCCGAGCGCTTGGCGACGCGCACCTTCTTGCCGTCCTTCTGGAAGATGAAGCCGACGCGGGTCGGCTTGCCATCCTTGGGGTCGGCCAGCGCGATGTTCGACAGCTGGATCGGCGCTTCCTTGGTGATGATCCCGCCCTCTTGGGACTGGGACTGCTTCTGGTGACGGCGGATCATGTTGACGCCGCGCACCAGCGCGGTGTCTTCCTTCGGCTGCACCGAGAGGACTTCGCCCGAACGGCCCTTGTCCTTGCCGGCCAGCACGACGACCTTGTCGCCTTTTCTAATCTTTTGCATTGGTCCGGCTCCTTACAGCACTTCAGGCGCGAGCGAGATGATCTTCATGTGGTTCTTGGCGCGGAGTTCGCGCGGAACCGGTCCGAAGATACGCGTGCCGATCGGCTCTTTCTTGTTGTCGACGAGAACGGCCGCGTTCTTGTCGAAACGGATCACGCTGCCGTCCGGGCGGCGGATGTCCTTGGCCGTGCGAACCACGACCGCCTTCATCACATCGCCCTTCTTCACGCGGCCGCGCGGAATGGCTTCCTTGATCGACACCACGATGATGTCGCCCACGGAAGCGTATTTCCGCTTCGAGCCGCCCAGCACCTTGATGCACATGACACGACGGGCGCCGGAATTATCCGCGACGTCGAGGTTTGTTTGCATCTGAATCATGACTGGCCGCCTTCTTCTCTTCTAACGGGATGGGCTCAAAGCCCCTCCCCGGTCTGTCCAAAATTCGTTGTTTACGCCCGAGGTCAGGCTTGGTCCGAAGACACGACGATCCAGCGCTTGTCCTTGGAAATCGGCTTCGATTCCTGGATGAACACCTGATCGCCTACCTTGTGGGCGTTGTTCTCGTCGTGCGCCTTGTACTTCTTGGTCATGCGCACGGTCTTCTTCATCACGGGATGCGTGAAGCGCCGTTCGACCTTGACGACAACCGTCTTCTCGTTCTTGTCGCTGACGACGGTGCCCTGCAGAATGCGCTTTGGCATGGTTTTCGTCCTTAAGCCTTCTTAGCCGCGGACTTTTCCGCAGCGATGGTCTTGATACGCGCAATATCCTTACGGACCTGTCTCACGCGCGCGGTCTTCTCGAGCTGGCCGGTGGCCTTCTGGAAGCGCAGGTTGAACTGCTCCTTCTTCAGGCTGGCCAGGTCGTCGGTCAGCTGGTCCTGGGTCTTGGTCCGGATGTCTTCGGCTTTCATGATCAGCCCGTCCTTATTCTGCGATGCGCTGCACAAAGCGCGTCTTGACCGAGAGCTTGGCCGCGCCGAGACGCAGTGCCTCACGGGCGGTTTCTTCATTGACGCCGTCGATCTCGAACATGATACGGCCCGGCTTGACGCGCGCCGCCCAGTAGTCGACCGCACCCTTGCCCTTACCCATGCGGACTTCGGTCGGCTTCGAAGTGACCGGCACGTCCGGGAAAATACGGATCCAGACGCGACCAGCGCGCTTCATTTCACGCGTGATCGCGCGGCGGGCCGCCTCGATCTCACGTGCGGTGACGCGGTTCGGCTCAAGCGCCTTCAGCCCGAAACCACCGAAATCCAGGTTGGTGCCGCCCTTTGCGGTACCATGGATACGGCCCTTGAACTGCTTGCGGAACTTTGTGCGCTTTGGCTGCAGCATCGTTCTAACTCCAAATTCCTAAATGTCTCAGGCGTTTTCGCGACGACGACCGCGTTCGCGATCACCACCACCGCCATGCGCTGCATCGCTTTCGCTGGCCCGACGCTCCGAAGCCATCGGGTCATGCTCAAGGATTTCGCCCTTGAACACCCAGACCTTGACGCCGCAGATGCCATAAGCCGTGTGCGCTTCGGCCGTACCGTAGTCGACGTCCGCACGCAGCGTATGCAGCGGCACGCGGCCTTCGCGATACCATTCCATGCGCGCGATCTCGGCGCCGCCGAGGCGGCCGGCGCAGTTGATGCGGATGCCTTCGGCACCGAGGCGCATCGCCGACTGAACGGCGCGCTTCATGGCGCGGCGGAACGCGATACGACGCTCGAGCTGCTGGGCGATCGACTGGGCGACCAGGGTCGCGTCGATCTCCGGCTTGCGCACTTCAACGATGTTAAGGTGCGTCTCGGACTTCGTCATCTCCATCAGCTTCTTGCGAAGCTTCTCGATGTCGGCGCCCTTCTTGCCGATGATCAGGCCCGGGCGCGCAGCGTGGATGGTGACACGGCACTTCTTGTGCGGACGCTCGATCACGACCTTCGAGATGGCAGCCTGCTTGAGCTCCTTCTCGAGATACTTGCGGATCTTGATGTCCTCATGCAGCAGCTTGCCGTACTCGCCGGTGTTCGCGAACCAGCGCGAATCCCAGGTGCGGTTGATGCCGAGGCGAAGACCGATCGGATTGACTTTCTGGCCCATTATGCGGCCTCCCCTTTTTCTTCGACTTCACGAACGACGATCGTGAGGTGCGAGAACGGCTTCTCGATACGGCTGGCGCGACCGCGGCCACGGGCATGGAACCGCTTCATGACGATCGACTTGCCGACATAGGCTTCCGCCACGATCAGTGCATCGACATCCAGGTCGTGGTTGTTTTCCGCGTTGGCGATTGCCGATTCCAGCGTCTTCTTGACCGTGCCGGAAATCCGCTTGGCCGAGAATTCGAGATCGGAAAGCGCTGTCGCGACCTTCTTGCCGCGGATCAGCGCGGCAACGAGGTTGAGCTTCTGCGGGCTGATACGGATCGTGCGCAATACGGCGCGCGCTTCGTTATCAGCAAGCCTGCGCGGAGCTTTGGCCTTGCCCATGATTATTTCCTCTTCGCCTTCTTATCCGCGCCGTGACCGTAATAGGTCCGGGTCGGAGCGAATTCACCGAACTTGTGACCGACCATGTCCTCGTTCACCGAGACGGGAACATGCTTCTGGCCGTTGTAGACACCGAAGGTGAAGCCGACGAACTGCGGCAGGATGGTGGAGCGACGGCTCCACATCTTGATCACCTCATTGCGACCACCTTCACGAACCTTGTCCACCTTCTTGAGAAGGTAGCCGTCAATGAAGGGGCCTTTCCAAATCGAACGAGTCACTTGGCGTTACCTCTTCTTAGCTCTTGCGCTGATGGCGCGAGCGCAGGATGAACTTGTCGGTCGCCTTGTTGGACCGCGTCTTCTTGCCCTTGGTCGGCTTGCCCCAGGGCGAAACCGGATGGCGGCCACCCGAGGTGCGGCCTTCGCCGCCGCCGTGCGGATGGTCGACCGGGTTCATGGTCACGCCGCGATTGTGCGGGCGCTTGCCACGCCAAACCGTGCGACCGGCCTTGCCGTCATTGATGTTGCCGTGGTCCGGATTGGACACGGCGCCAACAGTGGCCATGCAGGAGCCGTGAACGACACGCTGCTCGCCCGAATTGAGGCGCAGGATCGCCATGCCCTGGTCACGACCGACCAGCTGACCGTAACCACCTGCCGAACGGGCGACCTGAGCGCCCTTGCCCGGCTTCAGCTCGATGTTGTGGACGATGGTGCCGACCGGCATCGAAGCCAGCGGCATCGCATTGCCCGGCTTCACGTCGACCGATTCACCGGACACGATCTTGTCGCCGGGAGCCAGACGCTGCGGAGCGATGATGTAGGACAGCTCGCCATCATCATACTTGATCAGCGCGATGAAAGCGGTGCGGTTCGGATCGTATTCAATGCGCTCGACCGTGCCGACGACGTCGAACTTGCGGCGCTTGAAGTCGATGATGCGGTACGAACGCTTGTGACCACCGCCGATGAAGCGGGCGGTGATGCGACCATGATTGTTGCGGCCGCCCGACTTGGTCAGGCCTTCGGTCAGACCCTTGACGGGCTTGCCCTTGTAGAGGCCCGAGCGGTCGACGATGACCAGCTGACGGGTGCTGGGCGTTACCGGGTTGAATTTTTTCAGTGCCATTGTTCTGTCCTCGCGGCCTTGCTCAGAGACCCGTCGCGACGTCGATCGACTGGCCATCGGCCAGCGTCACAACCGCCTTCTTGACGTCGCTCTGGCGGCCAACCGTGCCACGGAAGCGCTTGATCTTGCCCTTGCGGACAAGCGTGTTCACGGCCATCACCTTGACGCCGAACAGCGCTTCGACGGCGGCCTTGATTTCCGGCTTCGACGCCTTCTTGGCGACGTTGAAGACGACCTTGTTCTGCTCGGAGGCCATGGTCGACTTTTCGGTGATCGCCGGCGAGACGATCACGTCGTAATGACGAAGGTCGGTCATTTAAAACGCTCCTCGAGAGCCTCGACGGCGGCCTTCGAAAGGACCAGCGTGCCGCGGCGCAGAATGTCGTAGACGTTGATGCCCTGGATGGGCAGCACGTCGATGTTGGGGATGTTCGTCGCCGCCAGCTTGAAGTTCTTGTCAAGCTCGGCGCCGCCGATCAGCAAAGCGTTGGTCAGGCCCAGCGTCGCGAAATTCGCGATCAGCGCCTTCGTCTTGGCCTCGGTCAGCTTCAGCTCGTCGATGATGATGATCGACGCGCTCTTGGCCTTGGCCGAGAGAGCATGCTTGAGGCCGAGAGCACGAACCTTCTTCGGCAGTTCGTGCTCGTGGCTGCGAACGACCGGGCCGTGGGCCTTGCCGCCGCCGCGGAACTGCGGAGCGCGTGCCGAATGGTGACGGGCGCGGCCCGTACCCTTCTGCTTGTACATCTTGGCGCCGGTGCGCGCGATCTCGGCGCGACCCTTGGTCTTGTGCGTGCCCTGCTGCTTCTTGGCAAGCTGCCAGCGCACGACGCGCTGCAGGATGTCTTCGCGCGGATCAAGGCCGAAAATCTCGTCGGAGAGTTCCACCTTGCCGGCGTCCTTGCCGCCCAGCGTTGTGATCTTGAGATCCATTATTCCGCTCCCTCTGTGGCCGGAGCCTCGTTCTTGGCGCCACTTTCGGCAGCAACGGCGCGGATCGCGGCAGGCTTCGGCGCATTGGCCGGCAGTGCCACCTTGGCCGCATCGCGGACCAGGATCCAGGCGCCCTTCGATCCGGGAACCGCACCGCGGATCAGGATCAGGCCGCGGTCGGCGTCGGTCGATACGATCTCGACATTCTGCGTGGTGACGCGGGTGTCGCCCATGTGGCCAGCCATATGCTTGCCCTTGAACACCTTGCCCGGGTCCTGGCGCTGGCCGGTCGAACCGTGCGTACGGTGCGAAACCGAGTTACCGTGCGTCGCACGGCCACCGCCCATGTGGTGGCGCTTAATGACGCCCTGAAAACCCTTGCCGATCGTCGTGCCCGTCACATCGACCTTCTGGCCGGCGACGAAGTGCTCGACGGTGATCTCCGCGCCGACATCGATCATGTTGTCGGCGGAGACGCGGAACTCGGCGACCTTCGCCTTCGGCTCGACGGAAGCGGTCGCGAAATGGCCGCGCATCGCCTTCGACGTGTTCTTCACCTTGGCAAGGCCAACGCCGAGCTGAACGGCGGTGTAGCCATTCTTCTCTTGCGTGCGCTGGGCCACGACCTGGCAGTTCTCCATCAGGAGAACGGTGACGGGAACATGTTCCCCGGCATCGTTATAGATGCGGGTCATTCCCACCTTTTTTGCAATCACACCTGAACGCATCGGTTCAATTCCTTTAGAGTTCCGGGCCAGGGGCACCGCCCCTTACCGCGCTCTCATTCCCTTAGAGCTTGATCTCGACGTCGACGCCGGCGGCCAGATCGAGCTTCATCAAAGCATCGACCGTCTGCGGGGTCGGATCGACGATGTCGAGCAGACGCTTGTGCGTGCGCATCTCGAACTGCTCGCGGCTCTTCTTGTCGACGTGAGGCGACCGGTTGACCGTGAACTTTTCGATCCGCGTCGGCAGCGGAATGGGGCCGCGGACGTTTGCACCGGTACGCTTGGCCGTCGACACGATTTCCTTCGTCGAGGCGTCGAGCACGCGGTGGTCAAACGCCTTAAGGCGGATGCGGATATTCTGTCCGTTCATGCGTCACTTCCTTGTTCTGGCGCGGCGCGGGCAACTCCCGCGCCCGCGACAGATCGGTTTAAGTCCAAATTACTCTTTGATGGTGACGACGATGCCGGCACCGACGGTGCGGCCGCCTTCACGGATGGCGAAGCGCAGCTTCTCTTCCATGGCGATCGGCA
>NZ_JAMYSJ010000041.1:0-39091 GCF_040321855.1 Mesorhizobium sp. M0227 | reverse complement strand
GAGCACAAGAAGCTCGCTCTACGCCAAGCCGCATGACCAGCTTCATGATCGCCCATTTTGCAGAACTTGACGCACACAACCAAGAATTAAAGGCACGCGGCAGCGTTCCCTCCCCCTTGTGGGGAGGGTTAGGGTGGGGTTCTTCTTCGCAAAAATCCATATGCGATAGCCCTGCCCGCAAGGGGGGAGATCGACAGCCCTACGCCGCCTGCGGCTCCGGCTCGAAGGCCGGCTTGCTGGTGTTGATCAGCAGCGAGATACAGGCGGCGGCAATCGCAGTCATGCCGGCGATCAGGAACGCCAGTTCGTAATTGCCCTGCAACTCGCGCATGGTGCCGCCGAAGGCGGCGGCTGTCGCCGCACCGATCTGGTGTCCGGCGACGATCCAGCCGAACACGATCGGCCCGCTGCGGTCGCCGAACGCCTCGTTGGCGAGCCGCAGCGTCGGCGGCACGGTGGCGATCCAGTCGAGACCATAGAGCACAGCGAAGATGATCAAGCTGGTCGCCGAGAAGCCGGAATAGGGCAGATAGATCAGCGACAGGCCACGAATGCCATAATAGACGCCGAGCAGCTTACGCGGATCGAAGCGGTCGGTGAGCCAGCCCGACAACGTCGTGCCGATCAGGTCGAAAATGCCCATCATCGACAGCAGACCGGCGGCCTGCACTTCGCCGATGCCCATGTCGCCGCAGAACGCGATAAGATGCGTGCCGACCAGCCCGTTGGTGGTGAAGCCGCAGACGAAGAAGGTGGCGAACAGATACCAGAACACCCGCGTGCCGGCGGCACGGCGCAGCGTCGAGAACGTATGCGCAAGAAAATTGCCCTGTGACGCAGGCGGAGTGGGCGGCACGTCGTCAGCCTCGGCGCCGTAGCGCACCATGCCGATCGATGCCGGCCGCTCCGGCACCAGCAGCCAGACCAGCGGTATCAGGGCAGCGGTCGCGATCGCGACCGCGATGACAACCGGCTGCCAGCCGCCCGACTGCGCCAGAGCGGCGATCAGCGGCAGGAACACCAGCATGCCCGAGGCGCTGGAAGCCGACATCAATCCCATGACAAGGCCGCGATTGGTCTTGAACCAGCGGTTGACGATGGTCGCGCCGAGCACGCTGGCGACAGCGCCGGAACCAATGCCCGAGAACACGCCCCAAGTGATGAACAAATGCCACGGCTTGGTCATCAGCAAGCTGAGCGCCGTGGAGCCCGACATCACCACCAGCGAGGCCAGCAATGTGCGGCGCAGCCCGATGCGCTCCATCAGGGCCGCGGCAAATGGCCCCGTCAGGCCGTAAAGCAGGATGCCGACACCTGCGGCCAGCGAGATGATGTCGCGCCGCCAGCCGAAACTGGTCTCCAGCGGCAGCATCATGACAGAGGGAGCGGACCGCAGACCGGCCGCGACCAGCAGGCTAAGGAAGATGACGCCGACCACGACGAAAGCGTAGCGCTGGCCAAATGGGCGGGATTGAGCTATCATGTTACTGACCGGTACGTTGCAGGTGGAGTATGTATACGTACCGATCGGTAACATTGTCAATCGAGCCACACGATGCCAACGGACAAAAATATTGATCTGACCATCAGCGACGGTCATGCGTCGGCGCCGCCGAAAGCAGCCAAGAAGATCCTCGATGTGGCCTATGACCTGTTCTACCGGCGCGGCATCAGGGCGATAGGCGTCGACGAGATCGTCAAACGTGCCGGCGTCACCAAGCCCAGCCTCTATCGCAGCTTTCCGTCCAAGGATGAACTGGCCGCCTCCTATCTCAGGCAGTACGATCTTGAATATTGGGAGCGTTTCGACGAGGCGGTCGCCGCTCATCCCGGCGAGCCGCGCGCACAGATCAAGGCTTTTCTGACCCGCATCGGCAAGCGCACGCAAGTGGCGGATTATCGCGGCTGCGGCATGACCAATGCGGCGGTCGAATATCCCGACCACAGCCATCCGGCCCGCGTGGTCAGCGAGGCCAACAAGCAGGAACTGCGCCGCCGGCTGCGCGCCATGGCGGCCGCGATGGGCGCGCAAGACCCTGACACGCTCGGCGACGGCCTGCTGCTGCTGATCGAGGGCGCCTATATCAGCGGCCAGCTGTTCGGGCTCGGCGGCCCGGCCCAGGCGGTTGCCCGCAATGCCGACCTGCTGATTGAAGCGAGCTTGAAGAAATAGCGTTTGACGCTACGCTGCAGCGGCTTGCAACGGAGATTGACCGCCATGCGTGCCATTCTGATCCCGCTTGTTCTGGTCGGTCTCGGTCAGGCGGCGCAAGCCGACGGCATTTCCAGCGCCTACACCGATCTGGATTCGAAAACGGACTGCGTGACCTACGCGCAGGCAGAAGAAGGCGACGGCGACTGGGCCGAACTTGCCTGTTCGGGCTATCGCGGCTATCCCGTACTGATCGCCTATGACGACGCGCGTGAATCGCTGTTCTACGGCTTTCCGCCCGGCGGCGACATGACGACGGTCTGGGAAAGCTTTTCCGGCTTCAATTCGTCCGGAGCCAAGATCGAATGGCGCATCGAAACCAAGGGCGACACGGCAGTGCCCTATGCCGCCATCCATCGCCGCTCGATCAGCAATCCCGAGGACGAGAAAAAGCCGACCGAGGTGCTGCTCGTCGCCAAGGTCGGCCAGATGGACGCCCGCGACGGCTGCACCGTCGGCCTGGTGCTGGCCACGGGCAATCCCACCGCCAACGATCAGGCGCGCAAGCTTGCCGACGGCAAGGCACGGACCTTCGCCTGTGGCAAGGACAGGCGCACTGTCATCGGCAACGTGCCGGCTTTCGGCCGGGTGGATAACTAGATCAGTTGCTTAGCACGGAACTTCTGCCACATGCAGGTCGCACACGTTGGGATTGACCGAACGCCTTTGACTTCGTCATCCACGGCGCAGCAAGGAGCGTAGCGACGCAGCGCAGACCCGAGGGTCCATGCCGCGACATCAACACCGCCGCAGCGGCGCAGAATTTTGTCCCGCCGCTCACGTCACCGAGCGTCACGGCATGGATACCAGGGTCTCCGCGACGCCGCTTCGCGGCTGCTCCGCCCTGGTATGACGAAGTCGCGGGGCCTCGCGAGGCCTAGGCCCTGCGAGGTTGATGCTCCGCAGAGCCTAAGCCCAGCTACTTGCTCGCCTTGGCCCGCTCGATCGCGTCGACGATCATCTTCTTGGCATATTTGGAATCGTGCCAGCCTTCGATCTTGACCCATTTGCCGGGCTCGAGATCCTTGTAGTGCTCGAAGAAGTGCTGCACCTGCTGGCGCGTGATGTCGGGCAGCTGGGTGTATTCGGTAACGTTCTCGTAGCGCAGCGTCAGTTTCGGCGACGGCACGGCGATGATCTTCTCATCCTGGCCGGCATTGTCTTCCATGATCAGCACGCCGATAGGCCTGACGTTGATGACGCAGCCCGGCACCAGGGCGCGCGTGTTGCAGACCAGCACGTCGATCGGATCGCCGTCGCCCGACAGCGTGTGCGGCACGAAGCCGTAATTGCCGGGGTAGCGCATCGAGGTGTGCAGGAAGCGGTCGACGAACAGCGTGCCGGCTTCCTTGTCCATCTCATACTTGATCGGCTCGCCGCCGATCGGCACCTCGATGATGACGTTGACGTCCTCAGGCGGGTTCTTTCCGCTGGCTATGGCTTCGATGCGCATGGCTTAAATCCCTCTCTCGATGGACGATCGATAGCGGGCGGCGCGCCATGGTGCAATGCGGCGAATGGTGCTGGGTGCGATCGGAAGAGGCGGGCGGCCGAAAAGCCGGGCTGTCATTCCCAGACGAAAGCGACCTTCTTGAGCGCCTTCTGCTCGAATATCTCGACGCCTTCCGCAACGTCGCGGCCGCCGGCGCCGGCATAGAAGGCAAGCGCGTTCTGGTTGTCCTCCAGCGCCCACACCACCATGCCTTTCAACCCGTGATCGGCCAGACGCGCCCTGGCTGCCGCGAACAGGCGGCTGCCGAGCCCGATGCCCTGATATTCCGGGCGCAGGTACAATTCGTAGATTTCGCCTTGCTGGCGCAATTCGCGGGCGCGGTTCTTGCCGATCGTCGCATAGCCGGCGATCTTGCCGCCGATCTCGACGACCAGGACGGTGGCGGCGCGGCGAATCGCATTCGCCCACCAGTCGGCGCCTCGACGGTTGATCATCGATGTCAGGGTGCGGTGCGGAATGATGCCGGAATAGGCGCCGCGCCAGGCCTCCAGATGCACCTCGGCGATGGCACTGGCATCGCGCGGGTCGGCTTTCCGGATGTCGATCGTCAGCGTATTCATGATTTGTTAACCATAAACCCGCATCGCCCGATTGCAAGAGTCCCGGCGGCCCGCCGGCTGCTTTCTCACAGGCGGTCACCACCTAAGACAGGGCCCTCGAAGCTTCACTGGAAGGACTCAGATTTCGACCAAATGGTCGTCGAGTTCGTTGCTGTCGCCCACTGTGACCGGGAAATGCTCGGCCAGCACCGCACCCACCTGCTCGATCGCCTTGACGAAGCCGTCGGCAAGCCGGTCGTCGCCGGCATGCGCGGTAAGGTCGCGCACGACACCGTCCCAGACATGCTGGCCGACCTTGGCGTCGATGCCCGAATCGGCAACCACTTCGGCATAGCGTTCAGCGATCGAGACGAAGACCAGCACGCCGGTGCGCGCCGTGGTGCGGTGGACGTTGCGGGCAAGGAACTGCTTGACCGCGTTGGCGTGCGCCGCCTGGTAGCGCAGCCGCCTCGGCACCAGATGGATGCGCAGGCCGGGCAGCGCCCACAACAAGGCCAGCACGCAGGCAAGCGCCAGGAGCTGGGCGAGTACGAAATGCGGCAGCCGGATCGACAGCCACCAGGCCTCCAGACCGTAGCCGACCGCCAGGCTGACGATCAGCATGCACACGGTCGCCATGAAGGCGGCCGGGAAGAAATAGCCGTCGCTGGCATGGGCCACGACGCAGTAGATCTCGCCGTCGGTTTCCTCCTCGGCGCCGCGGATCGCGGTTGCGATGCGCTCATGATCCTGCGGGCTGATTGGTCGTGTTGCCATGATATGTCTCACCAGCTTCCTGAAGAACCGCCACCACCCGATGAGCCGCCGCCACCGGAAAACCCGCCACCGCCGCTTGACCCAGAAGACCAACCACCACCGGAGCTCCCCGACGACCAGCCGCCCGAAGACGAACCCGTTGTCCAGCCACTGCTGCCCGAGTACCCGCTCGGCCCACGGCCGTAACGAAACGTCATGCCCAGCCATCTGTACACGCCCGGCGACAGCTTCGTGCCGAACATCGGCGGCAGGAACGCCATCGCCAGCCCGCCGAAAAACATCGTCGCCCACAGGATCAGGAACACGGCAACGATCGGATCGATGGACGTGCCGTCATCGGCGGGATTGCGCTTGCCTCGCGCTTCCAGTTCTTCGGGATTGCCCTCCAGGACCATGACCATGTCATCGACGGCTTTGCTGATACCGCCGGAGAAGTCCCCAGCGCGGAAGGCCGGCACCATGTCGTTTTCGATGATCAACTTGGTGTGCAGGTCGGTCAGCGTACCTTCCAGCCCATAACCGACCTCGATGCGCATCTTGCGATCGTTCGGGGCAACCAGCAGGAGCACGCCATTGTTCTCGCCCGCCTGGCCAAGTTTCCAGAAGCGGAACAGGCGGTTGGCGTAGGGCTCGATCTCCTCGCCATCGAGGCTGGGGATCGTCGCGACGACGATCTGGTCGGAACCTTTTGTCTCGAAGTCGGCAAGCTTCCGCGTCAGCTTCGCCTTCGTCGCCGCGTCGATGATGCCGGCATTGTCGACGACACGGCCGGTCAGCGCCGGCAGGTCGGCCGCGTAGGACATGACGCAGGAGAACAGCACGACCGCGGCAATCAGGACAGCCGAGGCGAGGCGGTCGCGTTTCGACAGGCTGATGCTAGGTATCGTCATGCCATCACCAGCTTCCCGACGAGCCGCCGCCGCCGGACGAACCGCCGCCGCCGGAAAAGCCTCCACCGCTGCTTGATCCCGAAGACCAGCCGCCGCCGGAAGTCCCCGACGACCAGCCGCCACTGGAAGATCGCCGGCTTGGCTCGAAGGTCATGCCGAGCCAGCGGTAGCGGCCGGGACCGAGCTTCTGGCCGAAGATCGGCGGCAAGATGGAGACAGCAAGACTGCCGACCATAATGGTTATCCAGATGCCGATGAACACGGTGAAGAACAGGTCGCCGGACTCGAAGGGCGCCTGCTGGTTGCGCTCGCCGCGCGCCTCCAGCTCCTCCGGATTTCCTTCCAGCACCATGATCATGTCGTCTACGGCCTTGCTGATACCGCCGGAGAAGTCGCCGGCGCGGAAGGCCGGCACCATGTCGTTTTCGATGATGAGCTTGGTGTGCAGGTCGGTCAGCGTACCTTCCAGCCCATAACCGACCTCGATGCGCATCTTGCGGTCGTTCGGGGCCACCAGCAGCAGCACGCCGTTGTTTTCCTTCGCCTGGCCGAGCTTCCAGAAGCGGAACAGCCGGTTGGCGTAGGGCTCGATCTCCTCGCCATCGAGGCTGGGAATCGTCGCGACGACGATCTGGTCGGAACCTTTTGTCTCGAAGTCGGCAAGCTTCCGCGTCAGCGCCGCCTTGGTCGCGGCATCGATGATGCCGGCATTGTCGACGACACGGCCGGTCAGGGCGGGGAGATCGGCGGCGATGGCGAGTGGCAGGAAGAGGAAGCTGAGAATGACAGCCAAGAATGTCAGGCTGGCGTTTCTTGGCACCCCCCTCTGTCCTGCCGGACATCTCCCCCGCAAGGGGGGAGATTGGCTGTCATCACTGACGGCTCTTTTCCTGTGATGTTGAAAATTGGCCAATCCGCCAAAGCAGCCGATCTCCCCCCTTGCGGGGGAGATGTCCGGCAGGACAGAGGGGGGTGTGAAGGAACACAAGGTCGACAATGACCAAGCTCACCATGCGTCCTTCACCCGCCCTGCTTCGTGCCGAAATCGACCTTCGGCGGCTGCATCTTGTCTTCGGCGACGGTGAAATTGGCAAAGGGCTCATTGCCGCGGAACCAGAAGGTCGCCCACAGCACCGAGGGGAAGGTCCTCAGCGTCAGATTGTAGTCCCTGACCGCCTGGATGTAGTCGCGCCGCGACACCGCGATGCGGTTCTCGGTGCCTTCGAGCTGGGCTTGCAGCGCCAGGAAATTCTGATTGGCCTTGAGGTCGGGATAGGCCTCCGAGACCGCGATCAGCCGCGACAGCGCGCTGGTCAGCCCCGCCTGGGCATCCTGAAACTTCTTGAGGGCTTCGGGATCCTTCAGCGTTTCCGGTGTTACCGTGATCTGCGTTGCCTTGGCGCGCGCCTCGACCACCGCGTCGAGCGTATCCTTTTCGTGCGAGGCATAACCCTTCACCGTCTCGACCAGGTTGGGGATGAGGTCGGCGCGGCGCTGATACTGGTTCAGCACCTCGCTCCACGCCGCCCTGGCGTTTTCTTCCGCTGTGGGGATGGTGTTGTAGCCGCAGCCGGCAAGCAGCGGCAGCAGGATCGCCATCATCAGGAAGGCGGGCAGCGTGCGGAACGTGGACGGCGAGGCAAGGCGCTGGGCAAACATGATGGGGTCCCTCGGTAGAAGTTGCACGCGAAGCATTACCACAATCAGCGCGCAAGAAAACCGCCCGGGCCGGCAGCCCTCGCCTGGCATGCCCAATGCCGCTGCAAGGCTCTGTGATTGGCCGTACGAACGCGATAAGGTCCTGCAAAACGGGACATCATCATGGCGGAGCGCCAGGACAGCGAGAAGGAATCGCGCCGTATCCTCGAGCGCATCGCGCACGAGACGAATCCGGCGGGCGACTCGTTTGCGGGGCGGGCCGCGAAAGGCATGCACGATCACGTCACCGCGGCCGATGCTGATCGCGCCGATCCGATCGAAGTCTGGGGCACCCGCTTTGGCCGCACGCTCGGCCTGCTGCTGGCGCTGGGCCTGATGGTCTGGCTCGTGCTTTACGTCATCCGGGGCAGTTAGGAATCAAACGACAATGAGCGCCGAACAAACCGACGCGCCGCGTGCGGTCATCGTCATTTCCAGCCATGTCGCGCGCGGCTCGGTCGGCAACCGGGCCGCCGTCTTTGCGCTGGAGACCCTGGGTTTCCCGGTCTGGGCGGTGCCGACCGTCATCCTGCCCTGGCATCCCGGCCATGGACGGGCAACGCGGATCGTACCGCCGCTCGACCAGTTCAAGACGCTGATGGCCGATCTCGAGCGGGCGCCATGGCTGGGTGAAGTCGGCGCCGTGTTGTCCGGCTATCTCGGCGAGGCCGGCCAGGCCGAGGCCGTCGCCTCGCTGGTCGCCGCGGTCAAGGCAAGGACACCCGGCGCCGTCTATATCTGCGATCCGGTGATGGGTGATTCGGGCGGCCTCTACGTGCCCGAGCCCACCGCCATAGCCATGCGCGACCGGCTGATGCCGATCGCCGACATAGCCACCCCCAACCGCTACGAACTGGAATGGATGGCCGGCGCCGCGTTGCCCGACCTGAAATCGGCGATCGCGGCAGCGCTCCACGCCGGACCATCGACCATGCTGGTCACCTCGGCGCCGTCGATGATGATGGGCGGCACCGGCAATCTCCTGCTCGATAGCAGCCAGGCGCTGCTCGCCGAACATCGCCTGATCGACAAGCCGCCGAATGGCCTGGGCGATCTGACGGCGGCCGTCTATCTGGCACGTATCCTGTCCGGCCAGCCGCCGATCAAGGCGCTGCAATCGACGACGGCGGCGGTCTACGAGATCCTGGCGCGCACCGCCAAGCGCGGCGGCGACGAACTGCAGCTCGAAACCGATGCGCAGAGCCTGTCGCATCCGATGGCGATGGTCCAGCTTCGCCACCTCACGCATCCGGGGCGGGGCCGCCGGGCGTGACGTCGACTGAGGCCGTGCTTGTCGGCGTCGACGGCTGCAAGGCCGGCTGGATCGCCGTCCGGCGCGCTTCTGGCATGGCACCGTCGGTCGGTGTCTTTGCAACCTTCACCGCCTTGCTCGCCTCCCTTCCCGAAAATGCTGTCATCGCTGTCGACATGCCGATCGGCCTGCCCGAGTTTTCGGGCAAGGGCGGTCGCGGCCCCGAAGCGCTGGTGCGGCGGCTGCTCGGGGCACGCCAATCCAGCGTCTTCTCGATCCCCTCCCGCGCCGCGCTCTATGCCGACACCAATGGCTTCACCACCATCGAAGCCTGGTATGCCGCGCACATCAGGGCAAGCGAGGTGGCCGTGACCACATCCGACCCGCCGCGTGGCGTCTCGATCCAGGCCTTCGGCATTTTTGCCAAGATTCGCGAGATCGACGCCCTGCTGATCGCGCGACCCGATTTGCGCGGCCGCGTCTACGAATCGCATCCGGAAGTCGCTTTCTGCCGCTTGAACGGCGATCAGGCCATGCAACTGCCGAAGAAGATCAAGGGCAGCATCAATCCGGCCGGCATGGCGGAACGCAAGGCTCTGCTTTGCCGGCATGGCTATGAGACGGGCTTTCTCGACCAGCCGCCACCGCGCGGCGCAGCCGCCGATGATTTCCTCGACGCGGCCGCAATGATGCTGATCGCCGGTCGAATCGCCAGCGGTGAGGCACGGCCGCTGCCCGACCCGCCGGGCCGAGACAGCTTTGGCATTCCTGTCGCCATCTGGGCGTAACGCTGTTGGCCAAGGTTGCGCTCGATGCATGGCATTTCTAGCCAGCCCTCATAATTCTGCATTGCTCGCGACTGGCTTTTGCCGCTAGAGCCTCTCTAGACCGCAACGAGCTGCCGCATCCAACCCGGAAAGGCTCCAGACGCCGCCCATGTCCCATCTCCCTGAACATCTTCTCGCCGGCTACCGCAATTTCATGAATGGCCGCTATCTCACAGAGAGCGGACGCTATCGAGACCTCGCTCGCGAAGGCCAGGCGCCGGAGACGATGATCGTCGCCTGCTGCGATTCGCGTTCGGCGCCCGAGGCGATCTTCGACGCCGGGCCCGGCGAACTCTTCGTGCTGCGCAATGTCGGCAATCTGGTGCCGCCCTATGCTCCCGACGGCGAGTTCCATTCGACCTCGGCGGCGCTTGAATTCGCCGTGCAGAGCCTCAAGGTCAAGAACATCGTCGTCATGGGCCATGGCCGCTGCGGCGGCATCCGTGCAGCGCTCGACACCAATTCAGCGCCGCTTTCGCCGGGCGACTTCATCGGCAAGTGGATGAGCCTGATCGCGCCGGCGGCCGAAACCGTCTCCTCCAGCACCTTCATGACCGCGTCGGAGCGCCAGACCGCGCTGGAGCGCATCTCGATCCGCTATTCCATCGCCAATCTCCGGACCTTTCCCTGCGTCTCGATTCTCGAGGGCAAGGGGCGACTGTCGCTGCATGGGGCCTGGTTCGATATCTCGACCGGCGAACTCTGGACGATGAACAAGGAGACCGGCGATTTCGAACGGCCGGAGCTGGGATGAAGACAACGGCGCGCAAGGTGGTGAACATCAGGTCGGCCGCTTTGACGGCGGCCGCGCTGCTGATAGCGATTATTGCCGCCCGCGCCGATGATCGTGCCCTCATCAGCCGCTGGTATTCGGCGCTGCTGGTCGCCGACCGCACCGAGCTGTCCGACCTGCTCGCCGACGATGTCCACATCAAGCTGGACGACCTCGGCATCGTGCAAAGCAAGCAGGAATTCATCGCTTCGATAGACGAGTGGAAAGGTGCGGTTGCCGGTGCGGCAATCCGGCACAGGGTCGAGAAAAGCGAAGGCGGCGTCACCACGGTGGTCGCCTGCTACGATTTCCCCAACAACGACATGCTGATGCACGAAACCTTCGCGGTAAGCGACAACCGCATCACCGCCAGTTCGCAAGCCACGATCGCCGGGAACTGCGACGGCTTCTGAGGCCGATATCGGCCAAATCCGCATATTGCGGGTCCGCCAGCCGCGCCCTACATCGGGTACCACCCACCTGCCTGCCCTCACCAGCGAAAGACTGTCCATGCGTTCCACGAAAGCCGTCGACCTCGCCGCCCATCCGCTAACCGCGTGGCAGGGGCCGCTCGGCCTGCCCGATTTCACGCGCATTGGCGACGGCGACTTCTCCCCGGTCTTCGACGCGGCGCTGAAGGCGCACGAGGCCGAGATCGAGGCGATCGCCGGCTGCAAGGATGCGCCGACCATCGAGAACACGCTTGCCGCGCTGGAACTCGGCGGCGAAGCGCTCGACCGCGTCTCGTCGACCTTCTGGTGCCGCGCCGGCGCCTACACCAACGAGACGATCCAGGCGCTGGAGCGCGACATCTCGCCGAAAATGTCCAGGCATTTCTCGGCGATTTCGATGAATGAGCGGCTGTTTGCCCGCATCGACGATCTCTACCAGCGCCGCGAGAGCCTGAAGCTCGACGCAGAGACCCTGCGGGTGCTGGAAAAGACCTGGAAGGGCTTCGTCCGTTCCGGCGCCAAGCTCGACGCCGACGGCAAGAAACGGCTGGCACGCATCAGCGAGGAATTGTCCTCGCTCGGCACGGCTTTCGGCCAGAATGTGCTGGCCGACGAGCGCGACTGGGCGCTGTTCCTCGATGACGCCGACCTTGCCGGCCTGCCGGACTTCGTGAAAAGCTCCATGGCCGAGGCCGCCGAAATGCGTGGCCAGAAGGGCCGCTATGCCGTCACTCTGTCGCGCTCGATCTATGAGCCGTTCTCGACCTTCTCCGAACGCCGCGATCTGCGCGAGATCGCCTTCCGCGCCTTCACCATGCGCGGGCAGAATGGCGGCGCCACCGACAACACGAACGTGGTGCGCGACATGCTGCGCCTGCGCGCCGAGAAGGCAAAGCTGCTCGGCTACGCCTCCTTCGCCGCGCTGAAGCTCGATGACACCATGGCCAAGACGCCGAAGGCCGTACACGCGCTGCTCGATCCGGTGTGGGAAAAAGCGCTTGAGAAGGCAGCAAGCGACCAGATCGAATTGCAACGGTTGGCGACGGAGGCCGGCAGCAACGAAAAATTCGCTGCCTGGGACTGGCGCTTCTACCAGGAAAAACTGCGCGCGGAAAAATTCGCCTTCGACGAGGCGGAACTGAAACCCTATCTGCAGCTCGACCGCATCATCGACGCTTGCTTCGACGTGGCGACACGGCTGTTCGGCGTCACCTTCGAGGAGAAGAAGGGGATCGCGGCCTGGCACCCCGACGCCCGCGTCTTCGTGGTGAAAAATGCCGACGGCAGCGAACGCGGTCTGTTCCTCGCCGATTATTTCGCCCGGCCGTCAAAGCGCTCAGGCGCCTGGATGAGCGCGCTGCAATCCGGCTACAGGCTCGGTCGCGGTGCGAGCCCGGTCATCTACAACATCATGAACTTCGCCAAGCCGCCAGCCGGCGAGCCGGCGCTGCTGTCGGTGGACGAGGCGAAAACGCTGTTCCACGAATTCGGCCATGCACTGCACGGCATGCTGACCGACGTCACCTGGCCCTCGGTTTCGGGCACCTCGGTCAGCCGCGATTTCGTCGAACTGCCCTCGCAGCTCTATGAGCACTGGCTGACCGTGCCGGCAGTGCTGGAAAAACACGCTTTGCATGTGAAGACCGGCAAGCCGATGCCCAAGGCGCTGCTCGACAAGATGCTGGCCGCACGCACGTTTGGCGCCGGCTTTGCAACTGTGGAATTCACGGCCTCTGCCTTGATGGACATGGCCTATCATGCGCGGCCTGATGCACCGCAGGAGCCGCTTCGTTTCGAAACCGAAACGCTTGAGAAGCTTGACATGCCGGATACCATCGCGATGCGCCATCGCACCCCGCATTTCGGCCACGTCTTCTCCGGCGAAGGCTATTCGGCCGGCTATTATTCCTACATGTGGTCGGAAGTGCTCGATGCCGACGCTTTCGCCGCCTTCGAGGAGACCGGCGACCCCTTCAACCCGGCGCTCGCCGAACGGCTGCGCAAGAACATCTACGCCGCCGGTGGTTCGAAGGATCCGGAGGAGCTTTACACGGCGTTTCGCGGCAAGATGCCGTCGCCGGAAGCGATGATGGTCAAGCGCGGGCTGGTATAGCACCGAATAATCTCCCCCCTCGAGGGGGAGATGGCCGCGAAGCGGCCAGAGGGGGTCGGTCCGACCGGGCTCGACCTCCCGCGGCAGAAGAAGGTTGGCGCTTCACGAGAGACGACCCCTCTGTCGCCTTCGGCGACATCTCCCCCTCAAGGGGGGAGATTACCAGCATCCTTCCAAGGGTCAGCCACCCTTGGCCACACCGGCCGCGTCAGCTTCTTGTAATCGGTCACCGCCGGATTGCTGGGATATGAACTTGGCGCCGAGACATAGATGATCTCGGCGGCGATCGGCTCGAAGCCGGCGTAGAAATGGTTGGTCGACTTGATCAGCAGCACGTCCTTGGCCAGCGGATCGACGCCGATGTTGGAAAAGATATCCGGCTCGAAGGTCTGCGTGCGATTGGTGTTGAGGATGATGTCTACCTCGGTGCCTTCGAGGCGGACCAGCGCCGTCGGCCCGAGCGTCACCCGGCTTGGCCCGAAACTCTGCCAACCCTCCGGAACCGCCTTCAGCACGCGCACGCGCGCATCGATCGGCTCGCCGGCCTGCGGCCCGGCCTTGCCGCCGAAGCGCAGATCGATGACCGCGCCCTCGCCCGCGGCCAGGCAGAAGGTGACCGCGATCGGATCCCAGATCGTCGCCACGCCGAATTTGTCGAGGCCACGCGCCAGCATCTGGCGCAGCACGAAGGTGCCGTCGCCGGGAACGCCGCCGCCTGGATTGTCCCAGATGTCGGCGATGACCACCGGCTTGCCCGGATTCTTGGCGCGCACGGCCAAGGCTCGGTCGATGCCGTCGGCGGCGCTCAGCATCGTCATCGCCGTCTTCTCGCGCAGCGCATAGAGTTCGCGCCCCAGACGTTCCGCCAGCGCGTCGCCCTTGGCCTTGTCATTGTCGGTGACGACCAGGATGCGCGTGCCCATCTCGGGCACGTCGGCCGCCATGAAGCCATGGATGACCGAGACCGACAGCACGCCGTCCTTGCCGTGCAGCGCCTTGATGCGGTCGACGAAGGACCGCATCGGCTCGCGGCTGGTCGGCAGCACCTGGATCATGCGGCAGTCGAAGGTCGAGATGACAGGCTTGATCTCGCCGCGCGCCGCGGCGAGGCCAAGCTCGACGACATGTTCGCCGCGCTCGTAGAAATCGGTGTGCGGAAATTCGAGGAAGTAGGCGAGGATGTCGGAGGCCGCCACGCGCTTCGGTGTCAGATGGCTGTGCGGATCGAGTTCCACGGCGATCGCCACCTCCGGCCCAACCATTGCGCGAACCCGTTCGAGCAGGTCGCCTTCGCAATCGTCATAGCCTTGCGCCACCATGGCGCCATGCAGGCCGAGGATGACGGCATCGACTGGCAGCGCTCCCTTGAGTTGGCCGAGAATCTCGTCGCGCAGCGCCTCATAGGTCTGCCGTTGCACCAGACCGCCGGGCTCCGCCCAGGTGGCGGTGCCCTCGATGACATCGAGGCCTTCGGCCACTGCCCGCCGGCGTAACGCGACCATCGGCGAGGAGCACAGCGTCGGTGTTTCCGGATGCTTGCCGGGTCCGGCATAGAAGGCCATCTCGAACGAAGCCCGGTCGGTCGGCACCGGCGAGAAGGTGTTGGTTTCCGTCGCCAGCGAGGCGGTGAAAATGCGCATGAAAACTCCGTAGAAAGATAGCGGCTACTTGACCGCTCCGAGCGCCAGCCCGCGAACGAGATAACGCTGTAGCCAGATGAACAGGATGGCCACCGGCAAGGTCGCCAGCAGCGTGGCGGCCATGACGTGATGCCATTCGATGGTGTAGCGGCCGGCGACCAGCGAAAACACCTGGATCGGCAAGGTATAGCTTTCCTGGCTGCGCAGCATGGTGAGCGCCACGACGAATTCATTCCAGGCATTGATGAAAGTGAAGATCGCGGTCACCGCGATCGCCGGCAGGCAGAGCGGCAGGAACACCTTGCGCAAGGTCAGCCAGCGGCCGGCGCCTTCCATCCAGGCCGCTTCCTCGAGATCGCGCGGAATGGTGTCGAAATAGCTCTGCAGCATCCACACCGTGAAGGCGACGTTGAAGGCCATGTAGATGAAGCCCAGCGCCGTCGTGCTCTCGACCAGGCCCCAAGCGGCCATCAGCCGGAACAGGCCGAGCACCAGCACAATCGGCGAGATCATCTGCGAGATCAGCAGGAACTGGCGCAAGGCGCCGTAGCCGGCAAAGCGAAAGCGCGACATTGCATAGGCCGCCGGAACCGAAATCAGGATGGCGCCGACGGTGGCGATTACAGACACGTAGAGCGAATTGAGCAGCGCCTGGCCGAAGCCGGTCGCCACCCACATGTCGGAGAAGTTCGACCAGCGGAATTCGCTCGGCCACCAGGTCGGCGACAGCACTTCCTGCCTCGGCTTGACCGCGGTCAGGAACATCACGGCGAAGGGAAAGAGCGTCACCACGATCAGCGGCGCCAGCAGCAGCCACGCGATGACGGAACGCTTGAGCTTGCTCGTCATGCGCGTTGCTCCCGCATCGCCAGCCGCACATAGATCATGGTGAAGACCAGCAAAATGGCGAACATCACCAGCGACACCGCCGATGCCTCACCCAGTTTGCCGATGCGGAAGGCCAGCTTGTAGAGATGGGTGACCAGGATGTCGGTCGAGTTGGCAGGCCCGCCCTGCGTCATCACCCAGATGATCGGGAAGGAATTGAAGACGTAGATGGTGTTGAGCACGATGGCGATGTTGATGAACGGTTTCAGGAGCGGAAAGGTGATTTCGCGGAACTGCTGCAGCGGCGTCGCCCCTTCGAGCGCCGCCGCCTCGTAGAGATCGTCGGGGATCGACGACAGCCCGCCGAGAAAGATCGTCGTCGTGAACGGCACCGTCACCAGGATGCCGATCAGCACCTGCATCGGGAAAGCGGTCTCGGCGCTCGCCAGCCATTGGATGTTGTGATCGATGAGCCCGAGGCCGATCAGCGCGGAATTCAGCATGCCGCTTTCGCCGCTCAGCGCCCAGCGCCAGACCACCGCGGTCATGGTCAGCGACACCGCCCAGGGCAGCATGATGATGACGCGGGCGATGCCGCGGCCATAGAAATCGGTGTTGAGGATCATCGCCACCGGGATCGACAAGAGAAGCGCACCGCCGACCACCATCACCGTCCATTGGCCGGTGCGCCAGAGCGCGGCCGTGAAATCGGGATCGGCAGCGAGTGCCGCGAAATTGGCGAAGTCGTTGAAGTCGCGAAGCTGGCCGAAGCGGCTGACCTCATGCGTCGAGATCTGGATCAGGTCCCAGACCGGCCAGAAGATGACCACCGCCGCCAGAAACAGGCTGGGCAAGGTCAGGAGATAGGGCAAGAAACGATTTTGCATCTGCTGGCCTGCAACCTCGGTGCGCTGGATCAGAAGGTCTGCTTATGCGAATTTCGGATCCGCCGCACCGGGCCGGGAACCAAGGGGTGGCGCGCCCCGCCTGAGTGGAGCGCGCCACGGGCGCAGGGAGATACGCCCTATTTCTTCAGCACGGTGTTGGCCTTGGCGGCTGCGTCCTTCAAGCCCGCCTCGGGGTCGCCGCCGAGATAGATCTTCTGCATGGCGTCCGACGTGATCTGGGCGACTTCTTCCCAGCCCGGAATGACCGGCGCGAAGCGGGCGTCGGGCAGGAGTGCGGTGAACGCTGCCAGATCGGCATTGTTGACGTAGTAGTCCATCTTGGCCTCTTCCTTGTTCACCGGCAGGAAGCCCTCGCCTTGCGTGAACTTGGCGCGCTGCTCCGTGGTGAACAGGAAATCGAGCAGCTTCCAGGCTTCGTCCTTGTTCTTGGAGTTCTTGAACATGATGATGGAATCGGTCACGCCATAAGTGCCGCGCGCGCCGGTCGGTCCGGCGGGAATGGCCGCCACGCCGTATTTCAGGTTCGGCGCCTCGTCCTTGATCTGGTTGGACAGGAACGGTGCGGTGATCATCATTCCGACCTTGCCCTGCTTGAACAGGTTCTGCACGTCCTCGCGGTTGTTGGAGGTGACGCCGGGTTCGGTCAGGCCTTCGTCGATCATCGACTTGTAGAGCTTGGCGGCTTCAAGCGCACCTGGCGTGCTCAGGCCCGAAGTGCCGTCCTTGTTGAGGATCTCGGTACCCTGCGACCACATCGCATAATAGTAATAGACGTCGGTCTCGATCTCCTTGCCCTGCAGGCCGAAGCCGAACGTGCCGGCCCCCAACGCCTTGATCTTGCGCGCATCGTCCTGCAGCTCGGTCCAGGTTGCCGGCGGCTTGGCGATGCCGGCTTTCTCGAACAGCTCCTTGTTGTAGTACATGGCGCGCGCCGAGGCCGCGATCGGCAGGCCGTAGGTCTTGCCGTCCATGATCGAGGGCGACAGGAAGGTATCGATGAAGCGGTCCTTGAAGTCGGGTTTGATGTAGCCGTCGAGCGGCTCGGCGACATCCTGCTGGACGAAGTCGATCAGCCAGCGCGTGCCGATGATCGACAGATCGGCATTGGTGCCGGCGGTGATGTCGGTGGTCAGCTTCTGCAGCAGCACATCCCACGGCACCACTTCGAACTTGACGGTGATGCCGGGGTTCGCCGCCTCGAATTCCTTCTTGACGTCGGCGAAATAGGGAGCAGTCTTGGCGCTGTACTCGGCCACGGTGACCCGCACCTCGCCCGCATCCGCCTGCGCCGCAATTGCCAGCGTGCTCATTCCGGCCATCAGGCCGACAGTCCATTTTGCAAGGCTCATTTGATCTCTCCCATTTTGATTTTGCGCCTGCGCGCCTCTTCGTTGCCGGAGCAGAAGATTATGTGACTTTCCTACATTATCGATGATTTGAAGGCTTGCAAGCGGATTATTTTGTTGCTTAATTACATTTACGGGCCTAGGCCTTGCACGATCTGTCAGAACTCCCGGAGGATGACGCACGGTGGTTTCGCAATCCGAGTTCGAAGGCAGGGCCGAGTTCGAAGGCAGGGCCAAGTTCGAAGGCAGGACCGAGTTCGAGGGCAAGACTGTCGTGGTGACGGGTGCTGGCGGCGGCCTCGGCACGGCGATCGTGGCGCTGATGGCGCAAAGGGGCGCCAGGGTCATAGGCTGCGACCAGTCGAGCGAGGCGTTGAAGAGCCCGCATTTTGCCTCCCGCCACGTCTTCGATCTTCTCGACAAGGCGTCGATAACCACGGCGATCGCTGCGATCCTCGACCGCGATGGCGTGCCCGACATTCTCATCAACAATGCCGGCTGGACACGCGCAGAGACGATTTCGGCGCTCGATCCCAACAGAATAGAGCAGGAACTCGACCTCAACCTGACCGGCGTGATGAACTTCGCCGACCCGCTGGTCAAGGCGATGGCCGGCCGCGGCTCCGGCAGTGTCGTCTTCATCTCGTCGGTCAATGCCATCGCGCATTTCGGCAATCCCGCCTATGCCGCGGCCAAGGCCGGCATCAACGCTTACGCCAAGGCGATCGCCGTCGAACTCGGCCGCAGCGGCCTGCGCGCCAATGTCGTCTGCCCCGGATCGATCCGCACCGCCGCCTGGGACCACCGCCTTGCCAAGGATCCCGAAATCCTCGGCAAGCTGCAGCGGCTCTATCCGCTCGGCCGCATCGTCAACGCTTCGGAAGTCGCGGAAGCCGTCGCTTTCCTTGCGTCCGATCGTGCATCTGGAATAACAGGCGTGGTGATGCCCGTGGACGCGGGGCTGACCGCCGGTTGCCTGCCATTCATCGACGACATTCTGGGAGCGTGACCATGACCGACGTCGAATTTCGCGACCTGTCGAAATCCTTCGGGCAGCACAAGATCCTCGAGAACATCAGCCTCGATATCAAGAGCGGCGAGTTCGTCGTCCTGGTCGGCCCGTCCGGCTGCGGCAAGTCGACCTTGCTGCGCATGCTGGCCGGCCTGGAGACGATCACCTCCGGCGACCTGTTGATCGGCGGCGTGCGCGCCAACGCGCTGCCGCCGCAGCAGCGCAACATCGCCATGGTGTTCCAGTCCTATGCACTGTTTCCGCATCTGAAGGCATCTGACAATATCGGCTTTGGCCCGAAGATACGCGGTGAGACGCGCACGGTGGTCGACGAGAAGGTCAAGAAGGCGTCCGGCGTCCTTAATCTCTTCTCCTATCTCGACCGCTATCCCCGCCAGCTGTCGGGCGGCCAGCGCCAGCGCGTCGCCATGGGCCGCGCCATCGTACGCGAACCGTCTGTGTTCCTGTTCGACGAGCCGCTGTCCAACCTCGACGCACAATTGCGCGTGCAGATGCGCGTCGAGATCAAGGCGCTGCACCAGCGGCTGAAATCGACGATCGTCTACGTCACCCACGACCAGATCGAGGCCATGACGATGGCCGACCGCATCGTCGTGATGGACCGCGGCAGGATCCAGCAGGTGGGGGCGCCGCTGGAGCTCTATGACAGGCCGGCCAACAAGTTCGTGGCTAGTTTCCTCGGCTCCCCGTCGATGAGCTTTGTGTCCGGTTCGCTCAAGGCGGCAGCTCAGAAAACCTGGTTCGAATCGGCCGGTGGCGGGCGGCTTGCGCTTGCCGGCAAACAGGTGCCGGCGGACAGCGCGGTGGAGGCTGGCATCCGGCCCGAGCATTTTGTCATCGGCGAGGCTGTCGACGCGATGGCGATCAGGGTGGATGTCGTCGAGCCCACCGGCTCCGAAACCCATGTCTACGGCGCTATCGGTGCTGATACGGTACGTGCCGTGTTCCGTGACAGGGTGCCGGTCAGGCCGGGAGACCTGCTCCCGGTCTCGGTCGATCCCGGCAACATCCATCTGTTCGACAAGGCGACGGGGCTGCCTCTATGAAAATAGCAGCATGAAGACGCCGGCCGACATCATCACGCGCCTGCAGCTGATGTCGCAGGACGGAACGAAGTCGGATCGCAAGCTGGCCGGCTTCGTCTTGGCAGACCTCGATTTCGTCTCCAAGGCAGCGATCTCGGAAATTGCCGCCCGCGTCGGCGTCAGTGAGCCAACGGTGACGCGGTTCTGCCGCAATCTCGGCTGCGAGGGCCTGCGCGACTTCAAGTTCTATCTGGCGCAGGCCATCGCCATCGGCGGCCAGTATCTGTCGCCGGAACCGTTGAGCCGCGATGCCCGCGAACAGCGCATCGCTTCCGCCATCACCGAAGCGGCGATATCGGCCATCCAGCGCGCCAGCGAAAACCTCGACATGACGACGCTGGTCGCCGTCGCCGCACGCATCGCTGTTTCCGGTAATGTGCTGTGCATCGGCTCCGGTGGCATTTCGTCCATGATGGCGACCGAAATGCAGAACCGGCTGTTCAGGCTTGGCGTGTCGGTGCTGGCGCAGATCGACGGACAGTTGCAACGCATGTACGCCGCCGTCGCCACCCCTGACACCACGCTGATCGCCTTCTCTGTCTCCGGCTATGCGCGATCGGTCATCGATGCGGTGCAGGTCGCCCAGCAATATGGCGCCACCACGATCGCCATCACCCCGCCGGACTCCGCACTCGCCAAGGTCGCCGACACGGTCATCCATTTCCAGTCGCTCGAGGACGGCAATATCTACAAGCCGACATCGTCGCGCTATGCGCTGCTGTCGATCGTCGACATGATCGTCACCTCGGTCGCCGAGACGCGCGGACCAAGGGTTCTGGAGAATCTGCGCCGCATCAAGCAGAGCGTGAACACGTTGAAAGTCGACGATCCGCGTTTGCCATTGGGCGATTGAACCCTCCGACAAGGACATCAGGACTGATGGCCGAGCGCCTCGATGCTATTCGCCAACGTCGCCGGATCGCCTTCAATGCGCACGGTCTTCAGCCGCGCGGTGCCGCCGGCGACAACCGAGACAGCGGACCCGGGCACGCCCAGAGCCTTGGCCAGCAATCGTTCAAGCGCCTGATTGGCGGCGCCGTTTTCCGGTACGGCGCGGACGCGCGCTTTCAGATGGCTTCGCCCGTCCGCCGTGGTCTCGAAGCCTTCGAGCCTGTCCAGCGCAGCCTTTGGCGTCAGCCGGACAAACAGCTCGGCGCCGTTTTCGCGCAGGCGAAACGGCGTGCTCATAAGGTCATCCTGCTCACAGGATCAGAGGCGCCACCGTGGTGAGCAGAAACTGCCGCAGGAAGAACAGGATTAGAAGCAGGATGATCGGCGAGATGTCGATGCCGCCAAGGTCCGGCATGAAGCGGCGGATAGGCCGCAACGCCGGCTCGGTCAGCCGGTAGAGCATGTTGCCGATGCTGCCGACGAACTGATTCTTCGAATTGACGACGTTGAAGGCGTAGAGCCAGGAAAAGATCGCCGAGGCGATGATGATCCACCAGTAGAGGTCAAGCGCCATGACGATTGTTTGAATGAGGGCGAGCATGCCGGTCTCCAATTGTTGCCGACATGTAGCCATTGCGCGCCAAACCGGCAAGGGCCGCCTTTCTGGGGGGCGCCAATACCGGCTCGGTCTGACCTGTAGGGCGGCATGTCGCCGACACCCCAACGAAGGCGCGAATACACAAAACCGGCAAGGGCCGCTATCCGCCGGCGCCAACTCGACGCTTGACGGCACTGGATTTCGGCAAACCTCCGCCTTGACAGGAAACCGCGGCGCCCGATAAATGCGCCCATCCGCTGGACGGGGCTGTAGCTCAGCTGGGAGAGCGCGTCGTTCGCAATGACGAGGTCAGGAGTTCGATCCTCCTCAGCTCCACCAGTGGAATAATTCTCCACTCTCCGCGCCAGATGCAGTCCGCGACGCTCGTCCCGGCTTGCCCCCGCGGGTGGCATTTGCTGTGCCAGCGCGCCTTAAAAGGCCGCGGGTGCACCGCCTGTTTTCGCGATATCCGGTAAGACTTTTGTCAATTGGACTTATGGCGGAAGCGCTCACTGATTGTTTCCGTTTTTTTTGGAAACCGCCCCACTAAATTGACGCCACCAAATCAGTTTTTTCTGTGCGTTGTGACCAGGGCGTTTCGGCTGGGGCGGCCGGAGACGCTATATGGATTTCGAGTCGAAATGAAAAATCCGCCTGCGGAAGCAAAGACGTGTCAATTCGCGAGAACCTCGCTGCAAACCTTAGACGGCTGTGCAAGGACCATGCCTCCGTAAGTGCGGTATGCCGTGAGCTGCACATCAATCGCACGCAGTTCGAACGCTACCTGCAAGGGCAGACTGTTCCCAACAAGGCCACCGCCAAGCTGATATGCGATTACTTTCGGATCGACGAGGCCGAACTGTACCAGGATCCCGGCGCACCCGAGCCAGCGATGCGTGGCCTGCCGCCGGTTTCCGAGAGCCTGTTCAACCAGATGATCCGCCCTCCCAGTCCTTCGATCGCGGGCGGCACCTATTTCACCTATTTCTCGATCCCAGGCCGCCTCGACCTCCTGATGCGCTCGGTGACCTTCGTGAGGCGCGAAGCCGAACTGGTCACCTTCCGAAGGGTGACCGGATGGTCGGAGCGCCGGGGATCGACCTGGGCACGGGCGCGCGGCAATCACTATGGCGTGGCGATCTCGCGGCTGAACTGGATTTATTTCAGCGGCATCAATCGCCGCCAGACCGGAGAGCCGTCGCTGATCTCCGTGCAATGGGCTCCCATCTCCGAACCGGTGCTGATGGGCAAGGCCATGCTACTGACGGAGGCCGGCCCGGCATTCGTGTCCGTCATCATGCGGCGCGACATCGCCAACATCCACCCAAGGGATGCCATCAGCATGGCGCATGTCATCAATCTCCACGATCCGGGCGTCGATCAACTGGTTGTCAGCCTCACCCGGGATGGGTTGGGCTAACCCCTCGGATCGCCGTGTCTTACGCCGAATAAGAATAAGCGTACGCCGATAAAGCGTATGCCAACGATTGTCTACTCTGTATCTGAATAAAATCGATATTTTACAGTTTAATGCCAGGAAAGATAATCCACGGGTCCGTCTTAGGCTCGTGGTTTTACTATAATTTTAACAAACCATTAACTCTTCCGACCTTACCTTTCTTCACGCGGATCCCGTTCTGGGGGTCTTTCAACGGATCCCAAATCGGGGTCAGGAAAGGGATGAAAATGGCCAAGAAAGTGACCAATGCTCCGAAGCTGACGATTGCCGCCGGCACGCAGACCGTCTTCTTTTCGCAGGGCATGCACTACAACAAGCGCTGAAGCCGTTCTGCGCCGACGAGCGTCTTGCTTGTCGGCGCCTCGGCTCCGCAGATGGCAACCAGCTTCATGAAAATGCGCTCTTCGAAAACGCTTGTTTTCTACCCCGGACCGAACAAGGTCACGGCATGCAACTTCCTGACCAGAAGCGTGTTTGAATGCAGCCCCGAGATGGTCGGCCTTCTCGCATCGTGGGACAAATGGGCATCGACGGCGGACATTGCCCGCGCCCATGGATGGTCGAAGTCCGAGTTGAAGGCTGTCGTTCCCCAGTTGCTCGATTTCTCCGCGCTGGTCACAGCCGGATCGCCTCTCGCCGAGCAGGAGGAACAGTTTTCAGGACAATGGAGTTGGGGGCTTCCGACGGCGCTGATGCATTTCTGCGTCCAGGACAGCGAATACATGACCATCGAGCAAGCGGAAGAGCGGCAGATAGAACGCGCCGGCCATACGCCGCAGCCGAACCTCATGCTCAAGAATTCCGCGGGCGCCATCCAGCTGCCGAATGCACTGGAAGACAATGAACTTCTCAGCTTGATGGCGCGGCGCCGCACCAACCGCACGGCGGCTCAGCCCACCATCACGGCCAAACAGCTTTCCGATTGCCTGTTCGCAGGGCTCGGCATCATCGGCGAGACCGCCAATTGCGTTGGCACCCTGCCGCTCGGCATGACCCCTTCAGGCGGCGCGCGAAATCCCTATGAGGCCTATGTGGTCGCGCTCGGCGTCGATGGCCTCGAACCCGGTGTCTATCACTATTCCGCCGCGGATCACGACCTTGGCAGGATTTCTGCAAACCATCTGCCGAAGATCTCCGAACTGGTCGGCGGACAGGAGTGGGCCGACGCCATGCCGTGCCTGGTCCTGCTTTGCGCCAGGCTCGATCGCACGATGTGGAAATATGAGGACGCCAACGCCTATCGTGTCGTGCTGATCGAGGCCGGCCATATCGGCCAGAACATCATGCTGGCGGCGACCAGTCATGGCCTGTCGGCATGTCCGACAGCCGCGCTCAGTCATTCCGCGATCAAGCGGCTGCTTGGTCTCGACAGTTTCACCGACGCACCGATCTATGCCTTGACCCTCTCGACCCCGGAAAGAGATCCCTCGACGGCGGGCCAATCCATCAATTAGTCGACCAACTATGTGCATCGCGGCCAGTAACGCGTTCCCTAGGTATAACCAGAGACAGGAGCAGCACGTGCCAAATCAATCCTTACGCCAGTCGGAAATCGATAGTCTTCAATATATTTCGTCGATGACCAATGAGCTCGTGCAAATGGCCGAAGCCAGCCGTTTTCCGATGATCTCCTATCTGCTCGGCATGGCCTATGCAGAGGCCTTCGACGTTCTTCGCGGCGCACGGCCGGCCAGGCATGCGCAGCTCAGCGGCAACCCGCTGCACCCCAAGGCGCAGGCAAAAGACACTCGGGCCGTCCAGCCACGGAGAGCGTAGCGACATGCAATCGTCAGCCGCATGCGCGGTGGCCGGCTCGACCTCCCCAAACCGGTGGGAGACACTGTGCGCGTTGCAAAGCCTGCTGCCCTTGCTGAAGAAGGCCGCGACGGACCTGCGCCGCGCCGACATGGTCTACTGGTTCGAGCAGGCCGATGCCGAGGTCGCCAACATCATCAGGGGCCATCCCTCCGATGCAACCGCCATCCCGGCCCTGATTGCATCCTGCCCGCAGGACCGGCGGTCGGTCGCTCAAGCTTGATGCATGTCGCCCGCCCAAACGCGACGCGTTCATTGGCGCCGCTGAAAATGCTCTGATCACCAGTTTTTCAATTTCGGACCGGAACCTATTGCGCGTCTGGAATGCCAAGGGGGACCTGCACATGAACATGATAGCCAACATCAGAAGCGTCGATGCCAGGGAAAGCATTTTCAGCCGGCTCGACGTCTTGATCGCCAGGCGGCCGCCGTCGCCTGACGCCGCGCGGGTCGAGGCCCGCCAACTCGTCTCGATGGCGATTGCCGACAGCTGCCAGGCCGACAGTCTCTGGGGTACAGTGGACGCTTTCCACGCCCATTTCGACTTCATGATGCAGACCGTCGAGATCAACGGCGCCGATGACCCGGGCCTCGGGCCCTTGCGCACGAAATGCCGTTTCTACCTTGAACAGGTCGAGGCCCTGAGCCTGTCACTGGCCTATTGACAGGCCGGCCGATCAAGTTCGGTCCTAGTTGCGCAGGCTGAACACGAACGGCGCTGTACGGCTCAGACGCGAGCCAAGGTCCGGTGGCGGTGCCGGCACCGTGGCGCCTTGCAGCACGGCGAGCGCCGCACGGTCCAGATCCGCATCCCCGGAGGAACGAGAGAGCCTGGCGGACAGGACCCGGCCGGATGAGTCGACCGTGAAGGCGACATACGGCCTGCCTTCCACGCCTCGGGCCTTGGCAGAGCTGGGATAGCGCGTGTGCCGCTTGATCCAGGCGCCCAGACGGGAGTCCCATTTGCTGGAGTCGCCGGAGCGCGACGTCGATTCCGCCGCCTTCGGCGCCGCGGTCCTGGCCGCGGGCCGTGCGTCGGCGCTGGCGACGGTTGCCGTCTTCGGCGGAGCCGCCTTCTCCTTCTTAAGCCGCGGCTTGGGCTTCTCGACAGGCTTCTTCGCCCTGGCCGCGGCCGGTTTCTTGTCTTTGACAATTTCGACCGGTTTCGGCTGCGGCAAGGGAATGACGACGTCTGGCGTGACAGCCTCGACAACATCCGGGACTACCTCATCCGGCGGCGGCTGATCGACCTGTTCGGCCGTTTCGGCCTGGGTGGGTTCGGCCTGGGTGGGTTCGGTCTCGTCGGGCGCGACCGCTTCCGGCGGCTCGACAACCGGCTCCGCCTTTTCGGCCGGTTCTTCAGGTGTCGGCTCGGTCGTCGGTGTCGGTTCGGTCTGATCTGGCGTCACCGCGTCCAGCGCGGCGACCTGTTCTTCCACGGCCGGCATCACCACCATCGGCGCCATCTCGATTATCTGGGCCGGAGGTGGGCCGCCATCCGCTTCGGTGACCATTGTGAGATTCTGCACGGCATAGGCGACCGCGACATGGGCTCCAAGGACCAGCGCGGCAGCACCGGCCCACAAGCCAAGGTCGCGCCAACCGAAGCGCGACAACTGGACCGAGGGCACAGCGACCGCTTGCGTCATGGCGCCGCCGCACCAGTGGCTGCGGGGGCCGGGGCATTGGACGTGGGAGCCGCCTCCAGGCCGACCAGCGCGATCTTCAGATAGCCCGCACCGCGCAACAGGTTCATCGCCTCCATCAGGTCGCCATAGGCGACCGCCTTGTCGGCGCGCAGGAAGATGCGCGTCTGCTTGTCGCCCTTGGTCTTGGCGTCCAGCGTCGCGGCGAAAGCCGGGCGCGGCACGCCGTCATTGCCGATCGCCAGCGTCAGATCGTCCTTCAGCGTCAGGAACAGCGGTGTCTCGGGTCTCGGCGCGGGCGTTGCGGTCGAGCCCGGCAGGTCGACATTGACATCCACCGTGGCCAGCGGTGCCGCGACCATGAAGATGATCAAGAGCACCAGGATGACATCGATGAACGGGGTGACGTTGATCTCGTGGCTTTCCTCGAGATCGTCATCCATGGTCTGTCGGATTCTGCTTCCCATGGCGCTACTCCGCCGCCAGTGGCGTTGCCGGCGCGACGGTGCGGAAGTCCAGGTCGCGGCTGACCAGCCGTTCGACACCGGCGGCGGCATCGGCGAGGATCTGCCGATAGCCGGCTATCGAGCGGGCAAAGACGTTGTAGATGACAACGGCCGGTATGGCCGCGACCAGGCCCATCGCGGTGGCCAGCAGCGCCTCGGCGATACCCGGCGCGACCACGGCGAGATTGGTGGTCTGCGCCTGCGAGATGCCAATGAAGGCGTTCATGATGCCCCAGACCGTACCGAACAGGCCGACGAAGGGCGCTGTCGAGCCGATCGTCGCCAGCACGCCAGTGCCGCGCGACATGCGCCGCGCCGCCGCCGCCTCGATGCGCGACAGGCGCGACGTGACCCGTTCCTTGAGGCCGTCGCCCGAGACATGATCGAGCGCGCCGGCCGAGAGTGCGGTCTCCTCCTCGGCCGCCCGCACCAGCAGCGCGCCGGGGCCGCCGCTGCGGTCGAGGGTACGGCTGGCCTGCTTCAGCGTGGCGGCCCCGCCGATCGCCCGCACGGCGCGACGGATGCGCAGCTTCCCGCCGAAAAGCTCCAGCGACTTGGCCAACCATATCGTCCAGGTGACGAGGGAGGCAAAGGCCAGCCCGATCATCACTGCCTTGACGACGATATCGGCCGCCATGAACATGCCCCATGGCGACAGGTCATGCGGCAAGGTCATCTCCATCGCCGTCGAAGGTCCGGTCTCGGCCGGCGCGGCCGTATTCGGCTGCGTGCCTGGCTGCGAAGGCGCCATTGTGGCCGGCGGAGCGACTGCCGGTGCGGCGGGTGCGGGTGCAATCGGCGCTGGGGCTGCGGGTACGGCGGGGGTTTCGATCGCCGGCGCGGCACCGGCGGGTTGCTCCTGGGCCATCGCGCTGCCGGCCGACAGGATGACGGATGCGACCAACGCCGCCAACAAACCAGTTCTCGACAACAGCTTCTTCCTTGTTCTCACAGCGGCCTGCCGCCTTTTATTTCCCGCCGCCGCATCAGATATTGTCACTGCACATAGCCGACAGGCTGGCCGGTGACGGGGTGCGCGAACACGCCCATCTCCACACCGAAAATGCCTTTCAGCACATCGCTGCGCATGATTTCGCCGGGCGTGCCGCGCGTCAGCAGCTTGCCGTCCTTCAGCGCGATCAGTTCGTCGCAGTAGCGCGCCGCCATGTTGGGATCGTGCAGCACGACGACGACACATAGGTCGCGTTTGCGGCTGAGCTCCTTGACCAGCCCGAGCACCTCGACCTGATGGGCGATGTCGAGTGCCGAGATCGGCTCGTCGAGCAGCATGACGCCGGCGTTCTGCGCCACCAGCATGGCGAGCCAGGCGCGCTGGCGCTCGCCGCCCGACAATTCGTCCACCAGCCGGTCGGCAAAACCCTCCATATCGGTCAGGGCCAGCGCCTCCTCGACATGCTGCCTGTCCTCGGCGCGGAAACGGCCAAGCGCGCCATGCCAGGGATAGCGCCCGAGCGTCGCCAGTTCGCGCACGGTCAGGCCGGTCGCCGCAGGCGTCGTCTGCGGCAGATAGGCAAGCGCGCGGGCAAATTCGCGGGCACCCCATTGCGGCAACGGACGCCTGGCGAAAGTGATGGCGCCTGAACTCGCCGGCTGCTGGCGCGCCATGAGCTTGATAAGCGTCGACTTGCCCGAACCATTGTGGCCGATCAGCCCATAGACGCGCGAGCGCTCCAGTTCGAGCGAAACCGGACCGAGCAGCGTCCGCTCGCCGACGGCAAAGCGTACGGCATCGATATGGAAGGCAGTCTGGGCATCAATTCCAGCCATGCTCATGGCTTTTCTCCAGTGCGGCCGCCCGCATTTCCAGATTCCGGCTTTCGACAGGTCATGCCCGGTTGACTATGAAACATGACCTTACTAGTCAACATTGAAGATGACTGCAACGATCAACAAATCGTCGCGACCGGCGATATCGGCACGGAATTGGGAAACAGGAGGCGCACCGGATGATTTCAGGACATGGACCGATTTGGCAGAACCGGATGGCGCGCAAGCGCCTGCTGATCGCAACGGCGTCGCTGCCGGCCCTGCTTGGCTGCGGCCATGCACTGGCCCAGGAGACGGTCACCACCACCCTGGACCCGATCAACGTCCAGGAACGTGTCGAAAGCGCTTTCGGGCCGGTTAAGGGCTACGTTGCCACCAAGGGCTCCACCGGCACCAAGACCGACACGCCGCTGATCGAGACGCCGCAATCGATATCGGTCATCACCAGGGACCAGATGGAAGCGCAAGCCGTCGACAGCCTGAACAGCGCGTTGCGCTACACACCCGGCGCCACCGGCAATCTCTACGGCACCGACAATCGCGGCCTCGGCCTGCAGTTGCGCGGCATTTCGAACGCCAGCGGCGTCTTCTACAGGGACGGGCTGCAGCTCAAGGAGAGCAATTTCACCCTGTTCACCGCACTCGATTCCTATGGCGCGGAACGCTACGAGGTGCTGCGCGGACCGGCGTCGGTGCTTTATGGCCAGGCAAGCCCCGGCGGCATCATCAACTATGTCAGCAAACGGCCAACCCAGGAAAACCTGCGCGAGGTCGAATTCGGTGGTGGCAGCTTCAACCGGTATGAAGGCAAGTTCGACTTCAGCGGTGCCGTGAACGCCGACAAGTCGCTGCTGTTCCGCCTCACCGGTGCCGCTCACATGGGCGACACGCAGACCGATTTCGTCAAGGACGACCGCATCTTCATCGCGCCGGCGATCACCTGGCAGCCAGATGCCGACACCAGCCTGACCATCCTCGCCAACTATCAGCGCGATCGCTCGGGATGGGCGATGCAGTATCTGCCTGCCTACGGCACGGTCATACCGGGCAAGGACGGCAAGTACCTGCCGAACAGCATGTTCGTCGGCGAACCCGGCTTCGACTCCTACAACAACGACCATGCCTCGATCGGCTACGAATTCGATCACCGTTTCAACGAAACCTGGCAGGTTCGACAGCATGCCCGCTACGTCCACCTTACCCACACCGAGGAAGGCGTCTTTGGTGGCGGACTGACGGACTCGAACGGCCTGGAACCTTCAAGCGGCGACTACTACCGTTATGCAGATGCCGGTGGCACCAAGCTCAGCGGCGTCACCATCGATAACCAGGCACAAGCCGATTTCGACACCGGGCCGCTTGCCCACACGCTGCTCGTCGGCCTCGACTACAAACGCTATACTTACCGCGACTATGCCTCGGAAGGGACCGTCGAGGACGGTTTCAACGTCTTCGATCCGGTCTACGGCTACAAGATCGGTGATCTGACGCCCTACACCGATACCGACACCACCCAGCAGCAAGTTGGCCTCTATGCGCAGGATCAGATCAAGCTCGGCAACTGGCGGCTGACCCTTGGCGGCCGCCAGGATTGGTCGGACGCCAAGGTCTACGACAATCTGGCCGGTGGCTACATTCCCGAGCAGAAGGACAACGCCTTCACCAGCCGGGCGGGGCTCGTCTACCTCGCCGACAACGGGCTTGCGCCCTATGTCAGCTATTCCGAATCGTTCCAGCCGGTGGCGGGCGCCGACAGCGACGGCAATCTGTTCGTGCCCGAGACCGGCAGACAATACGAGATCGGGCTGAAGTACCAGCCGACCGGCTGGAACTCGTTCATCACGGTCTCGGCCTTCGACCTGATCCGGCAGAATGTCGTGCGCTATGGCAATGAGGGCCGGCCCGACGACATGTTCCAGACCGGCGAGATCCGCTCTCGCGGCGTCGAACTCGAGGCCGTTGCCAGCCTCGATTCCGGCCTCGACCTGAGAGCGGCCTACACCTATCTCGACACCAGGATCACCAAGGCGACTTCTGTTGTTGATGATAATGGGAGTTCAATCAGCAATGAAGGCAACACGCCTTTCGGCGTGCCGAAGCATTCCGCGTCTCTGTGGGCGAATTACACTCTCGGCAGCGGCCGCCTGGAGGGTCTGGGCCTGGGTGCCGGCATCCGTTATGTCGGCTCGACTTATGGCGACGACGACAACAGCTTCAAGGTTCCGTCGGTCGTGCTCGCCGACGCGGCGGTGCATTACGCCTGGCAGAACGCCACGCTCAGCCTCAATGCCAGCAATCTGTTCGACAAACGCTACGTCGCCTCCTGCTTCTCCTCGGGCTTCGGCTGCTTCTACGGCGAGGGCCGCAGGATCAACGGTTCGGTGAAATACACATGGTAGAAGCAAGGTGGCGGGCCGACCCAAAATGGCGGCGCTGACACGGCGCCAGTATCTTGCCGGCCTCGCCGCGACCGGCCTCGCTTTGCCGGGCGGCATGGCACGCGCGGCACCTGCCCGCGTCGTCTGCCTGGAATGGACATCGGCCGAAATGGTGGTTTCGCTCGGCCTGTCGCCGCTCGCCGTCGGCGACACCAGGGGTTATGGCGACTGGGTGCAGGGCCCGGCGCTGCCGCAGGCCACCGTCGACCTGGGATCGCGCGGCGAACCCAATCTCGAACTGCTCCGGGAATTGCGGCCCGACCTGATCGTCGGCGCCTATGGCTATGGCTTGGACGAGAACAGCTTCACCAGATTGGCGCCGACCTTCAACGTGCCGTTCTACAGCGGCAAGGCTCCACCTTACGCGCAGGCGCAACAGGTGACGCTGCAGCTTGGCGACATGCTTGGCCGCAGGACGGAAGCAGGAAACCTTGTCGGGCGCATCGAAGCCTCGATCGCCCAAGCGCGTGCCAAGCTGGAGCGGGCGGTGCAAAAACCGGTCTGCGTCGTCAGCATGTTCGATGATCGCCATGTCCGCGTCTACGGCGCCGGCAACCTGCTGCAGGATGTCCTCGACCGGCTCGGCCTCGTCAACGCCTGGACCGGCGCCACCAATGAATGGGGTTTTTCGACGGTCGGCATCGAGGAACTGGTCGCCGTCGGCGAGGCGCAGCTGATCTCGCTCGATCCTATCCCGCCGCACATCAGGATCAGGATTGCCCGCAGCTCGCTCTGGGCCAATCTGCCCTGCGTCCGGAACGGCCAAGTGCGGACCATTCCGCCGGTCTGGCCGTTCGGCGGTCTCACTGCTGCCGCGCGTTTCGCCGAATTCGTGGCAGCGGCATGATCGCCCAGGCAATGTCCCTGCCGCGACAGAGCGACGGCATCGGCGCGCTTATCCTGTTGGTAGCCGTGCCTGCGGGGCTGGCGCTGATGCTGACCGTCTTCGATCTCATCCACCTTCTGCCTACGCACCTGTGGTGGCAGGCGCTCACCGCCCCCGACACATCCGATCCAGCGCAGTTGCTGTATCGCTACGCCTTCCTGCCGCGTGTCGCCGTCAGCATGCTGGCCGGCGCTGCACTTGGTCTCGCCGGTGCCATCATGCAGCATGTGCTGCGCAATCCGCTGGCCGAGCCGACCACGATCGGCACCAATGCGGGAGCGAGCCTCGCTTTGGCAGCAGCCACCCTCTATGCACCATGGCTGCTGGAGGGCGGCCGCGAAGGCGTGGCGCTGGCCGGCGGCGCGTTCGCCACCTCAGCCGTCTTCGCACTGGCGCGCGGGCGCAGCTTTTCGCCAGTGTCGATCATCATCGCCGGCCTCGTCGTCAGCCTCACTTTCGGCTCGGCCGGCGCGCTGCTGATGGCGCTCAACCGCGAATACACCGAGGAGCTGTTCATCTGGCAGAGCGGCTCGCTGGTGCAGAATGGCGACGCGGCGGTCGTTGCTCTGGCGCCGTGGCTGCTGGCCGGCATCTGCGCCGCGTTCCTGCTCTGGCGACCCCTCCGGCTGCTCGATCTCAGCGACGACGGCGCGGCATCGCTCGGCACCCGGCCGGCCGTCATCCGCCTTGCCGGCATGGCTGTCGCCGTCTCGCTCAGCGCGCTGGTCGTCGCCGAGGTGGGCGTCATCGGTTTCGTGGCGCTCGCCGCCCCGGCGCTGGCGCGGCTGGCCGGAGCGCGCACGCTTGGCCGCCGCCTGGTCTGGTCGCCGCTGGTCGGCGGCGCCCTGCTCTGGCTCACCGACCGTCTGGTGCAGCATCTGCCGTTCGCCGGCGAAATCCCCGCCGGCACCGCGACCGCTTTGCTCGGCGCGCCGCTGCTGCTGTTCCTGTTGCCGCGAATGCGAACCACTCCCGAAAGGCAGACCGACATGGTGTCGTCGGTACGCCTGCGGTCAAACGGCCTGCCGTTGATCGCGGGCCTGCTGGCGCTCATCCTCGCGGTTGTTCTCGCCATCGGCTTTGGCCGTGGCGCAAGCGGTTGGCACTGGATCGCATCCGAGGATTTGAGCGAGCTGCTTGCCCTGCGCGCGCCTCGCGTCGTCGTCGCCCTGTCGGCGGGCGTCCTGCTCGCCGTCGCCGGCACGCTGATGCAGCGCATGACCGGCAACCCGATGGCCGCGCCCGAGGTCCTGGGCATTTCCGGCGGCGCCTCTTTCGGCGTGCTGGCGCTGCTGTTGCTCAGCGACGGCTTCGACCGCGCGGCAATGCTCGGCGCCGCCCTCGCCGGCGCCATGCTGGCGCTGACGATCGTTGTTTTGGCCGGGCGGCGCAATGCCCTGTCGCCGGAACGGCTGCTGCTTGCCGGCGTCGCCGTTGCGACGGTCGCGTCCGCCTTCGCCGCGCTGCTTCTGGCCAGCGGCGATCCGCGCATGGACTTCCTGCTCACCTGGCTGTCGGGATCGACCTATCGCGCAACACCCAATGATGCCCTCACCGCAGCAACGATCGCGGTCGCCGTCCTCGCGCTGGCGCCGCTGACCGCGCGCTGGCTCGATATACTGCCGCTCGGCGAAACCGCCGCGCGTGGCCTTGGCCTGCGGCTGGGACGTGTTCGCGCCACATTGCTTGCGCTCACCGCATTGGCCACCGCAACCGCGACATTGGTCATCGGCCCGCTGAGCTTCGTCGGCCTGATGGCGCCGCATCTCGCACGCATGCTTGGCTTCCGCCGCGCCGTGCCGCAGCTTCTGGCCTCGGCCATGACAGGCGGGCTGATCCTCGTTGCCGCCGACTGGGCAGGGCGGACGCTGATCTTTCCCTGGCAAGCGCCGGCCGGCCTCATCGCCGCCTTCGTGGGCGGCCCCTATTTCATGGCGCTGATGTGGAAAGGCAGGCAATGAAGTCGGCCCTGGCATATTGCCGCCCTTGCGCTGCCGATTGTAAGCAGCGCCCACCGATGACGGCCGGCGCCCTCGCCGCGCCCATCAAGACAGCTTGCGGTTCACCTCGATGATCAGACGTTTCCTTTCCTACTACGCGCCCTGGAAGGGGCTGTTCGCGCTCGACTTCTCCTGCGCGGTGCTGGCCGGCCTGCTTGAACTCGGCTTTCCCATGGCGGTCCGCACCTTCGTCGACCAGCTCCTGCCGCAGCAGGACTGGACGCTGATCATCCTCGCGTCGGCCGGGCTGCTGGTGATCTATCTGCTCAACACGGTGCTGATGGCGGTTGTCACCTATTGGGGTCACATGCTCGGCATCAACATCGAGACCGAGATGCGGCGCAAGAGTTTCGACCATCTGCAGAAGCTGTCGTTCCGCTTCTACGACAACCACAAGACCGGCCATCTCGTCGGCCGTGTCACCAAGGACCTCGAGGAAATCGGCGAGATCGCCCATCACGGTCCCGAGGACCTGTTCATCGCCATCATGACCTTCGCCGGCGCCTTCGTGCTGATGTTCACCGTCAACATGCATCTGGCGCTGATCACGGCGGTGATCGTGCCGCTGATCGCCTGGGTGACGATGCGCTATGGCGACCGCATGGAGCGCAACTGGCAGGCGCTCTACCGGCGTGTCGGCGATTTCAACGTCCGCATCGAGGAGAATGTCGGCGGCATGCGCGTCGTCCAGGCCTTCGCCAACGAGGAGCATGAGCGCACGCTGTTCGCGCATGACAACCAGCGCTACCGCCAGACCAAGCTCGACGCCTACCGCATCATGTCGGCCAGCAATTCGCTGAACTATATGGGCATAAGGCTGATCCAGCTCGTGGTCATGATCGCCGGCAGCTACCTCGTCATTACGGGAGGCCTGAGCAATGGCGGCTTCGTCGGCTTCCTGCTTCTGGTCGGCGTCTTCGTGCGGCCGATCGAGAAGATCAATTCGGTGATCGAGACCTATCCAAAAGGCATTGCCGGCTTCCGCCGCTACACCGAGCTGCTCGACACCGAACCCGACATCGCCGACCGGCCTGATGCCGTTACCGCCAGCGGGCTCAAGGGCGACATCGAATATCGCGGTGTGAGCTTCGGTTATGGCGACGGCAAGCCGGTGCTCAGGGATATCGGTCTCGCCATTCACGCCGGCGAAACCATCGCCTTCGTCGGCCCGTCGGGCGCCGGCAAGACCACCATATGCTCGCTGCTGCCGCGGTTCTACGAAGTCAGCGCCGGGCGGATCAGCATCGACGGCATCGATATCAGGGACATGACCCTCGCTTCGCTGCGTGGCCAGATCGGCATCGTCCAGCAGGATGTCTTCCTGTTCGGCGGCTCGATCCGCGAAAACATCGCCTATGGCCGTCTCGGCGCCTCCGACGAGGCCATCACCGATGCCGCGCGGCGGGCGCAGCTCGACGGCATGATATCGGGCCTGCCGGCCGGCTATGACACGATCATCGGCGAGCGCGGCGTAAAATTGTCCGGCGGCCAGAAGCAGCGGCTGGCGATCGCCCGCATGTTCCTGAAGAACCCGCCGATCCTCATCCTCGACGAGGCGACGTCGGCGCTCGACACCGAGACCGAGCGCGAAATCCAGAAGTCGTTGGCCGAACTTGCCGAGGGCCGAACCACGCTGGTCATCGCACACCGGCTGGCAACGATCCGCGGCGCCGACCGCATCGTCGTCGTCTCGGAGTCCGGCGTCGTCGAACAGGGTTCGCACAGCGAACTGCTCCGCGCCGGCGGCATCTATCGGCGCCTGCACGACGCGCAGCACCTGGTGTCGTCGCGCTGATCCACTATGGTGGCGGCCCAAAGCAGGGAGCCCCGGATGATCAAGGCAACGCCCTTCGATTTCCCCTATGACGGCAGGCTGGTGGCCGAAAGCACCGCGCTGATCGTCATCGACCTGCAGCAGGATTTCCTGTCGACATCAGGCTACTTCGCCAGGCAGGGCTATGACCCGTCGCCTCTGAGGGCGATCCTGCCGACGGTGAGCCGGCTGATCGCGGCCGCGCGCAAGGCCGGCGTCAGGGTCATCCACACGAGGCAGGGCTATCGGGCCGACATGGCCGATATGACGCCTTACGAAAAATGGCGCCGCAAGCGCGCCGGTCTCGACGGCACCGATATCCTGCTGCGCTCGGGCACGGGATTCCAGATCGTTCCGGAGATCGATGTGGCGCCGCAGGACATCATTGTCGACAAGACCTGCAACAGCGCCTTCATTTATACGGATTTCGAGCTTGTCCTGCGCGCGCAAGGCATCACGCATCTCATGTTTTCCGGATGCACGACGGATGTCTGCGTCCACACCACGCTGCGCGAAGCCTGCGACCGGAATTTCCAATGCCTGACGATCTCGGACGCTTGCGCCAGCGGCGACAGACAAGCGCACGAAGCAGCGCTTCACATGGTGACGGTTGAGGATGGCGTCTTTGGCGCGCTCGCTGATTCCAGCGCTGTCATTGAAGGCCTGTCGCGATTGTCGGGCATGGCGAGTTAGGGCGCCAAGATCAATGCCGGCGGGACAGCACCCCCCTCTGGCCTGCCGGCCATCTCCCCCGCAAGGAGGGAGATTGGCTGTCATCTCGGCTTTCACTAATCGCCAACGTGGCAAGACGAGCGCTGCGGGTGAAGCTGTCGATCTCCCCCCTTGCGGGGGAGATGTCCGGCAGGACAGAGGGGGGTGTGAAGGATCTCGGCGTTACCGGAATAGCTTTCATTCCGTAGGCCAGAACTCAGCCCGTTGCGCGCGTCTCCAATCCTGCACGAGACGCATATGCCCCAGGCTGGAATGCCTCGTGTTCGCGACGCGCCAGCGAATTGCGCAGCAGGGCGATGGTTTCCCGGCCGAGCGTTGCGATCTCACGCGGCGTGTCGACGCCGACAATCATGAATTCATCGATCCCAAGGGCTGCATAGGCAAGCAGTGACAGGGCGGCCTGGGCTGGCGGCCCGGCAACATCGACTGCCTTGTGGCCGGAGGCGGAAGCACCTTGGTGAATCCCGACCGGAAGCGCGAAGCGCAGCTTGCCGGCCCGGCCATGTTCGGCGGCGGAGCGGCGCACCCGCTCCATCAATTGCCGGATCTCATCGATCGAGCCCGGCGCCAATTCAAAGACATCGGCATGCCGGCCGGCAACTTTGAGTGCCGTTCCGGACTGCCCGCCCATGCGGATGACCAGGTCGGCGCCGTGCGGTCCCTTGCGCGGCACGTAGCCGCCCTTGATGCTGTAGAACGTTCCTTCGTGGTCGAAGGGCCGGTCGTTCGACCACAGCCGCTTCAGCAGCACCAGATATTCGTCTATGCGCTGCCAGATGACGGTGTGCCCGACCGGCCGTGTTTCGGCGTCGGCGTCGCTCAGCGGCTCGCTGATCATCCTCAGCGCCAGGCGTCCGCCGCTTTTCCTGTCGATCGACGCCAGTTGGCGGGCTGCCACGGTCGGTTCGACCACGCCTGCCCAATGGGTGAGCACGACTTCCAGCGACGAGGTGCGATCGAGCACTTGGGCCGCAAGATCCATGTTGGTCAGCAGCCCGGCCGAATCGTCAACGACGATCTTGCGGAAGCCGCCATCCTCGATCAGCCCGAGCTTGGTCGCGGTCTCGGCAAAGTCGTAGAAAAAGGGAACCGCGGCATCGGCGGTCTTGCCGGGAATATGCGTGAACTCGATCGGCATTGCCATGTCCTCCGTGGTGTCGGGCGCGCGAAAGCACGCCGAGGATTCGGTTCATTCAACTCCGATTGCCTGTAAGCGGTGGGGGCAGCTAACCCCGGTCGATCTGACGACTCAGGGAATAAGACCCAGAACAACGGCCCCGGTGAACACGAAGGCAAGGGCAAAGACCAGATAGGCGAAAGCCCCGGCATAGGCCGGGCGAAAGGCCTGGGCATTGGCCGACCGCTGAGCGCTGCGATCCGTCTGGGCGTTCTGGATATAGGACATAATCGACCTCCGTCTCGGCGGTTAATCTATAAAACTGGTAGACTTTGTCGATTGCTATTTTTGGGCTAAAGACAGAATAATTTTCTCCTATGATGCCGGAAGTTGGTAGGCACTTGCTTAGAGGGAGCGCTCGGGCGGCCGATCCATATGGCGCGTCCGGTTTTTGCTTCTGCGTCCGAATGGGCCTATGGCCTTGCCCTCGCTGCGCTCTATTCGTGGATTGGCCGCCCGGCGCGGGCGCGGTAGCATCGCCCAATCAGCAAAGCGAAATCGTCACACAGGGGCAGAAAAATGGGCACAAGACTGGCCGGCAAGGTCGCCATCATTTCGGGAGGAGCGACGGGAATGGGTGGAGCGGCTTCGGAGCTGTTCGCCGCCGAAGGCGCCAAGGTGGCGATCATCGACCGCAACGGCGAGGCGGCCGCCGCAACCGCAGCGACAATCAGGGCGCGCGGCCATGTCGCCGAGCATTTTGTCGCCGACGTCTCCGACGAGGCACAGGTCGAAGCGGCGGTGAAGGGTGCGACGGGAACACTCGGCCCGGTCACCGTGCTGTTCAACCACGCCGGCACCATCGTGATAAAACCTTTCCTGGAGACCACGGTACAGGAATGGGACTGGCTGCATGCCGTCAATGTGCGCTCGATGTTCCTGATGACGCGCGCCGTTTTGCCCGGCATGATTGCGGCCGGCGGCGGCTCGATCGTCTGTACTTCGTCGATCTCGGCGGTGGCGGCGACTCCCAACGAAGTGCTCTATGACACCACCAAGGGCGCTTGCCACATGTTCGCCCGCGCCATCGCCGTCGAGTTCCGCGACCGCAACATCCGCTGCAATGCGGTCTGCCCCGGCTTCATCCGCACGCCGCACGGCCTGCGCGAGGTCGCCGACCTCGGCAGGCTCGGCGTCGACGTCTCCGACGCGGCGCTGGCCGCGCAGCAGGGCCGCATCGGCGAACCGGAAGAGGTGGCGAGGGCAGCGCTCTACCTGGCCAGCGACGAGTCGAGCTTCGTCAACGGCACGCATCTGTTTGTGGATAACGGCTTTACCGCGATGTGAGACGCTCAAAGAAGGCGCGAACTTGGCAGGATGCGGGTTCCTCGCCCCCACGAATGGGGGGAGAGCGACTATCTGGGGTGTCAAGTGCCTGTTGCCGGTGCGCTTGCCGCTATCGTTGGCGAAAGGAGCCAGGCCTGCCAGCTTGGCGATGGCCTTGTTGGAGATGAGGC
>NZ_JAMYSJ010000040.1:0-39222 GCF_040321855.1 Mesorhizobium sp. M0227 | reverse complement strand
TTTGCCCGCGGGGGTTTCTGAACCACCCACCGGGGGGGGTTTTCCTGGGTTGCGCCGGGGGGGGGGCTTGCGCAAATCAAAGGCGCCGGGGGCCAATGGCGGCGGGGCGCGGAAGCGTCAATCCTGCTTACCGAGGAATGACGGCCCTTCGCCGATGATCTTCTTGTCTTCCTTGCCGATAATTTCGAGATCGCGCCCCTCATAGGGCAGAGACGACAGAATGCGCCGCATGATCGCCAGCCGCGCGCGCCGCTTGTCATTGGCCCGTACGATGATCCACGGCGCGAATTCCTTGTGGGTGCGCTCGAACATTGTGTCGCGCACCTTGGTGTAGTCGTCCCACTTGGTGATGCCTGCAACGTCGATGGGCGAAAACTTCCAGCTCTTCAGCGGGCTGTAGCGACGGTCATGGAAGCGCTCGAGCTGCGTCTCCCGGCCGATGTTCAGCCAGAATTTGAAAAAGTGGATGCCCTCGTTGGAGATCATCCGTTCGAAATGCGGCGTCTCCTCGAGAAACTGCTCGTGCTGCTGCGGCGTGCAGAAACCCATCACCGGCTCGACACCGGCGCGATTGTACCAGGACCGGTCGAAGGTGACGAATTCGCCTGAAGTCGGGAAGTAGTCGACATAGCGCTGGTAGTACCATTGCCCCAGTTCGGTCGGGGTCGGCTTGGTCAGCGCCACGTTGCGTGCCGTGCGCGGATTGAGGTACTGGCGCACCACGAAGATCGTGCCGCCCTTACCGGCAGCATCGCGACCCTCGAACAGCGCCATCACCCGTTTGCCGGTCGACTGCAGCCAGGCCTGCGCCTTGACCAACTCGATCTGCAGCTTCTCGAGCATCTCGTCATACTCGTCGCTTTTCATCTTCTTGTCGTAGGGATAGCCGCCAGCGGTCAGCTTGTTATCCTCGACCCAGTCGGGAAGCACGGGATTTCCGATGTCGAACTCCCTCTCCTTGCCGCCGATCCTGATCTTCAGCGGCCCCGAAGTTGGCGCGGCGGGACTTTCCTTGGCTTTTTTCATCGAGACGAACCCTTTCCAGCTTCCGGACTCATGCTATGGGGAGCCACTACAGCGCCGCGCGTCCGTTTGGATGCGCAAAGGACGCTGTAGCACTTTTAATTTGCGCATGATCCTTTCCGAAAATCGATTCCCGATTTTCGGGGTCATGCGGCAAGCGGTCTGGTGGAAGTTTTCCGCCACCGTGCGACCGGGTGCGAAGACATTGGGGGGCAGGTCACGAGCGAATGGCTGACCTGGATACTGAGCAGAGAGGCATCACGCAAAGCATGGCCGCACGGCTGTGGCATAGCCGCTGGCTGCTCGCGGCCGGCGTCACCGCGGTCGTCGCCGTCTATGCCTTGGCCGGGATTTCAGCCTATGTCGTCCCCGCGGCGCTGCTGTTGCTGCTTGCAGCGGCAATACTGCCGGCCACCGGCGCGCGCCAATCCACCGGCAGCGGCGCTGCCATGGAGGCCATCGGCCTGCAGCGGCTCTCGGGTGAATATCTGGCCGCCGCCGTCGCCGATCCGCTGATCATCTTCGACCGGGCTGCCACCATCGTCCATGCCAACGCCGCCGCCTTCGCCGCTTTTGGTGGCATCGCGCCAGGCATGTCGCTGTCGCTGAAATTCCGGGCGCCGGAGATGCAGACCCTGCTGGATGGCGTGCTATCGGGCGATGTCGCCTCCGATGTCGTCGACTACATGGAGAAGCTGCCGGTCGAACGTGCCTACCGGGTGAGCGTGTCCTCGGTCGGTCACGCCACCGATCTCTATGTGCTGGTGTTCAAGGACCAGAGCGAAGCACGCAGGATAGACCGCATGCGCGCCGACTTCATCGCCAATGCCAGCCACGAATTGCGCACGCCGCTCGCCTCCATCGCCGGCTTTATCGAAACGCTGCGCGGACCAGCCCGCAATGACGCGGCGGCGCGCGACCAGTTTCTGCAGATCATGCAGAGCCAGACCGGTCGCATGGCGCGTCTGATCGACGATTTGTTGTCGCTGTCGCGGCTCGAGATGAAACCCTATCTGAAGCCGGGAACCGAGGTGGACCTGCGCCAGACCGTCGACAGCGTCATCGACTCGCTCGGACCGCTGGCCAGCGAAAACGCCGTTGCCATTGAGCGGCACTACGCCGATGGGCCGCTTCATGTGCCTGGCGATCGCGATGAGCTTTTCCAGGTTTTCGAGAACCTCCTGGAAAACGCCTGCAAATACGGGCAGTCGGGTGGGCGCGTGGTTGTATCCATAGCGCATGGCGATGCCGGATCAGAGCCGGGCATCGACGTGACGATCAGGGACTTTGGCCCCGGCATTCCCGAGGAGCACATTCCGCGCATTACCGAGCGCTTCTACCGCGTCGACGTCGAGACCAGCCGGACCCAGAAAGGCACCGGCCTCGGCCTGTCGATCGTCAAGCATATACTGACGCGCCACAACGCCCGGCTTTCGATCAAGTCCGAAGTCGGCAACGGCGCGGCATTCTCGGTTCATTTGCCGACGCACTGATATCGCCCTAATTCAAGGGGACTGTTTCTTTTTTCTGTCATCCGGCTAGCGTATCAGCGGGGATTCGAGGAAACGACTCAAAATCAAAACACCCCGTGGGAAGGCATTTTGCCATGCAGTCCGTGCACATCGTCAGCGCTTATGACGAGGAGTTGAAATATCTGTCGAAGCGTATCGCCGCGATGGGCGGCCATGCCGAGCGCATGGTCGAACAGGCGGTCGCCGCTCTCGTCAATGCCGACCCAGGCCTTGCCCAGAAGGTCATCCGCGACGATACCGTACTGGACGAGGGCCAGCGCGAAATCGACGACAAGGCGATCATCATCATTGCCAAGCGTCAGCCGATGGCGGGGGATTTGCGCGAGATCGTCGGGACCATTCGCATCTCCGCCGACCTCGAACGGGTTGGCGATCTCGCCAAGAACGTTGCCAAGCGGGTGGTCGCCGTCACCGACGGACGCCAGCCGACCAGCCTGTTCCGCGGCCTCGAGGCTTTGTCCAACCTGGCGTTGACCCAGCTCAAGGAAGTGCTCGACGTCTACGCGTCTCGCTCGGTGGAGAAAATCGGCTTCGTGCGCGATCGTGACGACCAGATCGACGCCATGTACACATCGCTGTTTCGCGAATTGCTGACCTACATGATGGAAGATCCGCGCAACATCACGCCCTGCACGCATCTGCTGTTTTGCGCCAAGAACATCGAGCGTATCGGTGATCACGCCACCAACATAGCCGAGACCATCTACTACATCGTCACCGGCGATCAGTTGCCGGCTGAGCGGCCCAAGGGCGACAAGACCGACAAAATCAGCCTTTCCGGGACGCAGCCGCTGAAGTGAACGCGCCTCTCGAACCGTAATCCGATTTACGCTAAGCTTTCCGGGCTTTGCCTCTATCCTCGTCCGTGGATTTGCTCCGGGAGGTCGTGATGGAAAATGTTCGGAACCTGACCCCGGCGCCTGGGCCGACATCCGGCATTATCGCTTGCGGCGTCTACACGGCCGGGCGCCGCATCGCCGACATTCCCATCGAGGAAGCCGGCGAATGGGCAAAGAAATCCGGTCATGTCGTCTGGATCGGCCTATTGGAGCCCGACCGTAACCTGTTGCTGCGCGTCCAGGCGCAATTTCACCTGCATGAGCTGGCAATCGAGGATGCCGAGCACCCGCACCAGCGGCCGAAGATCGAGCAATATGGCGACGCCTTGTTCATCGTCGCTCGCACCGCGCAGCTGATCGACGGTCGGGTCACCTTCGGCGAGACCCATTTGTTTGTTGGCTCAGGCTACATCGTCAGCGTCAGGCACGGTCCTTCGACGTCCTATGCCGCCGTTCGGCAGCACTGGGAAAGCTGCCCGCACTCGCTGGCCAAGGGTGAGGATTTCGTCCTTTACGCCATTCTCGATTTCATCGTCGACAATTACATGCCGGTGCTCGAGCAGATCGAGGACGAGGTCGAGGCGATCGAGGACAAGGTTCTGCTGAAGCCGATGACCGCTCCCGACATCGAACGGCTCTATATGCTGCGCCGCGATCTCCTACGCCTGCGCAATGCCGCGCTTCCGCTGGTCGAAGTCTGCCGACGGCTGACCAGCGCCGAGCTGCCGCAGATACACACCGCCATGCATCCGCTGTTCCGCGACGTCACCGATCACATCCGCACCGTCCAGGAGAAGATCGACAGTCTGCGCGAGGTGCTGGCGTTCGCTTTCGAGGCGAGCTTGCTGGTCGGCCAGAGTCAGGAAACCGCGAACACCAAGAAGCTCGCCTCCTGGGCCGCAATCCTGGCGGTGCCGACGGCGCTCGCCGGCATCTACGGCATGAACTTCAGCGACATGCCGGAACTGAAGATGGAATACGGCTATCCGGTGGTGCTGGGCGCTATCGTGCTGATCTGCACGTTTCTCTACTGGCGGTTCAGGAAGAACGGGTGGCTGTGAGGGTAGGCAGTAGGCAGTAGGCAGTAGGCAGTAGGCAGTAGGCAGTAGGCATTAGGGCAAGAAATTCAGAGCATATTGCCCCTACTGCCTACTGCCTACTGCCCAATCCCTAACTATCGGCTCCGCCGCCGCTCCGATGCCGGCTGGAATGCCACGCGGGCGTGGTACTTGCAGTACGGACCGGTTTCGGCGGCATCGTTGCCGCAGAAATGGAAGTCCTCTGAAAGCGGATCGCCGTTCGGCCATTTGCAGGTCCGCTCGGTCAGCTCGACCAGCTGCAGATGCCGCGAGATCGGCAGCACGACATTCTCAACCGGACGGATATAATGGCGCGCCACCGGTTCGGCGTCGAACTGTGTCTGCAAGGCCGTCGCGCCGATCGATGTCGTGACATGGCGTGCCGTGGTTGCAGCGCGTGATACCGATTTCTGGACGGTCGATCCTTGTGCCGCCTTTTTCTGGCGTGCCGGCGTGGCGGTCGAGCGACCGCGGCCCGAGAGTTTCAGCCGATGCACCTTCCCGATGACCGCATTGCGGCTGACCCCTCCAAGCTGCGCAGCAATCTGGCTTGCGCTCAGACCCTCCGACCACAGTTTTCTCAAGAGTTCTACCCGCTCGTCAGTCCAGTTCATGAGACCGCGCTCCTCTAAGCGTGCGGCAATCGGAATCCTTCTCCCGACCCGGCAACATTTGCCGGGGCAGACACCACATATATCTGGTGATTAGGTCCGCCGCACGAAATCTAGTTATTTCTCGACTACAACTACTCTATGCGCTGACTCGGTGACAAGAGTCCCAAGTGCAACACGAATCGGTTTTTTCGGTTTTCCCCAACTTGCCCGGTCGCTTATGAGCCGGCGTCCCGTCAGGGGGCTTGCCGCGCGCCACTACGCGACGTTTTCGTTGACTTCATGGCCGAAAAACGGGATAAGCCGCACAGGCCGCCGCTTTGGCGGCTTTTTTGATTTTCCGGTACCGGAGACGCATATAATGAGCGGTTCGGCGCTTTACGAGACCTTTGCTCGCGCACCCCTGGCCTTCGACCACGGGGAAGGCACATGGCTGATTACCGACAAGGGCGAGCGATATCTCGACTTTGCCGGCGGCATCGCCGTCAATTCGCTGGGCCACAGCCATCCGCATCTGGTCGCCGCACTCACCGAGCAGGCAGCCAAGCTGTGGCATGTCTCCAACCTCTACGAGATCCCCGGGCAGAGCCGGCTTGGCGAGCGGCTGGCCGACGCCACCTTCGCCGACAAGGTGTTCTTCACCAATTCCGGCGCCGAGGCGCTGGAATGCGCGATCAAGACGGCGCGCCGCTGCCAGTTCGTCAACGGACACCCCGAGCGCTTCCGCGTCATCACCTTCGAAGGTGCCTTCCATGGCCGCACGCTGGCGACCATCGCGGCCGGCGGCCAGTACAAATATCTCGAGGGCTTCGGCCCCAAGGTCGAAGGTTTCGATCAGGTCAGTTTCGACGACATCGACGCCGCCGAAAAGGCGATCACGCCGGAGACGGCCGCCATCCTGATCGAGCCGGTGCAGGGCGAGGGCGGTATCCGTCCGGTGCCGACGCAATCGCTGAAGCGGCTCAGGCAATTGTGCGAACAGCACGGCCTGCTGTTGATCTTCGACGAGGTCCAGTGCGGCATCGGCCGCACCGGCAAGCTGTTTGCGCATGAATGGTCAGGTGTAACGCCAGACATCATGGCGATCGCCAAGGGCATTGGCGGCGGCTTCCCGATGGGTGCCTGCCTTGCCACGGATGAAGCGGCCGTCGGCATGACCGCTGGCGTGCATGGCACCACGTTCGGCGGCAACCCGCTGGCCATGGCAGTCGGCAACGCCGTGCTCGACGTCGTGCTGGAAGACGGCTTCCTCGAAGATGTCCAACGCAAGGCGCTGCTCATGAAGCAGGGGCTGGCGTCGGTCGCCGACGAGTTTCCCGAAATCATCGAGGACATCAGGGGTGCCGGGCTGATGCTCGGCCTCAAATGCGCCATGCCCAACACCAAGGTGAACATGGCCTTGCGCGACCAGCACCTGCTGGCGGTTCCGGCCGGCGACAACGTCATTCGCCTGTTGCCGCCGCTCACCGTCACCGACGCCGAGATCCATGACGCGCTCAACCGCATTCGCGCCGGCGCCAAGGGCCTGGCGGAGGCGATCGCTTCCGCCGCGGCGAAGTAATCCCGGAACCATTGCTGATGTCAGTTCGCCATTTCACCGATCTTTCCGCCGTTTCCGAAGGCGATTTGCGCTTCATGCTGGACGATGCGGTGGTGCGAAAGGCGCGCCTCAAGGCCGGCGAGCGCACCAAACCGCTCGAAGGCAAGGTGCTGGCGATGATCTTCGACAAGCCGTCGACGCGCACACGCGTCTCCTTCGACGTCGGCATGCGGCAGCTCGGCGGCGAGACCATCATGCTGACCGGCACCGAGATGCAGCTCGGCCGTTCCGAGACCATCGCCGACACCGCCAAGGTGCTGTCGCGCTATGTCGATGCGATCATGATCCGCACCACCTCGCATGAGCGACTGCTGGAGCTGACCGAGAACGCCACCGTGCCAGTGATCAACGGACTGACCGACGACACCCATCCCTGCCAGCTGATGGCCGATATCATGACCTTCGAGGAGCATCGCGGTCCGGTCGCCGGCAAGACCATCGCCTGGACCGGCGACGGCAACAATGTGCTGCATTCGCTGATCGAGGCCTCGGCGCGATTCCGCTTCAACCTCAACGTCGCCGTGCCCGAAGGCAGCGAGCCGGCGCAGAAGCACATCGACTGGTCGCAGGCGCACGGCGGCAAGCTGCACTTCACCCGCTCGCCCGAGGAGGCCGTCGACCAGGCCGACTGCATCGTCACCGATTGCTGGGTGTCGATGGGCCAGGAGCATCGCGCCCGCGGCCACAATGTGTTCTCGCCCTATCAGGTCAATGCCAAGCTGATGGCGAAGGCCAAGCCGGACGCGCTGTTCATGCACTGCCTGCCGGCGCATCGCGGCGAGGAAGTGACAGACGAGATCATCGACGGACCGCATTCGGTGGTCTTCGACGAGGCCGAGAACCGGCTCCATGCCCAGAAGGCCGTGCTCGCCTGGTGCCTCGGCGCTTGATCTCCGGAGGTGTGATGCCTATCTGCGGGCCATCACGCAAAAACAGCGCGTTTCGACGCATGCGCCCCGGAGGGCGGCATGGCCGCGCCCCGGAGCTTTGTCATGTTGGAAACCTATCAAGTGACTGAACATCACCCCAAACTCGGCGAATTCGGCTATGCCGGCGACGATCATGTCGTGCCGTTCGAGGTCGGCCCGCTCGATGTGCGGGGCCGCACCGTCCAACTCGGGCCGATGCTGGACGCCATCCTCAGCCGCCACGATTATCCCGAGCCGGTCGCCCGCCTGCTGGCGGAGGCCTGTGTGCTGACCGTGCTGCTCGGCACTTCGCTGAAGTTCCAGGGCAAATTCATCCTGCAGACCCGCACCGACGGGCCTGTCGACATGCTGGTCGCCGATTTTTCCACGCCCTCGGCATTGCGCGCCTATGCGCGTTTCGATGCCGACCGGCTGAAAGCGCTGGTCGCGGCCGGCGAAACCTCGCAGCAGACGCTGCTCGGCAGCGGCGCGCTGGCGCTGACCATCGACCAGGGCGCTCACACGCAGCGCTATCAGGGCATCGTCCAGCTCGACGGCGAGACGCTGGAGGATGCTGCGCGCACCTATTTTCGCCAGTCGGAGCAGATCCCGACGGATCTCAGGCTGTCGGTGGCCAAGCTTTTGACGCCCGGTCCTGGCGGTGCCCGCGAGCAGTGGCGCGCCGGTGGTATCCTGGCGCAGTTCCTGCCGCAGTCGCCCGAGCGCATGCGCGTCCCGGACCTGCCGGGTGGCGATGGCGATCCGCGCGAGGAGGTCCACGACCCGGTCGACAATTCCTGGCAGGAGTTGCTGGCGCTGCTCGGTACGATCGAGCCGACCGAACTGATCGACCCGACGATCGGCGCCGAGCGGCTGCTCTACAGGCTGTTCCACGAGCATGGCGTGCGCGTCTTCGGCGGCGTTCCGGTCGCCGACCAGTGCTCGTGCTCCAGGGACAAGATCCGCGGCATCCTCGAGGGTTTTTCCGCGCAGGAGATCAAGGACAGTACAGAGGACGGCGGCATCCACGTCGCCTGCGAATTCTGCTCGAAGCAATATGATTTCGATCCGGCGGAATTTGCGGCCCAGTAGAGAAAAAAACCACGCCTCACCGGCCGCTCCGCGGCCGGTGAGGCGAAATCAATTCACCGTCCGCCGCGTCCCCGGCAGATCCAGCGAAAACGCCGGAATGGCGATGTCGAACGTCTCGCCCCGCTTGTTGCGCATCGTGTAGTGCCCGACCATGATGCCGGATGGTGTCGAGAGCGGGCAACCGGACGTGTACTGGTAGCTGTCGCCGGGATTGAGTTCGGGCTGGTCGCCGACCACGCCGGGGCCACGCACTTCCTCGACCCGGCCGGTGCCGTCGGTGATGTGCCAATAGCGCGACAGAAGCTGCACGAAATCGTCCGACTGATTGTCGATCGTTATCTGATAGCCCCAGACATAGCGGTTCTCCGAGGGATCCGAACGGTCCTCCAGATAGAACGGCCTGACCTGCACTTCGATGTTGCGCGTGACGGCGCTATACATAAGCGGCTCCAAAACAATCTAGAGCATGATCCTGAAAAGTGGGAACCGGTTTTCAGAAAAGATCATGCTCAAAGAAACAGAGATAGAGCCCCATCCCGGTTCAATCGGGATGGAACAGGCTCTAGGTCGAACTTTCGGCGCTCCACGCGGGCTGGTCAACGGTGCGCGTCCTGTCATTGCGGACGGAACCGCAGGTGGCGGCAAAGAATGTCATTTAAGTGACACATGACAATGATGGTGTGCGCCGACCAGTGCCGCGCGACTCGGGCGCTCTGTCGAATTGTTGAATCGGTCGTCATGCCAGCCAGATTGTTCTGGCGGACCGGTTTTCCTGGAGTGACCGGATCTCGATGGAACTCACTCTCATAGCCGCCACGCTTTCAACTGCCCTCATTCTCTCAAATCTCGCCAGCATCGTGCTCGCCGCTTCGCGTCTGAAACGGCGCCGCGCCATTGCCGCGCCGGCCGGCAAGCCACGGCCGGTGTCGATCGTCGTGCCGTCGCGCGGCGTCGAGCCGTTCACGCAGGAGACGCTGGAGCGCGCCTTCTCGCTCGACTGGCCGTGCTACGAGTTGATTTTCTGCGTCGCCCATGCCGACGATCCGGTGGTCAAATTGATAAACAGGACGATCGTCCGGTTTTCGAAAGTGCCGGCCCGGCTGCTTGTCGGCGACGACCGCATCAGCGCCAATCCGAAACTCAACAATTGCGTCAAGGGCTGGGAGGCGGCGCGGCACGACTGGGTCGTCCTGGCCGATTCCAACGTGCTGATGCCGAGGGACTACGTCCAGCATCTGATGGCTGCCTGGCGGCCCGGCACCGGCCTTGTCTGCTCGACGCCGATTGGCTCGCGGCCGGCCGGCTTCTGGGCCGAGGTCGAATGCGCTTTCCTCAACACGCTGCAGGCGCGCTGGCAATACGCCGGCGATGCGCTCGGCCTTGGCTTTGCCCAGGGCAAGAGCATGCTCTGGAACAAGCCGATGCTCGACGCCAATGGCGGCATCCGCGCGCTGGCCGCCGAGATCGCGGAGGATGCCGCCGCGACCAAGCTGGTGAACGGTCTCGGCCTGCGCGTCAATCTCGTCGCCGCCCCCTTCGAGCAGCCGCTTGGCCGGCGCTCTTTTGACGAGATCTGGTCGCGTCAGGCCCGTTGGGCGCGCCTGCGCCGCGTCACTTTCCCGCTGTTCTTCGCACCCGAAATCCTGACCGGCGCCGTGGTGCCGCTGGTGCTTGCGCTGATTGCCGCGGCCAGTGCGGGCTTCAGCCTCTGGGCAACCGCCCTTGCAGTGCTGGTAGCCTTCTACCTTCCCGAGTGCGCGCTGGCCTGGTCCAAGGGCTGGTACCTGTCGCCACGCATGGTGGCCGCGATCATGATGCGCGACCTGATCCTGCCAGCGCTGTGGGCGCGCGGCTGGCTTGGCGGCGCCGTCGACTGGCGCGGCAACGCGATGACCATCGGCACCAAGACGGCCGAACTGGAGGAGACGCCGTCCGGCGCCTGAAGGTCCTACCTGGCCTTCAGCGCCTGCGCGATGTCCTCAAGCAGATCGTCGGTGTCTTCCAGCCCGACCGACAGCCGGAGCGTGCCCGGCCCGATGCCGAGCTCGGCGCGCGCCTCGTCGCTCAGATTCTTGTGCGTCGTCGTCGCCGGGTGGGTGATCAGGCTCTTGGCATCGCCGAGATTGTTGGAGATCAAGACGATGTCGAGCGCGTTCTGCAAGGCGAAGGCCGCCTGCTTGCCGCCCTTGACGTCCAGGCAGATCAGCGTCGAGCCGCCCGACATCTGCTTCTTGACGATATCGGCCTGCGGGTGGTCGGCGCGGCCGGGATAGATGACGCGGGCGATTTCCGGCCGTTCGGCCAGGAAATCCGCGATCCTGCCCGCGCTTTCCGTCTGCTGGCGCACGCGCAGCGGCAGTGTTTCCAGGCCTTTCAGCAGCGTCCAGGCGTTGAAGGGCGACAGGCTTGGGCCGGTATGGCGGAAATAATCGTGCAGGTTCTCGTCGATCCACTTCTTGTCCGACAGGATCACGCCGCCGAGACAGCGCCCCTGGCCGTCTATGTGCTTGGTCGCCGAATAGACGACGATATGGGCGCCGAGCTGCAAGGGCTTCTGCTGCAGGGGCGTGGCGAAGACATTGTCGACGATCAGCCTTGCGCCGATCGAATTGGCAAGCGAAGCGACAGCGGCGATATCGACCACTTCCAGCGTCGGATTGGTCGGGCTTTCCAGGAAGAACAGCTTGGTGTTCGGCTTGACCGCCTTTTCCCAATTGGCGATATCCGTGCCGTCGACCAGCGTCGCCTCGATGCCGTATCTCGGCGCCAGCGTCTCGACCACCCAGCGGCAGGATCCGAACAGCGCACGCGCCGCCACGATGTGGTCGCCGGCCTTGGCGCTGCACAGAAGGGCGGCCGTCACCGCGGCCATGCCGGAGGCGGTGGCGCGGGCATCTTCGGCGCCTTCGAGGGCGCACATGCGCTTCTCGAACATGTCGACGGTCGGATTGGCGTAGCGCGAATAGATGAAGCCTGGCTCCTCGCCCTTGAAACGGGCTTCGGCGGCCTGTGCCGTTTCGTAGACATAGCCCTGGGTCAGGTAAATCGCTTCCGACGTTTCGCCGAAACCGGAACGCAGCGTTCCGCTGTGCACGAGTGCCGTCTGAGGCTTCCAGTTGTGCTTCTTGGTGCTCATCGCTTTTCTTCCAGACACAAAAAAACCGGCCGCGAAAGTCGCAACCGGTCCATACGGCCTTGCGGCCCGACGGTCCTTTAGCGACTTGTTTAACGTGGCTGCAAGCCGACCGGCCAAATCACCACGGGATAACGACCCTTTAGACCCGCGCCGCGCTTGCGTCAATTGCCGGCTTCATTAAGAGGTTTGTACCAAGCAGGTTCCGCAAAAGTGTTCCACGGTTTTGCGACAAGAACCTGCGACAAGAAAAACGTCTGACCTAGGAGTGGAGCCTTGCGGCAGACAGGCATTCTTCCCGATCAGGACATTTCGGCGCTGTTCCAGTCCGGCGCGCTGAAGTCGGCGCGTGCGCTCGACGCCGACCAGATCCAGCCGGCCAGCCTTGATCTCAGGCTCGGCGACAAGGCCTGGCGGGTGCGGGCCTCCTTCCTGCCCGGCCCCAACCACAAGGTCTCGGAAAAACTCGACCGGCTGCAGCTGCACGAGATCAATCTTGCCGAGGGCGCGGTGCTGGAGACCGGCTGCGTCTATATCGTGCCCTTGCTTGAAAGCCTGGCGCTGCCGGCGGACATTTCGGCCTCGGCCAATCCGAAGAGCTCGACCGGGCGGCTCGACATCTTTACCCGGGTCATGACCGATCGCGGCCACGAGTTCGACAAGATCGCTGCCGGCTATCATGGCCCGCTCTTTCTGGAAGTCAGCCCCCGCACCTTCCCGATCGTCGTGCGCACCGGCTCGCGCCTGTCGCAGATACGCTTCCGCACCGGCAATGCGCTGCTCTCGGAAGCCGAGCTGCACGACCTGCATCGCGCGCAGACGCTGGTCGCCACCGAGCCGCCGAATATTTCCGGCGGCGGCATCGCGCTGTCGATTGACCTCAACGGCGACCAAAACGGTCTGGTCGGCTATCGCGGCAAGCATCACACCGGCCTCGTCGATGTCGACAAGCGCGCGGCCCAGGAAGTCGTCGACTTCTGGGAGCCGATCCACAAGAGCGGCGCCGGCGAACTGGTGCTCGACCCCGACGAGTTCTACATCCTCGTCAGCCAGGAGGCGGTGCATGTGCCGCCGCTCTACGCCGCCGAGATGACGCCCTTCGATCCGCTGGTCGGCGAGTTCCGCGTCCACTATGCCGGCTTCTTCGATCCGGGCTTTGGCCATTCCGCGTCTGGCGGCACGGGCAGCCGGGCGGTGCTGGAAGTGCGCAGTCATGAAGTGCCGTTCATTCTCGACCATGGCCAGATCGTCGGCCGGCTGGTCTACGAACACATGCTGAAGCGGCCGCAGGCCCTCTACGGCACCGATCTCGGCTCCAACTACCAGGCGCAGGGCCTGAAGCTGTCCAAGCATTTCCGCGCCGCGCGCTGACCTCATTGCCCCAAGGCAAAATACTTGCCTGTACCGGCGCGCCATGCTTGGCTGCCTTGCCGCCCGTCAAGATGCCGGCGTTCAAGGGGAACCAAGAAAATGCAGATTTCAAAATGGATCATATCGGCAGCAGGCGCTGCCATGCTGGTGATGGCGGCCGGCTCGCTTTCGCAGGCGCAGGAGAAAATCAAGATCGGCACCGAGGGCGCCTATCCGCCGTTCAACACCATTACCGCTGACGGCAAGGTCGAAGGCTTCGACATCGACATCGCCAATGCGCTGTGCGCGCAGATGAAGGTCGAATGCGAGATCGTCACGCAGGACTGGGACGGCATCATTCCCGCTTTGCAGGCGAAGAAATTCGACGCCATCATCGCCTCGATGAGCATCACCGAGGAGCGCAAGAAGCAGGTCGCCTTCACCAACAAATATTATACGACACCGCTCGCCCTGGTGGCGCCGAAGGACAGCGACCTGACCTCGACCGAACCGGCGGCCCTTGCCGGCAAGACGGTCGGCGCCCAGGCTTCGACCACGCAGGCCGACTATGCCCAGAATGAATATGGCAAGGCGGGCGCGGAGGCCAAACTCTATCCGACCCAGGAAGAGGCGATCACCGACTTGACCAACGGCCGCCTTGACGCCGTGATCTCGGACAAGTTCGTGCTGATGGACTGGCTGAAGAAGGCAAGCGACGGCTGCTGCAAGCTGGTCGGCGACGTCAAGGGCACCGAAACGCAAGCCGGCATTGCCGTGCGCCTGGAAGACACGGCCCTGCGCGACAAGCTCAACGCGGCCATCGACGCGATCGTCGCCGACGGCACCTACAAGAAGATTCAGGCCAAGTATTTCGACTTCGATATTTATTGAAACGTCGAAGAGCGTCTCTTCCTTCTCCCACAAGGGGAGAAGGGAGGGTGCTACCTCAAAGCGCCTTCACAGCCACCTTCACGGGCAGCTCGATCTCCAGCGGGTTGCGCAGCGGCAGGCCGAAGTCCCCAGCCTCGATCTCGAACACATCGCCGGCCTCGGTCTTGATGCCGTCGGCGAAGGACAGCGTCGCCGTACCGAACATATGCACATGCACGTCGCCCGGCTGGCGGAAGGCCGCGTATTTGAAATGGTGATGTTCGAGATTGGCGATGGTGTGCGACATGTTCGCTTCACCGGACAGGAACGGCTTTTCCCACAGCACCTCGCTGTCGCGCACGATGCGCGAGGTGCCGCGGATATCGGGCGGCAGGTCGCCGATCAGGATTTCCGGACCGAACGAGGCGTTGCGCAGCTTGGAATGGGCGAGGAACAGATAGTTCACGCGCTCGGTGACGTGGTCGGAAAACTCGTTCGACAGCGTGAAGCCGACGCGGAAAGGTGCGCCGTCGTCGCCGATGACATAGATGCCGGCCACCTCGGGCTCTTCGCCGGCGTCCTTGGCAAAGGCCGGTGACAGGAGTGCGGCACCTGGCGCCACCGCCATCGTGCCGTTGCCTTTGTAAAACCATTCCGGCTGCACGCCGATCTGGCCGTTCGCGGGCTTGCCGCCCTCCAGCCCCATGCGGAACATCTTCATGGAATCGGTGAGCTGCTCCTCGCCGTCGGCGCTCAGCTTCTTGTGCATGGAATCGCGCGTCGCCGCCGAGCCGAGATGCGTCAGCCCGGTGCCCGTCAGGTGCAGATGCGCCGGATCGGGGTGGTTGATCGGCGACAGCAGCCGCCCCTTCTTGTAAGCGGCCTCGAGATCGACCGTCTCGCCAAGTCCTTTGCGTTCGATCAGCGCGACGAGGCCGACGCCGGTGCGGGCGGCCTCCATCGCCAGCGAATAGACGCTGCGGGCGCCATTGATGATCCGGGTCTTGCCGCTATTGCGGGCAACGACGCGGATGGTCTCGGCGTCGTCAAGGATCTGGGAGATCAGCATGATGAATCCTCTCTCATTTGCCTTGGCAGGGCTGCCAAAACGGCAGACCTTGCTCGGCGCGGCCGGACCTCGTCCATGCCACGGTTTAAATTCTCAGTTCGGATTGCGCTCGCGGGCCTGGTCCCTCAGGGACTTCTGTTACCGGGTTGCCGGCAGCGCCGCGATCGTATGCCTCCTGCTTGCCTCGACTAGAGCAGTTCACCGTCTCACGGAAACGGCGAACCGCTCTAACTCATTGTGGTGCAATTCCGGGCGGAAAACCGTTTCACACTTTTCCTTGGAATTGCTCTTAAGCCCGTTCAGGCCTTGTTCTTGTTGTAGACGTCGAAGATCACGGCACCGAGCAGCACCAGGCCTTTGACCACCTGCTGCCAGTCGACATTGACGCCCATGATCGACATGCCGTTGTTCATCACGCCCATGATGAAGCCGCCAACGACCGCACCGATGACCTGACCGACGCCGCCCATGGCCGAGGCGCCGCCGATGAAGACGGCGGCGATGACGTCGAGCTCGCTGCCGAGGCCCGCGGCCGGCACCGCCTGTCCCAGTCGCGCCGCGATGATCAGGCCGCCGAGCGCCGACAGCACGCCCATATTGATGAACACCATCAGCGTCAGCCGCTCGGTGTTGATGCCCGACAGCTGCGCGGCCTTGGAATTGCCGCCCATGGCGTAGATACGGCGGCCGATGGTCATGCGCTTGGTGACGAAGACGAACAGCGAGATCAGCACGCCCATGACGAGCAGCACCACCGGCAGGCCCCTGTAGCTGGCGAACTGGTAGACCAGGAACAGGGCCAGCGCGCTGCCGACCAGCGTCTTGACGACGAACAGGGCAAAGGGCTCGGCCTCATAGCCATGGCGTTCGCGCTTGCGGCGCGTCCTCACCCCGAAATAGGCATAGGCCAGCACGGCGATCAGGCCCAGCACGATCGTCGTCATGTGCAGCGTCAGGCCGCTGCCCATGATGGTCTTGCCGGCCGCGTTCACCGTCGGCGGGATAAGCGTCAGTGGCCCGATGACATCCGGAATGAAGCCGGAGCTGAGCGCCTTGAAGCCATCGGGTAGCGGCCCCACCGAGGATCCGCCGCCCAGCAGGGCCTGGCAGATGCCGCGGAAGATCAGCATGCCGGCCAGCGTTACGATGAAGCTCGGTATTCGGTGATAGGCGATCCAGTAGCCTTGCGCGGCGCCGATCGCGCCGCCCACGATCAGGCAGATGATCGACACCACCAGCGGATTGCTGAACGGGCCGAGCGGCCAGATGACCATCATCATCGCCGCCAGCGCGCCGATGAAACCGGCGACCGATCCGACGCTGAGGTCGATATGGCCGGAGACGATCACCAGCAGCATGCCCAGCGCCATCACGATGATGAACGAGTTCTGCTGCACCAGATTGCTCAGGTTCACCGGCTTGAACAGCGTTCCGTTCGTGGTGAACTGGAAGAACACCATGATGGCGATCAGCGCCAGGATCAGGCCGTACTCGCGCAGGTTCGTCGCCAGCGCCGAGACGGCGATGCGTGGACCCTGCTGCACGTCTTCGGCGACTTTGCTCTGCGGGGCGGGGGCGCTTTCGGTGCTCATGCTGCTTTTCCTTCTCCCCGAACGATGGCGCGCATTATTTTTTCCTGGCTTGCTTCCGCGGCGGGCATTTCGCCCACGATGCGCCCTTCGTTCATGACGTAGATGCGGTCGGTGATGCCGAGCAATTCTGGCATTTCCGACGAGATGACGACGATCGCCTTACCCTCAGCCGCGAGGCGGGCGATGATCGTGTAGATTTCGTACTTGGCGCCGACATCGATGCCGCGCGTCGGCTCGTCGAGGATCAGCACGTCCGGGTCGGCGAACAGCCATTTCGACAGCACCACCTTCTGCTGGTTGCCGCCGGAGAGATTGCCGGTCATCTGATAGACGCTGGACGCGCGGATATTGGTCTTCTTGCGATAGTCGTTGGCAACGGCGAGCTCGCGCATGTCGTCGATCACGCTGTGGCGCGAGACGCCGCCAAGATTGGCCAGCGTGATGTTGTGCTTGATATGGTCGATGAGGTTGAGACCGTAGGTCTTGCGGTCCTCTGTGACGTAGGCGATGCCGTGTTGGACCGCCTTGCTCACCGAGGATACGTCGACCGGCTTGCCCTTGAGCAGCACCTCGCCGGAGATGCGGCGGCCGTAGGAGCGGCCGAACAGGCTCATGGCGAATTCGGTGCGGCCAGCGCCCATCAGCCCGGCAATACCCACCACTTCGCCCTTGCGCACGTTGATGTCGATACCCTTGATCACCTGCCGCTCGGCATGGATCGGGTGATAGACCGACCAGTTCTTCACTTCGAACACGACCTCGCCGATATCAGGCTCGCGCGGCGGATAGCGGTCGTCGAGTGAGCGGCCGACCATCGAAGTGATGATGCGGTCTTCCGAGATGTCTTTCTTGGCCAGCGTCTCGATGGTGCGCCCGTCACGGATCACCGTCACCTTGTCGGCGACCCGGTTCACCTCGTTGAGCTTGTGCGAGATCAGGATCGAGGTCATGCCTTGCCGCTTGAACTCGAGCAGAAGGTCGAGCAGCGCCTGGCTGTCCTTCTCGCTCAGCGAAGCCGTCGGCTCGTCCAGGATCAGCAGCTTGACTTCCTTGCTCAGCGCCTTGGCGATTTCGACCAGCTGCTGCTTGCCGACGCCGATATTGGTGATCAGCGTCTTGGGGTCCTCCTTGAGGCCCACCTTCTTCAACAGCGCGCTGGTGCGCGCCTCGTTGGCATCCCAGTCGATGACGCCGAATTTGGCGTGTTCGTTGCCGAGGAAGATGTTTTCCGCGATCGACAGCATCGGCACCAGCGCAAGCTCCTGGTGGATGATGACGATGCCCTTGTGTTCGCTGTCATGGATGCCTTTGAACTGGCATTCCTGGCCTTGGAAGATGATCTGGCCGTCATAGGTGCCGGAGGGATAGACGCCCGACAGCACCTTCATCAGCGTCGACTTGCCGGCGCCGTTTTCGCCGACCACGGCATGGATCTCGCCTTCCTCGACGCTGAGATTGACGTTCGACAGCGCCTTCACGCCGGGAAACGTCTTGGTGATGTCGCGCATCTCCAAAATCGTCGAGGCCATGGGGACTACCGCTCCTTGAGAGCTCGGCAAACATTGCCGGCGAGGTCGGTGACAATACCGGGCTCGCTGGTGAACGAAAAGGGGCCCTGCGTTGCGCAGGACCCCCTGACTTTGTAACCGGGATTACTTCAGTTCGTCGGCCTTGATGTAGCCGGAGTCGACGACCAGCGCCTGGTAGTTCGACTTGTCGACCTCATGCGGCGTCAGCAGGATCGAAGGAACGACCTTGACGTCGTTGTTGTAGGTCTTTTCATCGAGGCCGTCCGGCTTGCCGCCCGAGAGCACCTTGTCGACGAGTTCGACGGTGGCCTTGGCCAGTTCGCGGGTGTCCTTGAACACGGTCGAGTACTGCTCGCCCGAGATGATCAGCTTGACCGAAGCGGTTTCGGCGTCCTGGCCGGTCACAACAGGCCACGGCTGAGCCTCGGTGCCGTAACCGACGGCGCGCAGCGAGGCGGTGATGCCGCGCGACAGGCCGTCATAGGGCGACAGAACGCCATCGACGCGGCTGCCGTCCGAATAGTTGGCCGACAGCAGATTGTCCATGCGCGCCTGGGCGGTGGCGGCGAGCCAACGCAGCGTGCCGACCTTGTCCATGCCGGTCTGGCCAGACTTGATCTTGATCGAGCCGTCGTCGATCAGCGGCTGCAGGACGGAGATGGCGCCATTGTAGAAGAAGAAGGCGTTGTTGTCGTCGGGCGAGCCGCCGAACAGTTCGACGTTCCACGGCTTGGTGTTCGGGAAGCGCTCCTTGAGGCCCTTGACCAGTGAATTCGCCTGGATCACGCCGACGCCGAAATTGTCGAAGGTGGTGTAGTAGTCGACATTGGCGGTCTTCTTGATCAGGCGGTCATAGGCGACGACGACGACGCCCGCGTCAGCGGCCTTCTGCAGAGCATCCGACAGGGTGGTGCCGTCGATCGAAGCGATGATCAGCGCCTTCGGGCCTTTGGTGATTTCGTTTTCCAGCTGGCTGAGCTGGTTGGGGATGTCGTCCTGCGCGTATTGCAGGTCGACGGTGTAGCCGAGAGCCTCGAGCTGGGACTTGACGGCATCGCCGTCATTGATCCAGCGCTGCGAGGTCTTGGTCGGCATCAGCACGCCGACAAGACCCTTGTCGGCTGCGTGCGCCGAGTAAGTCATGGCAGCGATGCCAAGGGCCGCGACGGCGGCCAGTGTCTTGATGATTTTCACTTTAACTCTCCCTGTTTGATGGACGCGGCACCCCGGGGGTCGCGGGCCGCGCAATCGTGCAGAAGCGCCAAGGCACTGCTGCCGTCATATCGATCTCCGGTATCCTCCCATGGCCCCGAGACGCTGGTTCAATCGATACGATTTTTCTCGTCAGCGACCGTCACGTCTTGGAACGCGCGGAGGGTGTGGGTCTTTGCCATAACTGTCAAATGCGATCTTTGATGGTTGCTATATCATGGTTGGTATATGTATTGGGACGTGACGGGCTGACTCCAAGGTCGGCCTTACACGAGCAGAAGGCAGGGAAAAGCGATGGCGCCGCCCAGGAATCTGACAACAGCTTCAAATGGTTACAGAGAAGCACCGGGCGATGGCGAAACCCTGCTGCGCAGCGGTCTCAGTCTGCGTCACATGCGCATGATCGTCGCGCTCGACGACCACAGCCGAGTCAGCGCGGCAGCCCAGGTTCTGAACATTTCGCAGCCGGCGGCCTCGCGCATGATCGCGGAGATGGAGGCGGTGCTGGAGGTCAAGCTGTGCGAGAGGCTGCCGCGCGGTATCACCTTGACGCCATACGGCAAGGCTTTGGCCAGGCGGGCGCGCTCGATCCTGCTGGAGATGCGCGAGGTCGACCGCGAGATTTCCGAGCTCAAGGCGGGCAAGGGTGGTTCGGTTTTCCTGGGTGCTGTGACCGCGCCGGCTATCGAGCTGGCGGTGCCGGCAATTCGTGAGATCCGCCGCATCTATCCGCGCATCGAGATCACCATGCAGGTCGAGACCTCCAATGTGCTGGCACGCGAGCTGATCGCCACGCGTCATGATTTCATCATCGCGCGCATACCGGACGATCTCAATCCGCGGCTGTTCGAGTCGCGCGTCATCGGCGTCGAGAAGGCCTGCCTGATCGTGCGCCGGGGCCATCCGCTCACCAAGGGCGAGGCGGTGCGGCTGGAAGAGACCGCCGCCTATGACTGGGTCTTCCAGTCTGGCGGCTCGCCCTTGCGCCAGGCCATGGAGAGCAACTTCCTCAACCGCAACATCGCTTTGCCGGATCGTATCCTGAACACCAGTTCGCTGCTCCTGACCCTGGTCATGGTCGCGCAATCCGATGCCATCGCACCGGTCTCTGTCCAGGTGGCGAAATTCATCCAGAACCCTGACGGGCTGGCCGGCGCCATCGACGTCGTCCAGACCGAATTCGACATCGAGGTCAGGCCCTACAGCCTGATCACGGTGAAGAATCGCGCGCTGTCGCCGGCCGCCAAGATGCTGCACGACTTCATTCTGAGAGAAGTGGGATGATGGCTCGCTCGGGTAAGGTTGTCCGGCGAAAGCACCGCCAGGCCGAGGCTAGAGCAGTTCACCGTTTCACGGAAACGGCGACCCGCTCTAACTCCTCGTTTTGACGCAATTCCGGACGGAAAACCGTTCCTGGAATTGCTCTAGCGAAAGCGAACTGGGAACATTGTTTCCCGCCAATGCGTTCATGATCTTGCAAGGGACGATTTCTTCTGGAGGCTGAACATGCGCAGCTTCGAAATCATCGATCTGCTTTACGTGATCGAGGCCTGCAAGCACGATCGATCGGTCGGGAATTTCGTTTCCATGGCTGAAGGCGTGGAAGAATTGCGGGTGTTGACCGGCGATTTCGTTTCATCGGATGACGTGGCAGCAAACGCCCTCGCAACGGTGGCGCTTGCGCGAGGCTGCTCGGTTGTGTTCGACGAACAGGCAGGCGCTGAAATGGTTCTGACGCCTTAGACTGGAGCGGGTAGAGGGAATCGAACCCTCGCGTTCAGCTTGGGAAGCTGACAAGCTACCATTACATCATACCCGCGTGCGCCCTCGTTACCATGAGGGCCCGGCTTCGGGCAATCGCAAAGCGGTCTGTTCTCACGACGGTCGTGCTGCGGATCACGGTGCGCCCGCGGCCGTGAATTGCCGTTTTGCCTCCGCGACCTTATTGCTGGTGGCGAAGCTTGGCCAGTATTTCGAGATGGCCAGCGTCGCGCCGGCGGAAGAGAAGTGGCCATAGTCGAAGTAGAGAAATTCATTGGTCTCGGCGTCGGCGTATGAACAACCGGCCGAGTCGCACAGATATGTCAGCGGATCTATGAAATCGGCCCCTTTGGTGAACGGCAGAACCCGTGCGTTGATGTCCGGATCCATAGCCATCGGCCAGGATGTGGTTCCGGCATGCTCCCGTTTCACCAAGAAAGCGATCTTCTGGACGTCGGCGATGAATTCCGGAGACTGGCCGACGGTATAGACCTTGACCCCCATCTCGCGAAGCCGATCGATCGTCTTCTGCAGGCCGTCGAAGCCCCTGGCCTGGTAGTCGGTCCATCGGCCGCTCAAGATCACCGCCTGGATGTTGGCGTCGCGAATGATCGACAAGGCCCGTTCGTTGAAGCGGGTGCAGGCGGGCCGAGCATAGGAAAAATAGGTCAGGTCGGGCGGACAGCCGGCATAGGTGTATTGGATGACATTGGCCTGGATTTTCTGGGCGTTGGGCTCAAGTCCCGGAACATAATGGGCAGCGAAAGAATCGCCCCACAGCAGCACATTGGTGGCAAAGCCCGTTGTACGGGTGCAGTCGGCGAGGTTCCAGTCTTCGATGCGGGTCCCGTTTTCGTTGAAACAGATGCCGTTGCGCCAGTCGCCGACCCGGATACGTTCGGTCGAGAAATCCGGAAACCGTTGCGGGAAACCGTTGCCCAGTGCACCGGCCAAACCACCGGCGCACAGCAGCACGATTGCCGTCGCCGAAAAGGCGAAGATAGGCAGCGGGGCGGTATAGGCACGTTTGTGGCGGAAGGGTTGCTCGACATATTTCCAGGAGAATGCCGCCAAGGCGAAACTGGCCACCGTCATCGCGATAATCGTTGGCACACCGACAGTCTTCAGGGAGAGATAATGGACGAACGAGTTGATCGGCCAGTGGACGAGGTAAAGCGAATAGGAAATGAGGCCGACCCAGACCAGCGGCGCCAACCGAAGCACGCGAGTGGCGACAGATGCCGGCCTGTCGGCGCTATCCTGGCCAGCATAGATCAGCAGAGCTGTTCCGATGCAGGGGAATAGGGCATTGTAGCCGGGAAACGGATCGCTGTCCGAAATCATCACAAAGCCAAATGCAATCAGGGCAAAGCCGGCGAGGCCGATCAGGTCCGCCGCCAGCCGACTGGCTAGGACCGGAGGCTTCCGCAACATCAGCATGGCGCCCAGCGCCAGCTCCCATATGCGCGTCGGCAAGAGATAGAAGCCTGCCGTCGGTGCCAGCGAGGTTGCTATGACTGCCAGGGCAAAGCTGCCGACGGCCATCGGCAGAAGTACCGTCAGCCAGCGCTTCGAGACGTATCGGTAGATCAGATAAAGGAGGATCGGCGCGAAGATATAATACTGCTCTTCCACCGAAAGCGACCATGTGTGCAGGAGCGGCCGCAGTTCGGCGTTGATGGAGAAATAGTTCGTCGTTTTCCAGAAATAGACGTTCGACCAGAAGGTCGAGGCGGCGATCACACTAAGGCTGAATTCGTGGAGGTCCGATGGCAGAAGGATGAACCAGGCGGCAATGCTCGCGAGCAGGATGACGAAGGTCAGCGCCGGCAGGATGCGCCGTGCGCGGCGCCAGTAGAAGCGGCCGATCGAGAACTGGCCCCGCTCAAGATCATCGAGCAGGCTGCCGCTGATCAGATAGCCCGATATGACGAAGAAGATGTCGACACCGGTGAAGCCGCCAGGAATGGCGGACACGCCGAAATGGAAGAGCACGACGGGCAGCACCGCAACGGCCCGCAGGCCGTCGATGTCGCGCCGGTAGTTCATCCGGCCGGCTCGCGCGCGACCACCAGGATCCGTGCGGCCGCACCCGACACGCTCATGCGGCGATGCCTTCGGTCGTGCTGAAATTCCCGGCTCGTCGATCTCACAGGCTTACCCTCAGGCAGTAATTTTGCTGCGCTGCAATATGCGTGTCAAGGCATATATTGGCCGTCGCGAAATTCGCCAGCAACGCACCAGGATCAGGCGCCAGGCAGATAGATCACTGCATGGTCGTCCGAATAGGCCCGCTTCCAGCCCAACTGGTCGAAGAAGGGAATGCGGCTGTCGTCGGCCGACAGCAGCGCCCAGCCTATTGCGTATTTCTTCAGGCGGGCTTCGAGGAGCGGCCTGCCGCCGCTTTGTCCTGTCTCGTTGTCGTTCTTTGTAAAACCGCCCAGGAACAGTTGGTCCGTCCGTCCGTCGATATAGGTCTTGAACCCGTGGAAAATCAGCGTGCCGCCGAAATTGTAGGAATTCAGCACGTTGCCGGACAGATGATGGCTTTCGGCGAATGCCAGCGCCCCGCTGGCCGACGTCTTCGGGCTTGGCGCGACCTGATAGGCACCGCCAACCACGGCGACCGCGCCGATCAGCAAGACGGCTGCCGCGCCGCAGATCGCATAGAACCGCCTGGCGAGGAAATTTTCCAGTCCGTCGCGCTTTTCCGCCAGCCATGTGGTGGCCGAAAGCGAGGGATATTGCTGTGCGACCTCGACCGCGATCATCAGGGGAACCAGCAGGAAGAACAGATACATGAAACGCACATGGGCGAGATAGACATGCAAGGTGAAGACGACGAACAACGCCTTGGCCCAGCCAATTCGCAGCCGTGACACCAGAAGCCCGAAAAGCGCCAGCAGAATCGCAGCTTCCTGGACGGGGCCATCCGGCTGACTGAACGGTTTCCATTCCATGATCAGCGGCACGGCCTCATTGCCATAGGCCACGGTCAGGGTCGCCAGTATGGCCTGGACGCCATAGGGGTGGATCAGGCTGACCAGCGGGCAAAGCAGCCCGAATGCGATCCATTTCGCCACGAGGGCAGGTTTCGACAGGCCTGTGCGCTCCAGCAGATCGAGACCGGCGAAAGCCGCGATGACGAAGCTCAAGGTGAAGGTGGCGTGCAGGTTCGCCCACAACACAACCAGCACAAGCAGCCACCATGGCGGCGCCCGCTCTTCCCGTGCCGCACGAAAGAGCATCTCCGTCCAGATGACGATGATCGGGAACGTGAAGACATGCGGACGCGAGGTGAAAATCGGATTGATCAGGAACACTGCGGCGAAGGCCAGCGTAATCGCCAGCATCGGCTTCAGCCATGTGCTGAGAAACCACCCCATCAGGAGCACCGTCAGGGAGATCGAGGCGATGATCAGCGTGACCACCCCGTTCCAGCCTCCTGCCTGGTAGCCAAGAGCCAGCAGGACCTGCCCCAGCCATTCCTTGGCAATCCACGGCTGGCCGGCAAAAGTGTAGGAATAAGGGTCGACTGCCGGAAATGTCCGGTTTGCCAGGAAATCCAGCCCGACCTTGACTTGCCACCAGCTGTCGGGATCCTGCAGGGTGGAACCGGCCTGGGCAGCCAGTGCTCCCGCCATCGCCAAGGCCGCAAGCAGGCAGAAGATCAGCCGGATGCGCTGCGAATCCTCGAATGACGGCAAGGCGTGCACAGTCGATTGAATCTCGCTCACATCATGCCCCAAAGCCATTGCATTGCACCTCAATCAAGGAATGTGGTCCATTGACGTCGCCCGAATGGCCGCTGCGCTACCATCCGTATTTCCCACGAACACAAAGCGGGCCGAACCAAAGTAGAAAATGATCGAGTAAAGGCAGTTTCCGGCCAAGTGGACGAATGGGTTTTCGAGGATGCCTGCCGAAACGGCGGCAACCACGATGGCCAGATTGGCGCCATAGGCGACAACAAAAATTATCACATATCGTTGGGCGGTGCCGGGTCGAAAGCCCCCCTCTCTGTTGAAGGTCCATTGGCGATTGAGGAAGAAACCAAGGATGAGGCCGGCAGCATAGCCTGTTGCATTGGAAACGATGTCACCAAGGCCCAGCGCAAGCCCAGCCAGTATTGTTGCATATGCTAGCGCGGTATTGAGCACCCCCACGGCGCCAAACCGCAACATTCTCAATAAATCGGATGGCAGACTTGACAGCATGCTGTTCCTGGTGTGCCAGCGCCTATCGGTAGAACGCCGTCTCAAGCACGTGCGGCCTTCTTTGCCATCTCTTGCAGGCGATGGACGGGCAGCTCCTTGTCCTCGGCTGCCTGGCTGCGCGAAACGATCTCGTTGACGAAATAAAGCGGCCGCCGCTTCGTCTCCATGTACATGCGCCCGAGATACTCGCCGAAGATGCCAAGCACCATGAGCTGGACGCTGCCCAGGATCAGCATGATCGCGGCAAGGCTGGTCCAGCCGGGCAAGACGTTTCCGACCGACCATTCGAACAGGGTGTAGCCGAGCACGACCAGCCCCAGAAGCCCGAACATCATTCCGAGCAGCGAGGCGAACCGCAAGGGTACGATGGAGAAGCTGGTCATCGCGTCGACCGCCAGAAGAAGCATTTTCTTCAGCGGATAGTGGGTGGTGCCGGCAAAGCGGCGGTGCCGCTCATAGGGAAAAGCCACCTGTCTCAGCCCGATCCAGCTCACCATGCCGCGAATGAACCTGTAACGTTCTGGCATCGCGTTCAGATGGTCGAGCGCGCGACGGTTCATCAGCCGGAAATCACCGGTATTCGGGGCTATGTCGACGTCGACCATCCGGCGCAGCAAGCGATAGAACATGGACGCGGAGGCGAGCTTGAACCAGCTTTCGCCATCGCGCGTCAGCCTCTGGCCGTAGACCACATCGAAGCCTTCGTTCATCTTCGTCATCATCGCGCCGAGCAGTTCAGGCGGATCCTGCAAGTCGGCATCGAGAATGAGAATGCGCTGGCCGCGACAGAATTCGAGCCCGGCGCTCAACGCGATCTGGTGGCCGTAATTGCGGGCAAGGTCGATGGCGACGACATGGTCGTCCTTTTCAGCCAGCTGGAGAATGGCCTCGCGCGTACCGTCGGTCGCGCCATCGATGACAAGGACGATCTCGTAGGAAGGGCCTTGTTCAAGGCATGCGGCCGTTACCCGCCGGTGCAGTTCGGCCACGCCATCCAGCTCGTTGTAGCATGGTATGACCACCGACAGCATGACGCCGCGTCGCGCGGTGTTTCTCTCCGTCTCCACCAAAGCCTTGCTCCCGCTATTCGATTGGGAATAGCGGCAATTGGTTAGAAAACAGATAAGCCAATGGGATCGGCCGCAACCGTCGGCCGGCCATCATTTCTGCCGCACGCGGCCACCGACCGAACCGGCAACTCCATGCGAATGCGGGCGCCTTGCCAGGAGCCCGCCAATATCCGGATGGAGCCGTCGTGCAGCAGTGCGATCTGCCGGGCAAGGTTCAATCCCAGACCGGCGCCGCGCGATTGCGGCTGCAGGCGGTAGAAGGGCTCGAAAACATTCTCGTGCTCATCGGCCGGAATGCCTGGGCCTTCGTCGCGGATTTCGACGCCGCCGGTTTCATAGATCGCTATGGTGATCGTGCCGGAACCGCCGCCATGATCGATGGCATTGCGCACGAGATTTGCCAGCGCCCGCTCGATCTGCGGCACGTTGATCTCGACATGGACCTTGTTGGCTGTCGGCTCGAAGGCAAGATCGTAGCCTGCTTCGATGGCGAGCGGGGCAAAGTCGGCCGCGACCCGGCTGACAAGATCGCAGAGGTCGATGATTTGGCGCTGGTCCGCCGGGCGGTCGAGCAACTGGTGGTCGAGCAGCTGTTGCGCAAGATGCGACAGGCGCTCGATGTCATGCAGCAGGCGCGCGCTTTGCGGTTCCTGCTTCAGCAATTCGGCGCGCGTGCGCAGGATGGCGATCGGCGTGCGCAGTTCGTGCGCGGCGTCGGTGAGGAAGCGATTGTGCCGGTCATAGCCCTGGGCGAGGCGCGCCAGCGTCTGGTTGAAAGCATGCACGAGCGGCGCGATCTCCTGCGGCACATTCTTGACCGGCAGTTGCATCGCACGGGTGCCGATGTCGATGCGCGCGGCCTGCTGGACGGTGTCGACAAGTCCGGCAAACGACCGGCGCACGACGGCTGGCGTCGTCACCAGGGTCGTGGCTCCCATGACGAGGACAATCGGCAACAGCAGGATGACGATGATGGCCACGAGAGCGGGAAGCGCCTTCTCCCAGTTCCTGCTGCCATCCGGGTTCTTGGCGACGTCGATGCTGGCCGAAATGGTGACCTCGAGGCCCTCGGTCTCTTCCCGCGATGACCTTGTCGCGGCGATGATCTGAACCGTGCCGGCCTTGGTCGAAACCCTTTCGAGATAGGCCTCCGGCCTCAAATCATCTTCGGAAAATCCGATGGTGGCGTGATCGGCCTGGCCCAGCAGATCGCCAAAATTCCTGGTGTAGACGTCGGGTATGCTGCCGAAGCGGATGCTCTGGCCGCTGTTGTCGCGAATGATGTACCAGACATTGGGGAAACCCTCACGAAACGAACGCAGCCCGTCGGTCTCATGGACGATCAATATGCCGTTGCCGTCACGATCGACGGCATCCTTGAGGGCGGCGACGGCAGCTTCGTTGTCGACAAGAAGCCGCGGATTGGCGATCCATAGCGCGGCCGCGCACAGCACGATGAAGACAAGGAGTGTCGCCGCCTGCAGCAGGATCATCCGCCGCACCAGCACCCATTGCAGCGATCGCGTGCGCGGCTTCTTCACGAGGCGGCCCGCAAGAGATAACCGAGGTTGCGGATCGCCCTGATCTCGATACCGGCAGCGACGTCGTCAAGCTTGCGACGCAGCCGCGAAATGTGCGCATCCAATGCATTGGAGCCGATCTCGTCGTCGAGAGCATAGACGGCTTCTTCCAGCGTCCCGCGCATAATCGTCCGGCCCGGCCTGCGGATGAGCGTTTCGAGCACCAGCCGTTCGCGCCGCGGCAGCTCCAGCGTCTGGTCCTCGACAAGCGCCTCGCGATGGCGAAAATCATAGGTGAGGCGGCCGACCACCGTCTGGTGGGCGCGCGTGGTGAACGAACGCCGGTGCAAGGCATTGAGCCTGGCAACCAGTTCCACCGTGGCGAACGGCTTGACCATGTAGTCGTCGGCGCCGGCATCGAGCCCCGCCACGCGATCGTCGAGCCCGCTGAGCGCCGTCAACGCGATCACCGGCACGTCCAGATGCAAGGCCCGCAGGCGCGGGATCAGGCTGAGGCCATCGCCGTCCGGTAGCCGGCGGTCCAGCACCACCGCGTCATGGTGGCCGAGCCGCGCCACGGCTTCGGCATCCGCCAGTGTCGCGGCATGGTCGACGATGATGTCCTGGCGCTCGAGTGCGGTCTTCAGCACCGAGGCCATTTCCGGCTCGTCCTCGATCAGCAGGATACGCATGCGCACTCTCCGTCACAGGCAGCCGGCACGCCGTGGCAATTCATTCGCATTCCAGCTTCGGTTGACGAAAATTGGTGATGAACCATCGGCCGCCCGAGGCGCGGGCATAGAACGTATAGAAGCATTCCTGGCGCTCGATATAGCCAGGCGTTTCGGTTTCTTCGTAGACGGTTCCGTGTTTTGTGTGGCGAACCTCGCCGCTGGAGGTCCCGGAAACCGCGTTGGTGGATATTGTCCGCCACTGATAGGCCCGCTCGCCCCGGCCGAGATCAACGACGGCGGTCGGCGGCCCGTAGTCCAGAATGACCGATTCGACCGGTTGCCCGATGTAGTTCTTCATGATGTCGGAGGCGCATCCCGTCAGCACCAGCACGATTGCGACGAAGAACGCCTTGGAGATACACACCAGATGGTTTGCGCTGCTTTTGGACATATCCGATTCCCGTCATCAAGGTTATCCGCGGCACCGAATGCATGTCGCCCAAAAGTGGCCCCGGTTTTGGGGACAACGACATGCACAAAAACAAAAACCTGAAGCGGGCCGCATGATCCGCTTCGATGCGACGCGCTTTAGGGTGTGAAGATTGCATCGACATTACGCAGGACCTGGCACACAAATGCGGTCTGCCGACACGCGTCGACGCCGGTGCGGATGGAGGCAAAGCAATTGCGCGGCCCCGTTGCATCCGGGCGCCGCGCAAGGTCGTTCGAGCAAAATACAGACGGGTTCAACGGAACCCATGGCCTGCCCTAGAACCGGTAGTTGATGCCGGCCTTCAGTTCATGGCTGCCGATCGTCGCCTTGGATTTGCCCAGGGCGGACGTCGTTTCGACGCCTGGGGTGCGCACATAGTCATATTCGACCTTGGCCGAGAGGCCGCCGGCAAAACCCTGCTCGATGCCGCCGCCGACCAGATAGCCGAGTTTCCATCCGTCGGTGCTGCTTACCTTGTCGCCCTTGTCGAATTTGGTCATGGCGACGCCGCCGGTTCCAAACAGCAGCGTCTGGTCGAAGCTCAAGCCGGCCTTGGCCTTGGCGGCTCCGCGCCACTTTTCCTTGATCTTGCCGCCCCGGACGTCGTGCTCGGCGCCACCCAGATAGGAGCCCTCGATCTCGGCACCGAGAACCGCTGGACCCATCTGCTGGTTGTAGCCGGCCTGAACGCCGCCGCTGAGACCATTCCTGCCGGCAAACGGGTTCGGCATCCCGGTGAACGCCGTGCCGCCATGCACGCCGACATAGGCGCCGCTCCACTGGAACGCGGGGGGATCATTGTAGGTGGGCGAAAGGTCGGCGGCCATCGCCGGCCCTAGGAGGCATACGGCAAGGGCACTTGCCGTCAGGATGATCTTTGCTTGAGAGAACACTGCATTACTCCACACACGCGCGCATCCGGCAATCGATGCGCAGGTTAATTCCCGAAGAACTCGACCGTTGGGGCGGTCGGGCTCCGATTTGGCGTCTTTCAGGGATGGTTGCGCGGTCCTGGGACTGGCTTTCGCCAGCTGTGGTAGGGGGGTCAGAGCGCCCGCGCGGCCAATCACCTGAAAGACGCCGACCGTCTCGCAGGCGAAAATTGCGCGCACATTGCGGGAAGTCGAAAAATGACGATTTTTCGCTTTATTTTCAAGATATTAAAGCGGTTCTGTTTACGCAAATTTAACAGTCTGGCGCGGGTTTGGCCAGTTCAGCAGCACAATCTTGCCATGCAATCGCTCGGTGGAGGCCTTTGGCATCCCGCAAAACTGCCGGCTTGAAGCGGGCAAGCCAAGTGCGTATGTCTGGGCCGAAGCCCTCGAGTCTGGGTACCTCAATCTGGAGACGGGCCTTGTCCGCATTGACGCGCTTCCTTGGCGACTCGCCGCTCAAGGTGATCCTGAAACTGCTGGTGGTGTCTTTCCTCGTCGGCCTGGTCATGAATGCCTTTGGCTGGTCGCCGATGGATGTGCTCTACGGCATCCGGAAGTTCTTCATGGACCTGTGGAATCTCGGCTTCCACGCCATCGACCGCTTCCTCGGCTATATCTTGCTGGGCGCGGCTATCGTCGTGCCGGCGTTCATCTTGTTGAGGATCGCCAACTACCGGAAGTAGAGCATGATCCCGAAAAGTGGGAACCGGTTTTCCGACAAGACCGTGCTTGAAAAGGACTATCAGGCGTAGCCCGCGGCGACCTCGAACAGGATGGCGTGGCGCGCCGCGAGTGCGGGCACATCCGTTGAATAGCCACCCCCGATGACGCCACACACCGGAACGCCCCGCGTGCGAAAGTGGCTGATGACCATGTCGTCGCGGGCGCGCAGGCCGTCATCCGACAGCGACAGCCTGCCAAGCCGGTCCTCAGCATGGACGTCGACGCCGGCATTGTAGAACACGATGTCCCAATGGGCTTGGGCGGAGAGCTCCGGCAGGATGGCGGCGAGCCTCTTCATGTAAGCGACGTCACCCGTGCCGTCGGGCAGCGCGACATCGAGGTCGGAGGCGATCTTGCGCACGGGATAGTTGCGGTCGCCATGCATGGAAAAGGTGAACACGCGCGGATCATCGGCGAGAATATCCGCCGTGCCGTCGCCCTGGTGCACGTCGACGACCAGGATGTTTTGTGCCGCGGCTTCGGCGAGCAGGACCAATGCGGCGACGGCGACATCGTTGAAGGTGCAGAAGCCCGCGCCCTGCGCGCGCCGCGCATGATGGCTGCCGCCTGCGGTGTTGCAGGCGATACCGTGGCGCAAGGCCAGCCGCGCCGCCAGCACGGTGCCGCCGGTGGCAAGCTGCGCGCGCAGCGAGACGCGGGGTCCGATCGGAAAACCGATCTCGCGCTCGATCTTCTCGGCCACGCAGCAGTTGACGACCTGGTCGACATAGTCCGCCGCATGGGCAAGCTCCAGCCATGACGCTGGTGCCGGTTCGGCGGTGCTGAGCGCGTCGGGGCCGGCGAGGCCGCGCGTACGCAGCGCCTCCATCAGCAACGGATATTTGCTCATCGGAAAGCGATGGTTGACGGCGAAGCCGGCGTCGTAGTCGGGATGATGGACGATCTGCAGAGGCATGAAATCGTATCCGGCTGGCTCACGCCAGACCGGGATTTCGGTTGGCCGTCAAGGGATAGGTGATTGCGCGGTGGCCGGAAAATGGGGCACATCGACGGTTCTATCAAGCCGCAATCAGCAAGGCAGCAATCCTGGACAAAGGTGCAACACCAGCCGACGCCGGATCCCCTATCCACGCGGGATCCCCGATCCACCCCGGATCATTTGTCGTCACCAACCGCTCCGTGCTCGCCATCGCCGTGCCGATGACGCTTGCCTATCTGACGACGCCGATGCTCGGCCTGGTCGACACGGCTGTCGTCGGCCAGTTCGGCGATGCCGCCCTGCTCGGCGGCCTTGCGGCCGGCGCACTGATCTTCGACGTCGTCTTCACCTCTTTCAATTTCCTGCGCTCGGGCACCACCGGGCTCGTCGCCCAGGCTTTCGGACGCGGCGATGCCCTGGAGGAGCAGGCGGTGTTCTGGCGCGCCGTGCTAATCGCGGTTATTGCCGGCATAGTGCTCGCTGCCCTTGCGCCGCTGGTCGCCATCGCCGGGCAAAAGTTCATGGGCGCCGAACCGCGCGTCAGCGAGGCAATGGGCGTCTACATCAGGATCAGGCTGCTCGCGGCTCCCTTTTCGCTGATCAACTACGCCATCCTCGGCTATGTGCTGGGGCGCGGCGAGGGCGGGCTTGGGCTGGTGCTGCAATTGGTGCTGAACGGCATCAACATCGCGCTCTGCTTCCTGCTTGGGTTGAAACTTGGCTGGGGTGTCGCCGGCGTTGCCTGGGCGACCGTCACCGGCGAGTTCCTGGCCATGCTGCTCGGCCTGGCGATCGTCATCCGCCGGTTCCGGGCCGCCCCATCCTTGCCGCGCCACCGCCTGCTCGACATGGCCGCCTTCCTGCGCATGATGTCGCTCAACCGCGACATCATGATCCGCTCGTTCTCGCTGCTCGCCGCCTTCGCATTGTTCACCCGCCAGGGCGCGCAGTTCGGCACGGTGACGCTGGCCGCCAACGCCGTGCTGATGAACTTCTTCCTCGTCGCCGGCTATTTCCTCGACGGCTTTGCCACCGCCGCCGAACAGCTGGCGGGCCGTGCCGTCGGCGCACGTGCCGCCGCACCGTTCCGCCAGGCCGTGCGGCTGACGCTGTTCTGGGGTTTCGGACTGGCGGGAGCCGCGACGCTGGTAATGCTGTCTGGGGGCGCCAATCTGGTCGCTCTCGTGACGACATCGGAGGACGTCCGTTCGGTGGCCGACATCTACCTGCCGTGGGCGGCATTCACGGCGCTGAGCGGTGTGCTGGCGTTCCAGATGGATGGCGTCTTCATCGGCGCGACCTGGTCCCGCGACATGCGCAACATGATGCTTCTGTCGTTCCTGGTTTTCGCGGCCGCGCTGCTGACCCTTGCGCCCGCCTTCGGCAACAATGGACTGTGGGCGGCGCTGCACGTCTTCCTGCTGGTGCGAGGCTTCAGCCTGCTGACGATCCTGCGGCTCAGGGTACGGACGGCGTTTTAGACGGTGTCCCCGGAAGGCCCTGCGCCGTCCAGGCACCGAACGGCACCTGTTCGCGATAGGAATTTTTTCTTGACTCGGTGACCTCAGCTATGGTACATATTTGTTTATGGTGCTGATTTGCGCCAGTGACCCGCCGCACAGGCGGGTTTTTCGTTTGATGCTCCGTCAGCCAACGCCTCGGCGAGACTCCGAAGGAACCCGGTGCCAATGCTGTGCGGTCGGATGCACTTGCACTTCCAGTCGATTTCCAACAGACTTGATGCACCAATTGTTCCAGGGCGAGCTTATGCGAAGCTACCTGCCATATGTCTTGGGCGCGGCGCTGGGATTGCTCGCTGCGTTCATTCTCTCCGCGGTTTCTGGCATCGGCGGAACCGCGCAGTTGCTTCTCTTCGGCGTGTTGCCTGCCATCGGCGGCACCATCTGCGAGCGGGCCGTCAGTCGCAATCTACGCTCCTGAGAGCGGTTCAGAGTTGCCTGGACGCCCACAAGTCGAGGCGGCTGTCGCGCAACTCGCAAATCGACTTCAACCGTTCCTTTTCGACGAAACGGATCATTCCGGAAAGAACGCGGGCTGGTAGCGAGGGCCCGGCATAGATCATGCCGGTGTAGAGCTGCACCAGATCAGCGCCCGCACGGATCTTGTCCAGCGCCGTATCGGCGGAATCGACGCCGCCGACGCCGATGATGGCAAGCTCCGGCCCGAGTAATTTGCGCATCTTCGCCAGCACGATGGTCGAACGCTCGAAGAGCGGCTTGCCGGAGAGTCCCCCGGTCTCGCGCGCGGTGTCGCCGCTACGCAGCGGCGGTCGGGAGATGGTGGTGTTGGAGACGATGACGCCGTCGATCCGCTTCTCGGTGACCTCGGCGGCGATGTCCTCCAGTTCGGCCTCGACCAGATCCGGCGCGATCTTCAGGAACACCGGCGGCTGCGCCGTTCCCGTGGCGCGCGCGGCCATGACCCGCGACAAGAGCTCGCCGAGCTGCTCGCGCGCCTGCATGTTGCGCAGGCCCGGCGTGTTGGGCGAGGAGATGTTGACGGTGAGATAGCTGGCGTATTGCGCAAACTGGGCGACACCGCGCTCATAGTCACTGACGCGGTCGCTGCTGTCCTTGTTGGCGCCGATGTTGACGCCGACGATGCCGGAGCGGCCCTTACGCGCGGCAAGGCGCTTTTCGGCCGCTGCATGGCCTTCATTGTTGAAGCCCAGCCGGTTGATCACCGCATCGTCGGCCGTCAGCCGGAAGATACGCGGCTTCGGGTTGCCGACCTGCGGCAGCGGCGTGATCGTGCCGACCTCGGCGAAACCGAAGCCGAGGCCAAGCAGCGCGTCGGGCACCTCGGCGTTCTTGTCATAGCCGGCCGCCATGCCGAGCGGATTGGGGAAATCGAGGCCGCAGACGCTGACCTTCAGCCTGTCGTCGCGGACCGCCGGCGCACCAACCGGAACGCCGCATCGCAAGGCGGCGATTGACAGGCCATGCGCCGTTTCCGGATCGAAGGCGAACAGCAGCTTCTGGCCGAGCCGGTCGAGCACGCTCATTGCCCCTCCAGTGCCGGGAACTGGTGCACACCATCGGCGCCAAGCGGCAGTGGTCGGACCCACAGCACTGCTTTCAGGTCCAGAACGTCGTAGAGATGCGGAAACAGTTCGCCGCCGCGCGAGACCTCGTATCTCAGCGCAGTGCCCAGGCCGGCGCCGTCGACGGCGACCAGCAAAAGGTCTGTCTGGCCGGCAAAGTGCTTTGTCGCCGTTTCCCTGACCTGTGCTGCCGTGGAGAAGTGGATGAAGCCGTCGGCGACATCGATCGGCGCGCCGGTGAAGCGGCCATGCGTTTCGGCCTCGCGCCATGGCGCTTGCGGGGTTATCTTGTAGATAATCTGAGACATGGTTGCGCTATAGAGCAGTTCCAGGAAAAGTGTGAAACGGTTTTCCCGGGGAAAGCGCATAGCGCTTTCCCTTGGGAATTGCGTCAAGAAGATTCCGAACCAGCCATTCGGGAAAGGCCATGCCAAGGGTCTTCCCCATTTCCGGCGCAAACATGCGATATCTGAGGCCTTGGCCATGGAGGACAACATGCGTCTGCAGCACATCTTGATCCCCGCCGCGCTCGTTTCGCTGATCGCGGCTTCAGCTTACTCGGAAGAAACCGACCGCTACCGGCTGGAAAAGTCCGATAACGGCTTTGTCCGTATCGATACGCAGACCGGCGCCATGTCGATTTGCGAGGAGCGTTCGGGCCAGCTCGTCTGCAAGATGGCGGCCGACGAACGCGCTGCTTTCCAGGACGAGGTCGACCGCCTGCAAACCTCGATGAAGGCGATGGACGAGCGCGTCACCAAGCTCGAGAATTCGCTCTCCGCCCGCCTCGAATCGAAACTGCCGAGCGAGGAGGATTTCAACAAGACGATGGGCTACATGGAGCGCTTCCTTCGCGGCTTCATGGGCATCGTCAGGGATATGGACAAGGACAACGGCGCCCAGCCCAATTCGCAGAAGACCTGAGCGCTTCAACCAAGGGAAAACGCGGGGCGCTGGCTTTGCCGCTTGAAAACAGCGCGCCGCCCCGCATAATCGCCCACTGATCCCGAAAAAGCTAAACCCATAGGGGATTCGGGGAGGGACATTTGCCGGCAGGCTATTCTTTCGTCATCGCCGACGATCACCCGCTGTTTCGCGGTGCGCTGCGCGAAGCGCTCGCCGGCATCGGCAACGTCGCCGCCATCCACGAAGCCGGCGATTTCGAGAGCGCCAAGGCGCTGGTCGTGGCCAACGAGGACGTCGATCTGGTGCTGCTCGACCTGTCGATGCCGGGCGCCAGCGGGCTCTCCGGCCTGGTCTCGCTGCGCGGCATCCATCCGGCGGTGCCGCTGGTCGTGGTGTCGGCCCACGACGATCCGGCGACCATCAGGCGGGCGCTCGACCTCGGCGCTTCCGGCTTTATCTCCAAATCGGCCAGCATGGAAGAGATCCGCAGCGCCGTGCAATCGGTGCTTGCCGGCGACATCGCAGCACCAGCCGGCGTCGATCTCGGCATCGAGCGCGATCCCGAAATATCGGACCTTATCAAGCGGCTGCAGGCTTTGACGCCGCAGCAGACACGGGTGCTGGGCATGCTGGCCGAGGGCCTGCTCAACAAGCAGATCGCCTATGAACTCGGCGTATCGGAGGCCACCATCAAGGCGCATGTCTCCGCCATCCTGCAGAAGCTCGGCGTCGACAGCCGCACGCAGGCGGTGATCCTTCTGTCCAAGATCGGCAGCGACCCGCTGCAGCCGGCGGGTTGATCGCCAGGGCGCCTGTTCAATCAGAACATTGTTCAATCAGAGCACTGAACCTCCGTCCGCCGCATCGGCCGGGCGTTGAAGCTTGCGAAACTGATGGCGGCCATGATCCAGACGCCGATCCCGCCATAGAGCATGACCCAGCCAAAGCCGTTGCGCAGCGCATCCTGGGCGACGGTCCCGGCGAGCCCGGAGATGGGATTTCCAGCAGCGATAGCTTCGGCGAGAAGACGCAATTGGGCAGCGTCGAGGTCGGGCAGCGCATGCCTCAGATGCGCCAGCACACCGCTGGCCAGGATGAAGCCCATCACCGCGATGTTTACCGCCAGCGAAACCATGCGGGCGCTCATGTCGATGCCGGAGGCCATGCCGGCGCGGTCGCTCGAAACGGAACCCGTCGTCGTGTTGGTGACAGGTGTGTTGGTTATTCCCAGACCCATCCCCGCGATCAGGCAGCCGGGCAGCATCGTCAGCCAATCCGGCTGCGCGGCGGCGCTGCCGAACTTCATCAGGATGAACCCGACGCCGATGATGACGAGGCCCGCCGGAATGATGATGCCGGGCCGATAACGCAGCGAAAAGCGCTCTGCCAAGGGCGGCAGCACAAGCGTCGGCAGCGTGTAGGCAAGCAGGGCAAGGCCGGTGGAGACGGTGTCATAGCCGAGCCCGGCGTGGAACCAGATCGGCAGGTAGATCATGAAAGGCCAATAGCTGAGGTTCATCGCGGCCGAGCCGACGATGGCGCCCGAAAAGGGTCGGATCCGGAAGACCGAGAAGTCGAACATCGGCCGCTGGCTGACCTTCTCGGCGATGAGGAAGGCGATGAAGCTCACTATCGAGATGCCGAGGATCGCCAGCGCGGTTGGGCTGGAGAAACCCAGATCCGGCCCCTGGATGATGTAGAAGACGAGACAGAAGACCGACGGTGACAGCGTCAGGATGCCCGCTATGTCGAGCTTGCCCGCCTGCGGGTCCTTCGATTCGTGGACGCCCATCAGAGCGAGGGCGAATGCCAGCGCAGCAACCGGCACGTGGACAAGAAATACCCATTGCCAGCTCGAGACCGCGACGATGCCGCCGCCGATGATGGGGCCGAAGCCGAGGCCGATGCCGAAGATGACGCCCCACCAGCCCCACGCGACGGCGCGTTCGCGCCCTTCCCGGAATTCATGCGACAGCACGGCAAGCTGGCAGATCAGCATCGCACCGCCGCTCAGGCCCTGCAGAAACCGGGCGACAATGAGCGTGGAGACGCTTTCGGCGACGCCGCAAATCAGTGATGTCAGGCCGAAGGCGGCGATGGCGACCAGAAAGACACGCTTGCGCCCGTAACGATCGGCGATCGTGCCGACCGCCATCAGCACCGTCGTGACCGCGATCGTATAGGCGTTCATCACCCATTGCAGTTGCTTGAAGTCGGCGTGCAGCATCTGCTCCAGTGTCGGCAGGATCGTGGGAACGCTTGAAATCTCCAGACCGAACATCAGGCACGCCAGGCAGGCGGCAAACAGAACGATGATGCCGCGGCGGGTCAGGGCAGTGGGCATGGTTCAACCTTTCGAACGTATTTGTCGGCAATCGGCGAATCCATTGCAGCTCGCCCGGCGCGCGTATGGCCCAGGGTAGGCGAGGCTTGATCATTTTAGAATTGCATGGTTGGCTATTTCAGAGACAACAAGTGCGGATAGCTGACATGACGCTGGACGTAGACGCTGTGAAAACATTCGTCGCCATCGCCGATCTTCAGAGCTTTACGCGGGCGGCCGAGGCTCTTGGCAGCACGCAAGGGGCGATCAGCGTGAAGCTGAAGCGGCTGGAAGAGCGCGTCGGCCAGAAATTGATCGAGCGCACGCCTCGGCTGGTGCGCTTGTCGGCGCAGGGCGCGGTGTTTCTCCAGCCCGCACGCGACTTCCTCGCGGCACACGATCGCGCCATTGCCAGCCTGTCTTCGGTGCGCCGCCGCTTCACACTGGGCATCGCCACCCATGTCGGAGGCGCGGAAGTCCCGACATTGCTGGCGCGGCTCAACGCGCATGACCCGGCGCTCACCATCGAAGTGCGGCTCGATGATTCACACGACCTGCTGGACGCTTTCGATCGCGGTGAGATCGACGCGGCGATCATCCGCCGGGAGGACGACCGGCGCGATGGTGAAGTGCTGGCGCCCGAACATTTCGGCTGGTACGCCGCGCCCGACTTCATCCACCGGGCCGACGAGCCGCTGCGCCTGGCGGCATCCTCGCCATCCTGCGGTATCCGCAACATCACGACCCGCGCGCTCGACGCTGTCGGAATACCGTGGACGGAGGTGTTCCTCGGCTGCGGCTCCTTCGCCGTCGCGGAGGCCGTCTCGGCCGGCCTCGCAGCCTCGGTATTTTCCTGCCGGCTTGCCCCATCCGGCACCATCGAGGTCAGCCGGAAATTCGGGCTTCCGGCGCTGCCGCCTTCCGAGATCGTGCTGCTTTCGACGCTGACGGACGCCAAGTCCCGCGAGGCGCTGAGGACGCTTGCAATGGCCTTTCGCGAGCATCGTCCGCCTGTGGCGGGCAATGCCGGACGGCCCCGGTTCCGCAGTTCCCAGATGGTCGACGGCCTGGCCTAGAGCGTTTCATATTTTGACGGAAGCGTAGCCTGCGTTTTCGAAGTAGTTCTTGCATTCGGCTGCCTCGATGGTTTCGACGAG
>NZ_JAMYSJ010000039.1:0-39726 GCF_040321855.1 Mesorhizobium sp. M0227 | reverse complement strand
CCGGTGACGGCGAGGAAGATGGCGCCGATGGTCACGAAAGCGACGTCGGGCGAATTGATCAGAAACGCGACGATGTAGTGCGGGCTGATCGCCCACAGGATTTCCGGATCGGCGATGATGTGGTTGAGGCCGGAAAGGCCGATCGCCAGGAACCACACCGCCGTCACGGGACCGAAGACCAGCCCCACACCCCCCGTGCCGAAACGTTGCACCGCAAACACCATGGCAAGGATGACCAATGTCAGCGGCACGACATAGGGCTGGAAGGTCGGCGTGACGACATTCATGCCCTCAACCGCCGACAGCACCGATATCGCCGGCGTGATGACGGCATCACCGAAGAAAAGCGATGCCCCGACAATGCCGATGCCGAGCATCAGCGCCGAGCGCTTGGGGAAACTGCCGCGCGCCAGCGCCATCAGCGACAGCACGCCGCCCTCGCCGCGGTTGTTCGCCCGCAGCACGAACATGATGTATTTGATGGTGACGATGATCGTCAGCGACCAGATGATCAGCGACAAAACGCCCAGAATATCGCCGCGCTGGGCGACTTGTCCGCCCGACGACGCCACCAGCGCCTCGCGAAAGGCGTAGATCGGGCTGGTGCCGATATCCCCATAGACGACACCGAGCGCGCCCAGCATCAGAACCTTGGTGCTGTGCTGCTCGACTTCCGAATGGCTCGATTGTTCGACGGGTTCTGCCTCACTACCAGTATTGGTAAGGGCCATGGACGACACTCCGATAAGCGCGCGGTGCTCTACGCTTGCTGCAATGCAATATCAAGTGCCGTCGCGTAATGGCTGCCATGCCTGCCACGCGAGGCTGCCATCGCTACCATCCGCAGGCCTTGAGGAACCGACCCACCGTGCCGGCCATGCCATACTCCAACGCGTCGGCTGTCAACCCATGTCCGATCGACACTTCGGCCAATGCCGGAATGCGCTTGGCAAGTGCGGGCAGATTGCTGACCACCAGATCGTGCCCGGCATTGACCTGAAGCCCGGCAGCAAGCGCGGCGTCGGCGGTTTTTCCCAGTCTTTCCAGCTCCTTAGCCGCTTTGGCGAAATCTGTGTGATAGCTGCCATATGGACCCGTATAAAGTTCGATACGGTCGGCGCCGATGTCGCGCGCAGCCGCCACGCCATCGGGGTCCGGATCGGAAAACAGCGACACGCGAAAGCCCCCCTTTTTCAGACGCTTGACGATCGGTGTGAGGAACGCGGTCTGGGTCGCGAAGTTCCAGCCATGGTCCGATGTCGCCTGGGCCGGATCGTCCGGCACCAGCGTCACCTGTTCAGGCTGGTGCTTTTCCACAAGCAACAGGAAATCCTCGGTCGGATAGCCCTCGATGTTGAATTCCGCGCGCGGAAACTCGTCGTCGATCAGCGACCGGATTTCTGGCAGATCGGAGTGTCTTGTGTGCCGCTCGTCGGGGCGTGGATGCACCGTCAGCCCATGCGCGCCGGCCGCCAGCGCAATGCGGCCGAGGCCGGTCACGCTTGGCCACGGCAGGTCGCGCCGGTTGCGCAGCATGGCGATGGCATTGAGGTTGACGGAGAGCTTTGCAGGCATGCGGGTGGCCTCGGAAATCATTCAACGCGCCCACCTATAATGCCTTTGACGGGAACAGTAATGCCTTTGGTGGGAACAGACTGGGGGTTTCGCGTGTTCCAAGCCTGATGAGCGAACCCGGGAAAGGACGCACCGATGAATTTTCTCGATGAGGTTCCGGCAATCCGCCGTATCGAGACCAGCCGCGACGACCTTTTCGCCATCGATGTAGTCGGGCACGTTTCCGCGGCCGACGGTGAAAATCTTTTCGGGCTGCTGGAGGCAGCCTATGCCCTGCACCCGCGCATCGATGTGCTGGTGCGCCTCGTCGACCACGATGGCGTCGACTGGGCCGACATCGCGGACGAGACCCTGAAGCAGGGCGCCATTCATGCATTGGAACATGTCGGCCGTTGCGCAACCATCGGCGAACCGGACTGGATAGCGGACGCACAACGCTTTCTGCCGTCCTCACCGCCCATCGAAATCAGGCATTTCAGGGCGGAGGACGAGGCTGCCGCCTGGCAATGGCTTGCCGCACAGCCTATCGGAGCAACAGCATCCGGCGCCCCTACCTGACGATCGTCAGCCGCTCGGCCGCCCGCGTGATGGCGGTGTAGAGCCAGCGCTGGCGGGTTTCCTTGAAGGCCCAGCTTTCATCGAACAGCACAATCTCGTTCCACTGCGAGCCCTGCGCCTTGTGCACGGTCAGCGCGTAGCCATAGTCGAAATCGTCGAAGCGCTTCTTCTGCTGCCAGGGGATATCGGCATCGGGATCCTCGAACGCCGCCTTGAGCAGCTTGATCTTGGCGACGCCACGATCCGGATCGTCCTCTTCCGGCGACACCAGAAGATTGATGCCGGGCTTCACCGTCTCGCGCGACGAGGTCATCACCTTCCACAGCGAGCCGTTGAGCAGGCCCTTGGCCGGATCGTTGCGCAGGCAGACGAGCTTGTCGCCGGCCTGCGGATAATCGGCGTTGAAGCCCTTGAGCTCGCGCAGCCGCTGATTGTAGCGGCGACGCGTGCGGTTGGTGCCGACCAGCACCTGGTCCGCCTTCAGCACCAGCTCCTGGGTGACGTCTTCCTTGCCGATCACCTGCGCCGTGCCATAGTCGCCACGCATGAATTCACGGCCCTCGCGCACATCGAGCGCCAGCCGCAGGATCGGGTTGTCGCGCGCCTGCCGGTGGATTTCGGTCAGCAAAAAATCCGGCTCGTGGTCGGTGAAGAAGCCGCCGCCCGAGATCGGCGGCAGCTGGCCGGGGTCGCCCAGCACCAGGATCGGCGTGCCGAAACTCATCAGGTCGCGGCCGAGCTGCTCGTCGACCATCGAGCATTCGTCGATGACGACCAGTTTCGCCCGCGTAATCGGGCTCTGGCGGTTGAGCGAGAAGGTCGGCGACATCGACGTCTTGCCGGTGACCTCGTCCGATACCGATTCCTCGCCCTTCGGCCGATAGATCAGCGAATGGATGGTGCGCGCATTGACTGCACCCTTGGAGCGCAGCACCTGCGCCGCCTTGCCGGTAAAGGCGGCGAACTGCACCTGGCCGTCGACATGTTCGGCGAAATACCGCGCCAAGGTCGTCTTGCCGGTGCCGGCATAGCCGAACAGCCGGAACAGCTGCGGCTGGCCGGTCTTCAGCCATTGGGCGACCGCCTTCAGCGCGTCGTCCTGTTGGGGAGAGAATTCCATCAGCGCGAGAGACCGGATTCGCAAGGGAAAGACAAGACAGCGGCCACCATCATCGATGCGCCGGGACGCTTCAATGCCGCCGACGGGTCAGGCTATCAGGCGCAGACAAGAACGTAAAGGGAACATACAAGCTCGCCCCACACCTTATCGAATCGGCTGGGGATCGTTTTCCAGCAGGATCGGCTTGCCGTGCGGCGTGGCATGCGCGGCGCGCTCCCAGGCTTCAGCCATAGCGTCGACATCCGACTTCGCGGCCAGCCCTTTGATGGCAAGCAGGCTTTCCAGCGCCGCCAGCCAATGTTCGTAATAATCATGGCCGTCCGCTGCGGCGCCCGGTCTCTTCACTTTTTCCGACAGTGCCTGCGCCCACTCGCTCCACGAAAACAGGCCCTTGTCGTGCAACGCCACCGTCATGGCGAAAGCCTCGGCCTGCCATGGCTCGGCAAACACCCGCGCATCGACGCCCGGCGGCAGCTCGGACAGATCCGTATCACGCCGGCTCAAGATAGCTCTCCCAGGCGTCTATCGACACGCTTAGCGTCGGGTCGGCGCCCTCGCCCCAGATTTCCGGCCCTTCGAAAACCACGGTGTAGACCCATTGCGGATTTTCGCCGTGTCCATGCGCGTTGCTGTCGGGGAACACGAAACCGTCGTGCACCGCCTCAATCACCCCCTGCTTGGCGCGCGCATAGCGCGGCAGCCGCGTGTGGCCGCTCGGGTTGAAGTTCTTGGTCCGTACAGGATCGCCGGCCTTGAACCGCGCTGGCTGTGCCACCGGCCGGTCGCAAGGCCCACCCTTGGCCAGCACGGCAGGCACGTTTTCCGCCTTCAGCACCCTTTTCGGTGTCGCAGCCGGATCAATCGCTCGGCCCTCAGCCAAGTCGCGCTCGCTGACAAACCCATGGCGCTTGAGCAGCACCTCCAGCGCCTTGATCCAGATCTCGTAGTAGCTGGAGGCATAATAGTCGGCCGGATGCAATGATTCCCGCGCATGCCGGCTCTCGTCGATGTTCCAGGCTCCCATGGCGCCGGCAGTCAGCGTCACGCCGAGCGCCCGCCTCTCCCATGCGGCATGAAAATACGGCTCGTCCTGTTCGGGCGCGACGGGACCGAACCCCATTTGTCCGCCGAGATCCTGCGGCCCGTTCATGCCGGCTGCCCCTCTATTTCAGGTCTTTGGGCCAAGCCGGTCCCGATCATCGCATCACGGCTGACCAACTCCGCCAGCCGCTCCTCGCTCCAGCCTTCGGTATTTTCGGGCCGCATCGGCACGACGAGATAGCGCAGCTCGGCGGTCGAATCCCAGACGCGGATTTTCTTGTCCGCCGGCAGCGTCAGCCCGAACTCCTCCAGCACGCCGCGCGGATCGATGACGGCACGCGAACGATAGGGCGGCGCCTTGTACCAGACCGGCGGCAGGCCGAGCACCGACCACGGATAGCAGGAGCACAGCGTGCAGACGACGAGATTGTGCGTCTCCTCGGTGTTGAACACCGCCTGCATGTGCTCGCCCTGCCGCCCGGTATAGCTCAGCGATTCGATCGCCGCCGTCGCATCGCGTTTCAGCCATTCGGCATAGGCGGGATCGCTCCAGGCCTTCGCCACCACCCTGGCGCCGTTGCGCGGGCCGATTTTCGTCTCGTAGGTATCGACGATGACGTCGATCGCCGCCGGATCGATCAGCCCCTTTTGGGTGAGGATGGTTTCCAGCGCGCGGACGCGGGCGGCAAACGGATCGAGTTCGTTGTCGTGGTCATGATCGTGTGACATGGCCGCAAACTACGTTTCCAGTGATGCCGCCGCAAGCGCAACGGCTTGGGCCAACGGCACATGGCGCTGGCCCTGTCACATCATTCGGCCGCCGCCCGCTGCGGTTCGGGCAGCATGTCTTCCCTGGCTTCGAATAGCGACGGCTGATCCCCCGCTTCGACCGGGCCTGGCTCGCCCTTGCGCTTCGACCAAAGCCCGACCAGCCAGCCAGAGAAATTCTCCATGTAGACATAGATCACCGGCGTCACGAACAGGGTCAGCGCCTGCGAGGCAAGCAGACCACCGACAACGGCAACGCCCAGCGGCTGGCGCAGTTCGGCGCTGGCGCCGGTGCCGAGCGCAATCGGGAATGTGCCCATCAGTGCCGCCAGCGTCGTCATCATGATCGGCCTGAACCGCATCAGGCAGGCCTTGTGGATCGACTCGGTCGCGGACATGCCGTCTCGTCGCAGTTCAAGCGCGACGTCGACCATCATGATGCCGTTCTTCTTGACGATGCCGATCAGCATCAGGATGCCGATCACCGCGATGACAGACAGATCCATACCGGCGAAGCGCAAGGCAACAACCGCCCCGAGCACAGCCGACGGCAGGCCGGTGAGGATTGTCAGCGGGTGGATGAAGCTCTCGTAGAGGATGCCGAGCACGATGTAGATGGTCAGGATTGCGCCGCCGACCAGAAAACCCTGGTTGGCAAGAGAATCCTGGAAGGTCTTGGCCGTCCCGGCGAAGGTGGTCGAGATCACCGTCGGCATGCCGATCTGCTCCTTCAGCGCATTGATGCGCGTCACGCTGTCGCCCAGCGCCACGCCCTGCGGCAGATTGTAGGAGATGGTCACGGCTGGAAGCTGGCCGAGCTGGTTGACAGTCAGGGCGCCGGCCGTGCGATCGACCCGGGCGAAGGCGCCGAGCGGAACCAGACTGCCGCTCGCCGTCCTCATCTGGATGGCCAGCATCCGCTCGGGCGACCACTCGATCTTTGGATCGAGCTCGGTGATGACTTCGTAGCTGTCGGCCGAACCGAAGATTGTCGAAACCTGGTCGGTGCCGAACCCGCCATAGAGGGCGGAGCGCAACGTGTCGGTATCGATACCGAGCTGGGCGGCCTTGTCGCGATCCACCACCAGCGTCGCCTGCAACGCATTGTTCTGCAGGTCGCTGGTGACGTCGGTGAAGTTCGCATGGTCGGCCGCCATCGCGTCGTTCAGTTTCTGCGCCCAAATATCGGTCAGGCCGGTATCAAGGCCCTGAACCACGAGCTGGTAGGCGCTTGCCGACGACCGCGAGCCCAGCCTCAAATTCTGCACCGGCTGCATGTAGGTCTCGATGCCCGCCACGCCGGCCAGTTGCTTGCGCAGATCCGAAAGCACCTTCTCGATATCGGGGCGCTGGTCCTTGCCCTTGAGCTGGACGAAAAGCTGCCCCTGATTGAGCGCATTGTTGCCGCTGCCCGCCGACCACGCCACATGGGCGACATAGGGCGAATGCGAGAAGACGCTGGCGACCTGTCCTTGCAGCCTGGACATGGCATCGAAAGAGATGTCCTGACGTGCGATGGTGGTCACCGATATCTGGCCGATGTCCTCCTGCGGGAAGAAACCCTTCGGCGAAGTCTGGATCAGCCACACCGACGCTGCCGCGGTGCCGACGAAGACGAGGAACACCAGGAAGGTGTGGCGCAGGCAGAAGCTCAAGACCCTGTCGTAGCCGCGGGTGACGAGGTCCTGCTTATGACCGGGGCCATGCTTGTCACGGTCGGCTTTGGTCACCGACAGCAGCCGCGAGCACAGCATCGGCGTCAGCGTCAGCGACACGAACATCGACGCCAGGATGGCGACCGTCACCACGACGGCGAACTCGTTGAAGATGCGCCCGATGACGCCACCCATCAGCAGCACGGGGATGAACACCGCCACCAGCGAGATCGAGATCGAGATGATGGTGAAGCCGATTTCGCGCGCGCCCTTCAGCGATGCGTCGAAGGCCGACAGCCCGTCCTCCTCCATATGGCGGAAGATGTTTTCAAGCATCACGATGGCGTCGTCGACGACGAGGCCGACCGCCAGCGTCAGGCCCATCAGCGATATGTTGTCGATGGAAAAGCCGAACAGGAACATCGCGCCGAGCGTGGCGATCAGCGAGATCGGCACAGCCACGGCCGGGATGATGGTCGCCGTCACCCGGCGTAGGAACACGAAGATCACCATGATCACCAGGGCAATGGTGAGCAACAGCGTGAACTGCACGTCGCTGACCGCCTGCCGGATCGAACTGGAGCGGTCGTTAAGCAGCTTGATGTCGGCGGCGGCCGGCATCTGGTCCTTGAAGGACGGCAGCATCGCCTTGACCTTGTCGACGACGTCGACAGTGTTGGCATCGGGCTGGCGCTGCACGGCCATGATGATCGCGCGGGTGCCATCGTACCAACTTGCGGTGGTGGTGGTCTGCACCGAATCGACCACGCGGGTCACCTCGCCCAGCCGCACGGGATGACCGTTTTTGGTGGCGATGATGATGTTGGAGAAGCCGGCGGCGTCGGTCAGCTGCGTGTTGGCGGTGATGGTGAGCTGCTGCTTGTCGTTCTGCAGCACGCCCAGCGGCGTGTTGCTGTTGGCCGAGGCGACCGCCGCCTGCAGCTGATCGATCGAGATGCCGCGCGCGGCAAGCGCGGTCGGGTCGATCTGGATGCGCACCGCGTATTTCTGTTGGCCGAAGATCGAGACCTGCGCCACGCCGTCGATGGTCGACAGCGACGGCGAGATGACATTTTCCGCGAAAGCATCGAGATCGGTCAGCGGAACCGTGTCGCTGACCAGCGACATCAAAAGGATCGGCGCGTCGGCCGGATTGACCTTGCGATAGCTCGGCGGCGCCGTCATCTGCGGCGGCAATGATTTCTGCGTGCGCGCGATCGCCGCCTGCACATCGGCCGCCGCCGCATCGATGTCGCGGTTGAGCACGAACTGGATGGCGATCGAGGTCTGGCCAAGCGAGTTCGTGGTCGAGATCGAATCGATGCCGGCGATGGTGGCAAACTGCTTGATCAGCGGCGTCGCCACCGATGTCGCCATGGTTTCCGGCGAGGCGCCGGGCAGCGAAGCCGAGACATTGACCACCGGGAATTCGGCGCTGGGCAGTGCGGCCACCGGGAGGAACTTGTAGGCGAACAGCCCGCCCAGCACAAGGGCGAACGACATCAGAAGGGTGGCGACGGGTCGGCGTATGCAGAATTCGGAGATCATTGGGCCGCCTCGCCGGCGTTGGTCGCCTCGGCCACCTTGGGAGCAGCATTCGCCGTGGCCTTGCCCTCATGCACCGCCGCGCCGTCCTTCAGCCTCGTCTGGCCTTCGGTGACGACCTTCTCACCGCTTTTCAGCCCCTGGCTGATGGCGCTGTTGTCGCCTTCGGTCAGCGCCACCTGCACCGGCCGCATCTCGACCGTGTTGTCCGGCTTGACCACATAGACGAACTGCCCCTTCTGGCTTGGCTGCACCGCGACGGTCGGAACCGATGTCATCTGCGGCATGATGCCGGCGTCGAGCACGACATTCACATACTGGCCGGGCCATAGCGAAAGGTCCGCATTGGGAATGCTTGCCCGCGTGGCAATCGTGCCCGACGCGGTGTCGACGCTGGAGTCGACGAAATCGAGCGTGCCCTTGCCGATCGGCGTCGGGTCGCCGTCCTTGGTCAGTGTCACCGCGCCCTGCTGCGGGTTGGCAAGCGCCTTGTGCAGCAAAGCCAGGTTGCTCTCGGGAAGATTGAAGTTGACCTGCAGCGGGTCCATCTGGGTGATGGTCACCAGCGGAGTGGCCGTGCTGCTGTTGCCATTGCTGACGGTGACGAGATCGCCGACGGCGACGCTGACTGCGCCCAGCCTGCCGGAAATCGGCGCCGTGATCGTGGCGAAGCCAAGCTGGACATTGTCGGCGTCGATTGTCGCCTTGTCGGCATCGACAGTCGCTGCGGCAGCCTTCTGCGCGGCGACGGCCTGGTCGTAGGTCTGCTGCGTGCCGGCCTGCTTGGCGACCAGATCCTTCGCGCGCTGAAGATCCGACTGCGAGCTGGCGAGCATCGCCTGATCCTTGGCGAGCGCCGCCTGATCCTTGGCAAGCTGCGCCTTCAGCGCCCGGTCATCGAGCGAAAACAGAACGTCGCCGACCCTGACCATCTGCCCGTCCTTGACATCGATGGAGACGATCTGGCTGGACACCCGCGCGTTGATGTTGACGACGGCTGGAGAGGAGACGAAGCCGATGGCGTAGCGCCGGATCGGGAAATCGGCTGTCGAAGCGACGGCCGAGAGGATGGAGGCCGAGCGGGCGCCGCTGCCGCCACCTGCCGACTTGCCCCCCGTTGCCGGCTTGTCGGTGGTCGGTTTGTCCGCGGCCGCGACCTGCTTTGCGCCGATAAGCTGCTGAACTCTGCTCAGCGTGTCCGGAGACAGATAGAGCCAGGCCGCGCCGACACAGGCGACCGCAAGCAATGAAAGAATGACTTTTCCACGCATCGACAAAAGGCCCTCTCTGTCCGACACGCCATAACCAGGTGGTCGTATTCTAGCGCAACTCACGGCCCGTTGCCGCGATTTCGCCGAATAGATAGGACACGCCTTTGTCGGAAAAGGGCCAAAAGGCGGCATTACGAAGATTTAATGTGCACTGCACAACGGATGTGCAACACGGGCTCAATCCCGATCTGGGCGGTACGCCCGAGACTCCGGATCCTGTCCCTTAAAGATCAGATGATGCGCCCCGGGCCTACCTCAGCATCGGCCAAAGCGTCGCCGCCAGCAGCACGCCCATGGCGATGTTGAACCATTTCAGCCGCACCGGGTCCGACAGGAAACCGCGCAGTGCGGTGCCGAACCCAGCCCACACCGAGACGCTCGGCAAATTGACGATGGTGAAAGCCACGGCGATCAACACCACCGACAGGACGGGTGCTCGGCATTGGCATAGACGGCCATGGCGGTGATCGCCATCACCCACGCCTTGGGATTGACCCACTGGAATGCGGCTGCCTCGATGAAGCGCATGGGCCGCGCTTTCGTCTCGCCCTTGCCGGTCAGCGTGCGCGACATGGCGATCTTCCAGGCGAGGTACAAAAGATAGGCGCCGCCGGCGATCTTGAGCGCGGTATGCAGCGCCGGAAACGCCGTCAACACAGCGCCGAGGCCAAGACCGACGGCAAGCAGCAGCACGAGGAAACCCATGCTGATGCCCAGCATGTGCGGAACGGTTCTGACGAGGCCGAAATTCACGCCCGATGCCAGAAGCATGAGATTGTTTGGCCCCGGCGTGATCGACGTCACGAAGGCGTAGACAAGCAGGGCAAGGAATGCGTCGAGCGACATGGATATCTTCCCTGACAAGTCAGCATCTTGTCTCTTCTCGGCGACCCCGCAAAGGCTACGGACGGCCTCACTGTGGAAGCTGGCTGACGCGTTCGGCGCCAGCCCCGCCGAAGTCCTACATCGCCTGCGGGCCGCGGTTCAACGCTGCCACGCCGGTGCGGCAGATTTCGACCAGGCCGAGCGGTTTCATGATGGCGATGAACTGGTCGATCTTGGAGCCTTTGCCGGTGATCTCGAAGATGAAATGCTCGGTGTTGGCGTCGATGACGCTGGCGCGGAACGCATCGGCCAGCCGCAACGCCTCGACGCGGGCCTCGCCGGTGCCGGCGACCTTGACCAGCGCCAGTTCGCGCTCAAGCGGCCGTTCCTGGCCGGATTCATGCGAACGCACGGTCAGGTCGACGACGCGGTGCACCGGCACGATGCGCTCGAGCTGGTGCTTGATCTGCTCCAGCACATGCGGCGTGCCGCGCGTCACGATGGTGATGCGCGACAGGTGTTTTTCATGCTCGGTCTCGGAGACGGTCAGGCTCTCGATGTTGTAGCCGCGCCCGGAAAACAGGCCGATGACCCTGGCAAGCACGCCCGGCTCATTGTCGACCAGCACGGAAAGCGTGTGGTTTTCCGGCTTTTCCGTCTCCTTGGCGATGAAATAGGCGGAGCCGGTCGGTTGTAGCTGTGCGTTCATGACATGAATCTCGTTTTTCAAGCTCTTGAGCTAATTCTCTGTTTGCGCAGGGCTTTCTCGCGACAGCCCTGCCTTGGTTCTGCCGGCTACACCAGTTCCCTGCCCTTGGCGTCGATGGCGTTGGCCACCGCCTCGTCGGTCGCCTCGTCGGGCAACAGCATCTCGTTGTGCGCCTTGCCTGACGGGATCATCGGGAAGCAGTTGGCGAGCGTCGCCACGCGGCAGTCGAACAGCACCGGCTTCCTGACCGAGATCATCTCCTTGATCGCGTCGTCCAGCTCGTCCGGCTTCTCGCAGCGAATGCCGTGGCCGCCATAGGCCTCGGCCAGCTTGACGAAGTCCGGCATCGCCTCGGTGTACGAATGCGACAGCCGGTTGCCGTGCAGCAACTGCTGCCACTGCCGCACCATGCCCATATACTGGTTGTTCAGGATGAAGATCTTGATCGGCGCGTCGTGCTGCACGGCCGCGCTCATCTCCTGCATCGTCATCTGCACGGAGGCGTCGCCGGCAATGTCGATGACCAGCGCGTCGGGATGCGCGATCTGCACGCCGAGCGCCGCCGGCAGGCCGTAGCCCATCGTGCCCAGCCCGCCCGACGTCATCCAGCGGTTCGGCTTCTCGAAATGATAGTGCTGCGCCGCCCACATCTGGTGCTGGCCGACCTCGGTGGTGATGTAAGTGTCCAGACCCTTGGTCAGTTCGTAGAGCCGCTCGATGGCGTATTGCGGCATGATCACGTCATTGTTCATCTTGTAGGCGAGCGAGTCGCGCGCACGCCATTTGGCGATCTGCTCCCACCAGGGGTAGAGCGCCTTCTTGTCGGCCTTGGCGCTCGCACGCCACAGCCGCACCATATCCTCCAGCACCCGGCCGACATCGCCGATGATCGGGACCTCGGTGTGGACGTTCTTGTTGATCGACGACGGATCGATGTCGATGTGGATCTTCTTCGAGTTCGGCGAGAAGGCGGTCAGCCGCCCGGTGATGCGGTCGTCGAAACGCGCGCCGATGCAGATCATCACGTCGCAGTCATGCATGGCCATGTTGGCTTCATAGGTGCCGTGCATGCCGAGCATGCCCATCCAGTTCTTGCCCGATGCTGGATAGGCGCCGAGGCCCATCAGCGTCGAGGTGATCGGGAAACCGGTGAGATCGACCAGTTCGCGCAGCAGATGGCTCGCTTCCGGGCCGGAATTGATGACGCCGCCGCCGCTGTAGATGATCGGCTTCTTGGCACCGGCCATCAGCTCGACCGCCGCCTTGATCTTTTCCAGGTCGCCCTGGACCTTTGGCTGGTAGCTGGTGCGCGGCGCGATCTGCGGCGGGACGTAGAATCCCCTGGCGAACTGCACGTCCTTCGGGATATCGACGACGACCGGACCGGGGCGGCCGGTGGTCGCGACATGGAAAGCCTCGTGGATGGTCGCAGCGAGCTCGTTCACGTCCTTCACCAGCCAGTTGTGCTTGGTGCAGGGGCGGGTAATGCCAACCGTATCGCATTCCTGAAAAGCGTCGGAGCCGATCAGCGAGGTCGGCACCTGCCCCGTCAGGCAGACCAGCGGGATCGAATCCATCAGCGCGTCCTGCAGCGGCGTCACGGCATTGGTGGCACCGGGGCCGGAGGTCACCAGCATGACGCCGGCCTTGCCGGTCGAGCGCGCATAGCCTTCGGCTGCATGGCCGGCGCCCTGCTCGTGGCGCACCAGTATGTGCTCGACATCGTCCTGCTGGAAGATCTCGTCATAGATCGGAAGGACAGCGCCGCCGGGATAGCCGAAGACATGCTTGACGCCATTGTCCTTCAGCGCCTGCACCACCATTTCGGCACCTGTCATCTCGCGCCGCTCGTTCTGTCCGTTGCTCATCGGTCTGGTCCCGTACTGTCGCCATTGGGCGTTTGCTGGTCGTTTAGTCGTGTTTCAGGCAATAAAAAAGGCCCCCGAGGGAGCCTGTGTCTTGCGCATGGGGGGTTTTCGCCCGGCGGTTACACCGCCTTGCCCACGCGCTTTCCTACGAGAATGAGTGCCGTTTTCATGGTGGCGGACACTAAGGGCGGGCAAGGCAGCCTGTCAACGGGAAAAATCGCGCCGGCGCGCACAGCGTGCCGGCACGATCGAGGTGGTCAGCCCGGCGCCTTGCAGCGGGAAACGCGTGGATCGCATCTGGACGCCTTCCTGGCCTCCATCTTCGCTGGCGGATGGTGGGGTGCCACCCTTGCCGGGCCATGGTGCTGGGGCATGTGCATTGCCAACGCTTGCTGATGCGGCTTTTGTTGCCCGCCACCGAGTGCTGGACGCTGCCCCGAAACCGGCTTGGGCGAAACCGGTTTGGGCGAACCCCGTTTGGGCGACGATTTGACAACGATGCGTCCGTCGCCCGCGGTCCTGTCGGCATGCAGCTTGAGCGCATCGGCCTTCGCGCCGTTGCCGGCGGCCATCCGCTTGCGCACGGCGTCGCCAGGCTTCACGACGGCCGGATTGCTGGCAGCCACCGCGCCGCGGGAAATGGCCTTGCCGCCGGTCAGCGTCTTGACGCCATGACCCGCCACGGTTTGCCCATTTCCATTGGCCGCCCTGGCGGCGGGCGTTCCATTGCCGGCCAGCCTCTTGATCTCGGCGCCCCTGGAAGCATCGAGCCGTGCACTGGCAAACACCCCTTTGCGCGGTGGAACCACTCTTGCTGCCTTGATCGATTCGATGACGGGCTTCGGGAACTGCTGCAGCCGGGGTCCGGCATTGATCGCAACGACCTGGTTGCCGAGCCGCACATGCGGCGCATTGTTGACCACGACGGTCTGGTTGATGATCGTCGTGTTGCGCGCGATGACGACGTTCTCAGTGGCAGGCCGTACCACTCTGACCAGATCGACCGCGCCGATCGCCGCCACCGGCACGAAACACCACCAGGCGTCGTCGAAGGCGACGTCGACATCGGGGGGTGCCGGAGCCCAGCCGACATCGTTGCCACCCTGGCGCCAGACCACCCAGGCCGGCGCCCATTGATCGCCGGCGATCCACACCCAGCCGAAATCGGGATCATAGGCCCAGCGGCCATAGTGATAGACGACATCGCCGAATGGCTCGGTGGACTGCCAGTACCAGCCATCGTCGGTCCAGACCCACCTGCCTTCGGTGTAGGGCCGCCATTCGGTACGGACCGAGGGAACCCAGACATCGCCGAAGCGGCTGGAGGTTCGCCATCCGCCATAGTTCGAAAGCCTTTCGCGGACGGTAACGGCAATTTCCGCCGCATGCGCCTGCGTTCCGGGCAGCGGGCCGGTCAGGGTCGCGCTCAAGGCCATGACCGCGGCCATTGCTGCTGCGCGTCCACGCCGGCCAAGGGAGCGACATGAAGACGCTTGGATAAAAGGTATGATGATCATAACGGGCTCCAGAGTTCCGCATCCAGAAAATCCCGGGAACCGTCCTGTTGCCCGCCACCGCTTCCCGGCTTCTCACCGATCGGTTGTCATCGGCCTCGGTGACCGCATTGCGGCATTTGACCATCAATTTTGCGCGACCGGCGCGGCATTCACAAATGGGACGTTCGTTTCCGGCGCCCGGGCGATTCCGAAACCGTCCGGCGATCTCATTTATAGGATAGACCATTGAAATCGCTGGAAACTATGGTGGGGCGTGACGAGGGCCGCCATCTCTGACGATACTTGATCGTCCGGCGGCGAGCCCGGCGGAACCACCACCATGACGATCTGGATTTCACGGGAGGAAACCTGATGCTCGACAAGCCCTCTAGCAAGAACAAGGCCCCTAGCAAGAAACTGTCCGACCTGCTCGATCAATTCGGCACCGCGCTTGCTGCCAATGACATCGAGAAGGCGGTCGATTGCTTTCAAGAGGATTGCTACTGGCGCGACCTCGTTACCTTCACCTGGAACATCAAGACCATGGAAGGCCGCGACCAGGTCCGCGACATGCTGAAAAGCCAATTGTCGAACACCAGGCCCTCGCACTTCGCCATCGCCAAGGGCGAGGACGCGACCGAGAGCGGCGAACTGATCGAGGGCTGGATCAGCTTCGAGACGGAAGTGGCACGCGGCTTCGGCCATATCAGGCTGAAGAACGGCAAGATCTGGACGTTGCTGACCACCATGGCCGAACTGAAAGGCCACGAGGAGCCGGCAGGCTTTGCGCGGCCGATGGGCGCCAGGCACGGCTCGGGCAAGAACCGTCCGACATGGAAAGAAGAACGCGAGAGGGAAGCCGCCGAGCTCGGCTTCAAGACGCAGCCCTATACGGTGATCATCGGTGGTGGCCAGGGCGGTATCGCGCTCGGCGCGCGGCTGCGGCAGCTTGGCGTTCCCACCATCATCATCGAGAAGAACGAGCGGGCCGGCGACAGCTGGCGCAAGCGCTACAAGTCGCTCTGCCTGCATGACCCGGTCTGGTACGACCATCTGCCCTATATCGATTTCCCGAAGAACTGGCCGGTTTTCTCGCCCAAGGACAAGATCGGCGACTGGCTGGAAATGTATACCAAGGTGATGGAGCTGAATTACTGGTCCTCGACCGAGGCCAAAAGCGCTTCCTATGACGACAAGAAAAAGGAATGGACCGTTGTCGTCCACCGCGACGGCAAGGACATCACGCTGAAGCCCAAGCAGTTGGTGCTGGCAACCGGACAGTCCGGCAAGGCCAATCTGCCGAAATTCAAGGGCATGGAGACCTTCAAGGGCGACCAGCACCACTCGTCGAAGCATCCGGGTCCCGACGCCTATGCCGGCAAAAAGGCCGTTGTCATCGGATCCAACAATTCCGCCCATGACATCGCAGCGGCACTTTGGGAAGCCGGCGCGGACGTCACCATGGTGCAGCGCTCGAGTACCCATATCTCCAGGTCCGACACGTTGATGGAAATTGGACTGGGTTCGCTCTATTCGGAGCAGGCGCTGCAGAATGGCATCACCACCGCCAAGGCCGATCTCATCTTCGCTTCGCTGCCCTACAAGATCCTGCACGAGTTCCAGATCCCGGCCTATGCCGAGATGAAGAAGCGCGACGCGGCATTCTACAAGGGTCTGGAAAAGGCCGGCTTCATGCTCGACTGGGGCGACGACGAATCCGGCCTGTTCATGAAGTATCTCCGGCGCGGCTCCGGCTATTATATCGATGTTGGCGCCTCGCAGCTGGTCATCGATGGTTCGATCAAGCTGAAGAGCGGCGTCGACGTCGAGGAAATCAAGCAGCACTCTGTTCTGCTCAGCGACGGGTCGGAACTGCCTGCGGACCTCATCGTCTACGCCACCGGGTACGGCTCGATGAACGGTTGGGCCGCCGATCTGATATCTCGCGAAACCGCCGACAAGGTCGGCAAATGCTGGGGCCTCGGCTCGAACACCACCAAGGATCCCGGCCCCTGGGAAGGTGAGCTGCGCAACATGTGGAAGCCGACGCAACAGGAAGCGCTGTGGTTCCACGGCGGCAATCTGCACCAGTCACGTCACTATTCGCAATTTCTGTCGCTGCAATTGAAGGCGCGGCATGAAGGGATCGCGACGCCGGTCTACGGGCTGCAGCAGGTGCACCACAAGGGGTAGGCGAGCGCCATTCCGGCGAAGCCGGAAGAAAGAAGGAGGCACGGCTTGCACCCTGCCTCCTTCCCTAGGGAATTTACGCCGGCTTACCCGCGGCGAACTGCATCACCACCCGCTGCAGCAGCGGCACGTAATCGCGAAATGTCCGTGTCTTCATGTTGGCGATCTTGCCGCTCTCGTCCCAGATGCGGACCCGGACCGCTTCCTCATGGAAGGGGTTCTTGCGGAACTCGGCGACCTCCTCGGCATTCATCGGCCCGCCCTGCAGCGACAGCGTGTGCACCGAGGCCTGCGAAAGCCTGCCGAAATAGGTCGGGTCGGTGGCGCAGAGATAGCGCTTGGCGGCGACATGCAGCCTGACGCATTCGACGATGACAGGTGGAAAGAACGGCGCCAGCACCTCGCCGCCGGCCTCGTCATGATGCTTGTCCTCGACATCCTCGGGCGAATAGGTGCCGAACTCGCTGGTGTAATGGCCGATGTCGTGCAGCAGCGCCGCCGCCACCAGTTCGTCCGGCGCGCCGTCCTTTTCAGCGAACCAGGCACCCTGCAGCATGTGCTCCGACATGGTGACGGGTTCGCCGAGATAGGATTCGGCGCCCCGGCGCTCGAAGATGTCGGCGATGAACTCGACGATGGTGTCCGCGTTCAAATCCTGGCCGCTCATTCCGCGGCCTCCTTGAACCCGTGCTCGATTGCCGCGAGCGTCGACAGCAGACCGTCCTTGTCTGCGTAGCAACCCTGCAGCCAGCGCTTACCGGTACCGGAAAACGCCTTGCGGGCATGCATGACGCGGGTGTTGTCGACGATGAACGCTTGCCCCGCTTCGAGCTTGAACGTCACCTCGAAGGATGGATCCTCGATCAGTTCCGCAAACCGGCGATAGGCGGCGTAGTACGCTTCCATATCGCTGAACGGCACGTCGACCGTCGGCGCCAGCGAGCGGTTGTTGAAGCGGATGCAAATCAGCTCGCCATCGGGCCCGAGCTCGATCATCGGCCGCTTCGCCTGCAGCCGCACGCCGGAAGAGCCGGCATACTCGAAGCGCGCCGGGCATGAGCTCAGCAGCCGGAAGCCTTCCGGGTTCTCAGCCTGCAGCGCAGCCGCGACTGCAAACCCATCGACGACACTGGACTCGCCGCCCTCAACCGTATTCTTGATGCAGGACAGGATCTGCAGCGTCGGCACAGGGTCGCGATAGGGATTGTCGGTGTGCGCCTGGAGGCCGAGATTCGTGTAGGCGAGATTGTTCGGATTGACCTCGGCGCGCACTTCGAACCAGCGCCCGTAATTGGTTTCCCTGATGTAGCCGAAAAGATCGGACACTTTGCACAGTGCCCCGGATTCGGTCGGCAGATCGTCCATCACCGCGAAGCCATAGGTTTTCACCGCCGACAGCCATTGCCCCAGCACAGCGCGATCGCGGCTGGCCGCAACATAGCCGGCGCGCGGCACCGAATTCTGCATCGAGGCCTTGGTCCATCGCACGGTGGCCTCGCCTGTCCAGCCGGGCTGGCGGCCTGCGTCACGATCATAGGCATTGGCGCTCAGCCATGCCGCGGGAAAGCTGACCGTCTTCTGCTCGGGCACGAAGCTGACTTCCAGGGCGCCGCCTTTGATCGATGCGGCGCCGATCCTGGTGTCGGCGGGAATGTCGAGAATGGTGATGAGCCGTTGACCATTGCCGGCGCTGCGCGTCTTGTCGTCCAGCGCATTGTCGCGCAGCCACATGGCGTGAAAACGGCTGCGCGACCCGTCCTGCCAGCCAAGGTCGATTGTTCTGCCTTCGTCGCCGATCCGCGCCTGGGTGAGCATGGAGATCCGTTCCTGTCCATTGCGTCCCCCGCAGCCTGATCCGCAGGGTTTCGATTGCATGTTGATCGCGCGACAGACATAACTCAAATTATCATTTTTTAGCCAATGACCGCAGAATACTAATGGCTCGTACAAATACACCGGTGCCGCCTCTGGACTGGCTGCGCAGTTTCGAGGCGGCGGCGCGGCTGTCGAATTTCACCGCGGCGGCAGCCGAGCTCGGTCTCACCCAGGCAGCCGTCAGCCAGCACATCCGGTTTCTCGAGGAGCGGCTGAAGACACGCCTGTTTTCGCGGCTGGCGCGCGGCGTCGCACTGTCGCCGGAGGGAGCAGCCTACCTGCCTCACATCCAGTCGGCCTTCGCCACCATCGGCAACAGCACCGCGGAACTGTTCGAGCCGCGTGCCGTCCAGACCGTGACCATCCGGGCGCCGATCTCCTTTGCCTTGCTCATGCTGGTTCCGGCGCTGCCCGATCTCGCGAAGGCACTGCCGCGCATCCAGCTCGATCTGGTGACGATCCATCGCCCTGCCGACTACGATCTGCCGGGCTCGGTGCTCGACATCCGCTTCGGCAACGGATCCTTCCCCGGCCGCGAAGCCGACAGACTGACCGCCGAGCGGCTCGTGCCGGTGGCCGCACCTGCGCTCGCCGGCGACGACGACTGGCCTTCCCTGCCGCTGCTTCTGGTCGCCGGCGCGCGCGAGATGTGGGCGGAATGGTTCGCCGCCGCTGGACTGGCTGGCCATCTCAGACGATCGCACCGCTTCGACAGTTTCGTCACCGCCATGGAGGCGGCGAGCGCCGGCGCCGGCGTGCTTTTGGGCTCGCGGCCGCTGGTCGATGCGGCGCTCGACATCAAGACGCTGGTCAGGCTTTCCGACTATGAACTTTCCAGCACATCGGGGCATTTCCTAACCAAGGCGTCGACAGCACGCCTGACCGGAGCCGAACAGGATTTCCGCCAGTGGTTGCTGTCGCGCCTCTCCGCGCCGGCATGACTGGTTATGAGATTGGCCCGATCCGCTTCCAGTAGATCAACGTGCCGGTCAGCCCGCCATGCGGCTTCAGGGCATAGTCCGGTATCTCACCGGCCAGCGTGAAGCCCAGCCGCTCATAGAGGCCTGAGGCGCCCTCCTCGGTCGCCGTGTCCAGAACCAGCAGCGTGCGGCCCCTCTCGATGGCAAGGCTCTCGGCGGCCCGCATCAGGCGCGTTCCCACACCCCTGCCCCGGTAATCGACTGATGTCATCAGCTTGGCGATCTCGGCCCGGTGCGGCTGGTTGGGCGGACAATCGAGCAGCAAGGTCACGGTGCCGACCAGGTTTTTGCCATCCCAGGCGCCAAGCACCGATCTTTCGCCCCTTGCCGCCGCGGCCAGCGATTTTTCCCAGAACGTCCTTGCCGCCTGCGGCGCCAACGGATGCATGAAGCTGACCGAACCGCCGGCCGCCACCGTTGCGACCAGCAATTCGGCCAGCATGTCCTGCGTCTCGGCAGCCGGGTTCAGGGTTGCGATCTCGATCGAGTTCATGTGCAGGATATCCTGTGATTGCCATAGAAGCGGGCGTATTGCTGTCAGTCCAGATGGCGCGCGCGGCGTCGCTTTCGCGCCGCCTTGATGGCGCTGATGCGGTCGGCGTCTTCGTGCCCGAGATGCCGCCCGCGCTCGAGGATCTCGAGCGTGTACTCCTCATAGGTCAGGCCAAGCCGCTCGGCTCTGTCCATGCGCAACAGCATCACCTCGTGGCTCGGCGCCTTCCACGCCTTGGCATGGGCGGCCTGCCAGGCAAGAAAGATGTAGGGATCGCCCTTGCCCCATGGCGGGCCCTTGTACTCATCGAGAGGCGGCCCCCCATTATGGGAGCGCCTTGGTCTTCTTGCCATTGTGTCAGCCCCTGACCAGCGCGACGAGATAGTCGGCGCCGGGCTCCAGGGCATGGAAGGTGCAGTCCGACGGCGCCCCGAGCGCCAGGCAGTCGCCTGATACAAGCTTGTGCACCGCCTCACCTTCGATGAATTCGAGCCGCCCGGAAATCAGCCATATCTGCTGCTTGATGAAGGCGTATGAAGCGGCCGGAAAACTGACCTTGGCGCCCGCCGGCAGATGCACCTTGATCAGTTCCAGCGGCATATCGCCAGCCGGCGAAAGATGCCGCCTAACATAGCCGGTGTCGGGATCGCGCCACACCGGCTGGTCGGCTTCGCGCAACAGCCCGCCGCCCTGCAATTCCGCGCGCGCGATCAAGGTCGACAGCGTCATGCCGAAGGCCGACGCGATGCGCACCAGAAGCGCCGCCGTCGGGCTGGTCTTGCCCCGCTCGATCGTGCTGAGCATCGCCTTCGAGACGCCGGAACGCTCCGCGAGTTCGGCCAGGGACCAGTCGCGCGCGATTCTTTCGGCGTGTATCCTGCGGCCGATCGTCGAGGAAATGTCGTTCGCTATATCATCCATATGTCTATTATAGCGAAATATAGACGCCGGAGAAGAGCCGCCTTGCGACAATTTTCACGAGCCCCTTAATGCTCTCTACACCATCCGACCTCATCGGGCCTTAACCCCATTCGGGTAGCATCGATGCTCCAGGGAAATGGGGATTGGCCTGTCCATGTATGTCGAACGCGAAGCCTCCGTTGGAGAACCGACATCGCAGGAGCGCCGCGACGCAGAGCAGAACGACAAGCGCATCCTCGGCAATGTCGTGCAATGCGATGGCGCGCGCGCCACCATCAGCGCCTACGCGAACGACGCCGACGGCGCGGTGACCGGCCTGTGGACGGTCGGCAAGATGATTTCCATCAATCTCGGATCGACGCGAACCGTCGGCCTGGTCTACGCAATCGGCAAGTCGGACCGCGCGTGGAGCAATGAGGGCCAGAACGCCATCGAGGTCAGCATCGAGCTGATCGGCGAAGTCCGTGACGGAGCAGAGCCCGGCGCCAAACCGGTCTTCGACCGCGGCATCACCACCTATCCGCATATCGGCGCCGTTGCGCATCGCATCCGCACCCGCGACCTGCAGGCGGTCTATGACCTCGCGGGGCGTCATTCGATCACGATCGGCACGCTAGCGCAGGACGAGACGATCGCCGCCAACATCGCCATCGACGATACGCTGGCGCGTCACTTCGCCATTGTCGGCACGACCGGCGTCGGCAAATCCACCGCCGTCTCGCTGCTGCTGCGCAAGTCGATCGCGGCAAGGCCGGATCTGCGCATCCTGATCCTCGATCCGCACAACGAGTTCGCTGCATCGCTGCCCGAATACTGCGTCAGGGTCGATTCCAAAACCCTGGATCTTCCGTTCTGGATGTTCACGCTGGAGGAATTCGCCGAGGTGCTGTTCCGGGGCCGCGAGACCGAGCCGGAAGAAATCGACGCCTTGCGCGACCTCATTCCGGCCGCCAAGAATCTCTACCGCAACCCGAATTCGGGCTCCTATATCAGGCGCGGCAGCGATGCGCTGACCGCCGATACGCCGGTGCCTTACCGCATCGCCGACCTGCTCAAGCAGATCGATGAGCGCATGGGCATGCTCGAAAGCAAGACCGATCGCCCGACGCTCAAATCGCTGAAGACGCGCATCGAATCGGCGGCGGCCGATCCACGCTACCGCTTCATGTTCAACTCGCGCCTGATCGAGGACACCATCCACGAGACGATCGGCAACATCTTCCGCGTGCCGCATCATGGCCGCCCGGTAACCTGCTTCGAGATGGCCGGCATGCCGTCGGAAGTGGTCAATTCCGTCTGCTCGGTGCTGGCGCGCCTGGCCTTCGATCTCGCTCTGTGGAGCGAGGGCAAGCTGCAGCTTCTGTTTTTGTGCGAAGAGGCGCACCGCTATATGCCGGCCGACCCGCGTCTCGGCTTCGCGCCGACCAGGCACGCGCTGTCGCGCATCGCCAAGGAAGGCCGCAAATATGGCTGCTATCTCGGCGTCGTCACCCAGCGCCCTGGCGAGCTCGACCCGACCATCCTGTCGCAATGCTCGACTTTTTTCGCCATGCGGCTTGCCAATGAGCAGGACCAGGCGATCATCCGCTCGGCGATTGCCGATTCTTCCGCCTCGACGCTTGCCTTCCTGTCCTCCATGGGCCAGCGCGAAGCCATCGCCTTCGGCGAAGGCGTGGCGACGACCATGCGGCTGAAGTTCGAAAAACTGCCGAGCCACCTGCTTCCTGGCACCGCCAAGCGCGAAGAAGCCGCCTCGTCGAAAGCCGGCGACGATGTCGATCTGGTGGCGATCGTGGAACGACTGCGCAACGTGCCGAAATCAACGCAGCAGGCGATGGCCTTCGCCGAGGTCGTAGATTCAGGCCGCCAGGCCGGCGATCCCGACTACCGCAAGCCACCCGCCGCACGCGCGCCATCGGACGACGATTTCGACATGCGCTACGGCCTAAAGCCCGCAACCTTCGGCCTGCGCCCGCAAAACGATTGAGTTTGGGCGTCACGCACATCGGCGGATGGGTCTGAGCACCCAAGTCAGGGCTTCCGATATCCATTGGAAAAGCCTGGGTAAATCCCGTCAGGGAATTCGTCAGGCTGAGTCGGGTGGTGCTGTTTTCGAGAACCGAAGCGGAGCGGACATTTGAGTCCGTGAGCATCGGAAGCGCAGAAAACGGCGCCAGACGGTCAGCCTCACGAATTCAGTGATGGGATTTAGGCGCAGACGCGGTTGCGGCCTTGCCTCTTCGCTTCGTAAAGCTGGCGGTCGGCGCGGCGATAGAACTCTTCCGCTGTTTCCTTGCGGTCCCAGACGGCGAGCCCGACGCTGGTGGTGATCTTGAGGCGGACATTGCCCGACAGCACCGACATGTTGGCGATCGCCTTGCGGATGCGCTCGGCAAACTTGCCCAGAAGCTCGGCGTCCATGTTGGGCGTGACCACGGCGAACTCCTCGCCGCCCAATCGCGCCACCACATCGTGGTAGCGCGTCATGTCCTTGAGACAGTTCGCGACGGCCTTGAGCACTTCGTCGCCGATGTCATGGCCGTGGGTGTCGTTGACCTGCTTGAAATGGTCGAGATCGAGGATCATCAGCCCGACGGGCTTTTCGATGCGCCGGAACTCCTCAAGATACTCCTTCAGCGCATCATCGAAATAGCGCCGGTTCTGCATGCCGGTCAGGCCGTCGGTCAACGCCGCATGCTCGAGTGTTTCCGAGCGCGCGCTGAGCGAGACCGTCATGGCGCGCAGCTTGCCTTCCTCCGTCGCCTGTTTGCGGATCAGCGGATAGATGAAGAAAATGCCGAAGAACAGCGCGGTGGCCAGGAGCACGCCGGTCGCGAACAAGAGCTTGTTGAGATAGATGACCTTGTCCAGACCCGAAGCCGTATGCAACTCGTCGGCGAAGGACTGCAGAAGTCCGTAAGCATGCAGCGTCACCAGGCCGGCGGCCAGGATCACGAATATAAAGACGAAAAACGCTGATTCCGCCTTGTGGAAACGCATCTGCTCCCCGTTGGAAAAGTGCCCACTGATCTTATGGCATGGGCGGGCTTACGGAGGGTTAATTTGGACAACCACAACGGGAACCTTTCCTTGCAGGTAAACTTTTCAGGTTGCATCGGAAGCAAGCACTGAGATCGTGGTTTCCAGATCATCACCGGGGCGCAATCTCAGCCATTCCGGCCCCAATTGATGCCTGAACCAGGTGGTTTGCCGCTTGGAATATTGCCTGGTCGCGATCTTGGCGCGTTCGATTGCCTCGGGAAAGCCAATCTCTCCGGCCATCGCTGCCTGCAGTTCGCGAACGCCGATCGCTTTCATCGCCGGCAATTCGGGATCGAGACCAAGTGCTGCAAGCCGCTTGACCTCGTCCAGCGCGCCCTTGTCCAGCATCTGGTCGAAGCGTTTGTCGATGCGAGCGACCAACGCCGCCCGATCCGGCTCGATCACCAGGAAACGTGCGCTTTCCCGGTCGATGAGCGGCTGGCCGCGTTCCGCCTGCCATTCCAGGATCGAACGGCCAGACGCATCGAGAACCTCCAATGCCCGCACGATGCGCTGGCTATCGGTTGGCTTGAGCATCATGGCGGCCGCCGAATCCTCGCGCAGCAGCAGGCTGTGCAGCTTGACGGCGCCCTGCTCCTTCAACTCATAGCGCCAGCGGTCGCGGACCCGCTGCGGAATGTCGGGCATTTCCGAAATGCCCTCGGCCAGTGCGCGAAAGTAGAGCCCGGTGCCGCCGACGAAATTCACTGGCCGTTCGGAGAATGTGCCGTCGTCGATCAACTTCCTCACGTCGCGCAGCCAGGCGCCGGTGGAATAGGGTGTCGCCGGGTGGACATGGCCGTAGAGGAAATGCGGTGCGCGGGCGAGGTCGGCCGCCTCCGGCCGGGCGGTCAGCACGTCGAGCACCGAATAGCCCTGCATGGAATCGGTGTTGACGATCACGCCGCCCCTGCGCTCCGCCAGATCGAGCGCAAGCGCCGACTTGCCGCTGGCGGTCGGCCCGGCTATCAGGATCGCGTTCTTCACGCGGCCCTTGCCCGCCTGCCCGCCGGAATGTTCCATGCCGCTCATCGCCACGCTTGTTTCCCGGCCCACTGAGCGCGCTTTGTCGCTGTCGCTTGCGAATATGGCCTCACGGTCGGTCGGCGCAAGCGCTGTTGTCTGGCTGGCTGAAGCTATTGCCTGCGATCTCGTCCTGCCTGAGGCAGCCGACGCCGCCGTCACGAGTGCCGTCTTGCGCACGGCACTCGCCGGCGAGGCCGTCGACGTGATCGTCCAAGAGGCAGAAACCCGCCGCAAGAAAATCCTGATCGCCGACATGGATTCGACCATGATCGACCAGGAATGCATCGACGAGCTGGCCGATGAGATTGGCGTCAAGGATCGGGTTGCCACGATTACCGCGCGATCCATGAATGGTGAGATCGCCTTCGAACCGGCTTTGCGTGAACGGGTGGCGTTGCTCAAGGGCCTCGACGCCGCCGTGGTTGATCGCATCGTCGCCAATCGCCTGACGCTGGCCGCGGGCGGCCGTGTTCTGGTCCGGACCATGCGCGCCAACGGCGCCTGGACGGCACTCGTGTCTGGCGGGTTCGAGGTCTTCACGACGCGCATCGCCGCCATGCTCGGCTTCCAGGAGAACCGCGCCAATCGCCTGCTCGAGCAGGACGGCCGCTTCATCGGGCTGGTCGGCGAACCGATCCTCGGCCGCGCCGCCAAGGCCGACGCGCTGATCGAAATTTCAGCGCGCCTCGGCCTGACGCCCGCCGACGCCATCGCCGTCGGCGACGGCGCCAATGATCTCGACATGATCCGCCTGGCCGGTACCGGTGTCGCGCTCCACGCCAAGCCGACGGTGGCGGCACAGGCCAAGGTCCGCATCGATCATGCCGACCTGACCGCGCTGCTTTATGTGCAAGGCTACAGGCAGGAGGAGTTTGTGCAATGAAACCAATGCGTACCGAGCGCCTGATCCTGCGCAACTGGGAAGATCGCGACCGCGACCTGTTCCACCGCATCAACTCCGACGACCGGGTGATGGAGTTCTTTCCGTTCCGCCGTGGCCGCGCCGAGGCGGATGCCAAGATGGACGAGTTGCGAGGCGTGACCGACCGCGACGGCTATGGCTTTGCCGCCGCCGAGATCATCGCCACCGGTGAATGCATCGGCTTTGTCGGCATCACCGGAACCGAGCATATGCCGTTCCTGCCGGCCGGCACCGTCGAGATCGGCTGGCGGCTGGCGCCTGAATTCTGGGGCAAAGGCTATGTCACTGAAGCCTCGGAAGCCTGGCTGGCCCACGACTTCGAAACCCTCGGCCTTGGCGAGATCGTGTCTTTCGCGGTCTATGACAACCACCGCTCCACGCCGTCATGCAACGCCTCGCCATGACCGCCGATCCGTCCGCCGACTTCGACCACCCCGGCATTCCCGACAGCCATCCCGCGCTCAAGCGACATGTGTTCTACCGGCTGACTGCCAAGAATTGGCGAAAGAAATGTCGCTGATCAATGTCGATCAGGCGGAAGCTCATCGCCAGGTTGCGGAGGTCCGGCAGCAACCCGCTCAAGCAGCTTTCCAAAATCGTCAGCGGACGCATCGCCTGTCCGACGACGCAGGAACTCGGCCGCTGTTTCCATTGCCCCAACTTTCTGCGCCACGGCCGAAGCGATCCACTGATTGAGCGACACGCCATCGGCCTTTGCCAAGCGCATGGCCGCCTCCTTGACCGAAAGCGGGAGTTTCAACGGATAAGTCGCTTTGCTCATGTTCGAAATCCTTCCAGGAACTCAGCCGGGCTTACGACTTGGACATCGAAACGGCCTGCCCCAGCCACAAAATCCCGGCGATTGTGAGTCACCAACGCATCCGCCCGACCGTTGATCGCCGCTTCCAGCACCATCTCATCCTTCGGATCGCTCAATTGCGGACGCCAGAGAAAGTGCAGTTCGACCGGCTCGGCCAAGGCCGCAAAGCCGGCCAACAGTCCATCTAAATCCGTAGTGGACAACCCGTGAATCGCCATTTGCTCGGGTCGGGACAGAACGGTTTCGTATTCAAGAAACAGCGCTGTCGTCACCAATGGGCAAACCCGCCGGTCCGCAACCAGTTGCAAGATAGCGAACGATGCACCATTCCTGCTTCGCAAACCTGCCGTCAGAACGTTTGTGTCCAGTACGATCCGCTTCACAAGGCAAAATAGTACATCCCATAGGATGTTACAATATGCCTGCGGGCTGCTGACTTCAGTCCATCCGGATCGTCACGAACCTGAGCTCACCGGTCTTCGATGCCAGCATCAAGAGCGCATTCTTGCGTCCCTGTTCCTTCAAGGCGCCGATCCGGTCCATGACATCCTTGGGCGTCGCGACCGATTCCTGTGCGATCTCGGTGATCACCTCGCCCGGCTGGATGCCGCGCTCGGCGGCGGCAGAGTCCTTGGTGACATCGGTGATGACGACGCCCGAAACATCGGCGGCAATGCTGAACTTCTTGCGTGTTTCGTCGTTCAGTTCACCGACCGTCATGCCGAGCACCGAAGCCGTCGAAACGGCCGGAGCCTTGTCACTCTTGTCCTGGTCGGTATTGCCACCCTCCTCGCCGCTGGCGAGTTTTTCGCCATCCTCGAGCCGGCCGAGCGTCACTTTCACGGTCTGCTCGACGCCCTTGCGCACGATGAGCACATCGACCGCCTTGCCGACCGGGCTTTCGGCGACAACGCGCGGCAGGTCGCGCATCTCATGGATGTCCTTGCCGTCGAACTTGATGACGACATCGCCCGCCTGGATGGTGCCATTGTCGACCGGGCCACCCTTGATCACGCCGGCGACCAGCGCGCCCTTGGCGGTCGCCATGCCGAGGCTTTCGGCGATGTCGTCGGTCACCGGCTGGATGCGCACGCCCAGCCAGCCGCGCCGCGTCTCGCCGAACTGGCGCAACTGGTCGACGACGCCGGACGCGAGCTGCGAGGGGATGGAGAAGCCGATGCCGATCGAACCGCCGGAAGGCGAAATGATCGCCGTGTTGATGCCGATGACTTCGCCGGCGCTGTTGAACAGCGGTCCGCCGGAATTGCCACGGTTGATCGCGGCATCGGTCTGGATGAAGTCGTCATAGGGGCCGGAATTGATGTCGCGGTTGCGGGCAGAGACGATGCCGACCGTCACCGTGCCGCCGAGGCCGAACGGATTGCCGATCGCCATCACCCAGTCGCCGACGCGCATCTTGGTGGAATCGCCGAACTTCACCGCCGTCAGCTTGTGGCCTTTCGGATCGACCTTGAGCACGGCGACATCGGTCTTGGTGTCGGTGCCGACCAGCGTCGCCTTCAAGGTGACACCATCGGAGAAATTGACCTCGATGTCGTCGGCATCGGCAATGACATGGTTGTTGGTGACGACGATGCCTTGCTCGGCATCGATGACGAAGCCGGAGCCCAGCGACTGCACCTTCTGCGAGCCGTTGTCCTTGTCACCGCCGCGGTTCTGGAAGAAATCGTCGAAGAAATCCTGGAAGGGCGACCCCTCGGGCAATTGCGGCATCGGCACGGCGCCCGGGCCTTCGGTGCCCTTGACCGTCTGCGAGGTGGATATGTTGACCACCGCGCCGAGCAGGCCTTGCGCCAGATCGGCGACCGAAGCGGGTCCATCGGCGGCAAATGTCGGCGTCACGAAGGACGGGACAGCGACGGCGCTGACAAGAAGTGCCGCCGCGCCAGCGATGAATGTCCGCCGAGCCGCGCACAGAATTGTATTGGATGTCATCGAGAAGCCTCCCGGTATCCTTGAAAAGAAAAGCGCTTCGACGAAAACGCCGCGTCACGCCATGTTGGCAAAAAATACGGCACGTTTGCGGCTATGACTATCGGCAGAGGATAAATCATCGCAGCCGTCATGCGCCTCGTACCAGCCAGACGATGCCGACGCCGATCACGATCGCCGCCAGCCCGGCGATCCGCAGCGCGTTCTCGGGCAGCGACAGCACTTCGGTGGCAAGTTTCCTGGCCAGGCCGGGAAAACCGCCATAGACCAGACCCTCTATGACAAGGACCAGGCCCATGGCGGCAAGAAAATCCTGCACCGGCCGCTACTGGCCGGTGCTGGGCTGTGCCGGCGCGGCGGGTGCCGTCGCCGGAGCGTTTGGCGCAGGCGAAGCCGGCTTTGCCGGCCCCTCGCCGCCGTCGGGATTGCGGAAGAAACGGAAGAACTCCGAGTTCGGCGAAAGCACCATCGTCGTTCCGGTGTTGTCCAGCGCCGTGCCATAGGCGTTCATCGACCGGTAGAAGTCGAAGAAGGCCGGATCGCGCTGATAGGCTCCCGCGAAGGTGGCGCTGCGCTGGGCTTCGCCCTCGCCGCGCAGGATTTCCGACTCTTTTTGCGCTTCGGCGACAATCTCGACCACTTCGCGATCGGCGCGGGCCGTGATGCGCTGTGCCGCTTCATTGCCGCGCGCCCTCAGCCGGGCAGCCTCCGCCAGGCGTTCCGCCTTCATGCGGTCGAAGGTCTGCTGCGAGACTTCGGCCGTGAGATCGGTGCGGCGAATGCGGACATCCTCGATCTGCAGGCCGAGCGATGTGGCATCGGGCCTGAGCTGGTCGCGGACTTCGCGCATCATCACGCCGCGCTCTTCGGAGAGTGCTGCCTCGAAATCACGCAGACCATAGACACGGCGCAAGGCAGCGTCGAGACGCGTCCTGAGCCGGGCCTCGGCCAATTCGATCTGACCGGACACGGCGGAGCGGAAGACCCGCGGATCCGAGATGCGGTAGGCGATGAAGGCATCGACCTCATAGAACTTGCCGCCCGAGACCTGGACGCGGATGTTGTCGAGGTCGAAGCGCAGCACCCGGTTCTCGATCAGTTGCACCGTATCGGCGTCGAAGAACGAGAACGGCGCCTTGAAGTAGATGCCGGGTTCGCTCTTGACGTCGACGATCTCGCCGAACCTGAGCACCAGCGCCTGCTGACGCGCATTGACCACGAAGACCGACGAATAGAGCAGGAACAGGATAACCGCTGCTGCGACGACGATGATGGGAAGACGGTTGGCCATCACTGGTTACCTCCCGTAACGCCACTGGGCGCAGCGGGTGCCGGCGCTTTCGGCTGCAATGCCGGCAGCGGCAGATAGGGAACGACCCCTTGCCCGTTGCCCTGCTCGACGATGACCTTGCTCGAATCCTTCAGAACCTTCTCCATGGTTTCCAGGTAGAGGCGCTTGCGCGTTACATCGGGCGCCTTGGCATATTCGTCATAGACCGAGATGAAGCGCTGCGCCTCACCCTCGGCTTCCTGCACGACCCGGTTCTTGTAGGCGGCCGCGTCTTCGCGGATCTGTGCGGCCTCGCCGCGCGCCTGCCCGAGCTTCTGGTTGGAGTACTGGTTGGCCTGCTCGACGAACTTGTCCTCGTCCTGCTCGGCGCGCTGCACTTCGTCGAACGCATCGGCCACTTCACGTGGCGGTGCCGCATCCTCGATCGAGACGGCGTTAACGTTGAGACCGGCCTTGTAGCCGTCCAGCGTCGTCTGGATGATTTCACGCACCGAGGCGGCAATGCCCTGGCGGTCGTCGCGGAAGATGTCCTGCGCCGGCCGGCGGCCGACGGCTTCACGCATGGCGCTTTCGGCAACCTGCCGCAGCATGCCGTCGGGATCGGACACATCGAAGAGATACGCGCTCGGGTCGGAGACCTGATAGGCCACCGAGAACTGGACGTTGACGATGTTCTGGTCGCCGGTAAGCATCAGCCCGGACGTGTTGCCACTTGTCGCGCCGCCGCCGCCGATATCGACGAGCTGCTCGGAAATCTTGGCCGTCTCGACGGTTTCGAGCGGCCACCAATGGAAATGCAGGCCAGGCTGCGACAGTTCGGTCTTCGGCTTGCCGAAGCGCAGTTCGACCGCGACCTCGTCGGGCTGCACGGTATAAACCGCCTTGAACGCCCACAGCACCACAAGTGCAGCCGCGATCAGCGCGAAGATGGCCGGGCTCGCGCCGCCGCCACCCGGAAGAGCGCGCCGCAGCCGGTCCTGGCCGCGGCGGATAATGTCTTCGAGATCGGGAGGCGAGCCTTGTGGCCCGCTCGGTCCCTTTGGTCCCTGCCCCCAGGGCCCCTGATTGTTGCCGCCGCCGCCCCATGGGCCGCCGCCACCGCCGCTTTTATCGTTCCAGGGCATGAATGTCCTTTCGCTTGGAATTCCCTCAAGCGCCGGTATTACGGCGCAAAATCCAGTATTGTTCTTCTATAGGGACGCCACGAGGCGCTTTCAACGCGATGCGCTGCCGACTTCGTCCGATTTGTCCGGTCGCGACCCTTTGTCTTCCTTCAATGCCCCTTTTTTCAGTCAATGTCTCTCTCGACGCCGCTCGTAAACCGAATAGCGCGTCGGGTGGCTGTCCTTTTCCCCGGCCGGGACGTCGTGCGAGCTGACAATACGCCAGGAATCAGGATCGATCGGCGGGAAATGCGCGTCGCCTTCGACCGCTGCCAGCACATGGGTGACATGCAGCCGATCGGCCAGAAGCATGGCCTGGGCATAGATTTCGCCGCCGCCGATGACGCACACCTCGTCCACACCGACCATGCGGCGCCCGCGCACCGTCGCCAGTTGGACCGCGGCTTCGAGCGAATGTGCCACCTCTACGCCCTCGGCGCGCCAGGTCTTGTCGCGGGTGACGACGATGTTCAACCTGCCCGGCAGCGGCCGGCCGATGCCCTCATAGGTCTTGCGGCCCATGATGATGGGCTTGCCCATCGTATCGGCCTTAAAGCGCTTGAGATCGGTGGAGAGCCGCCACGGGAGCCCGCCGTCCCGCCCGATCACGCCGTTCTCGGCGATGGCAACGTAAATTGCGACATGCATCAATTGTCGTCCGTTGGCTCGAGGATCAGGATGTCGATGTCGCGCTCGGGGTAGAAATTATCCGCCGTCATCTCGAATGTCGTCGGTCCGGTTTTTTTGACATTGTCGCCGCAGAACGAGACCAGGGCTTTCGGATTGCCCTTGTCGATCGTCAGCTTGAACTTTCCGATTGTGCCGGCGGCCCAGTTGCCGCCGGTGGTCAGGATATAGGCGATGCGGTTCTCGACATATTTGGGGTAGCCGTCAGGGTCGTTCTTCGCCGCCTTGCGCACCGCACTCTCGAATGTGTCGTCCATGCAATAGCGGGCCTTGTAGGCCGCATACTGACCCTGGAATTTGCCGTCGTAGAAGAAGCTGACTGAAGACGTGCCGCCGACGCTCGGCTTGTAATGGTGGGAAACATGGACGTCCTTGTTGGCCGGAAAGGTCGAGCGCCACCAGTAGGTCGAACGCAATTGCCAGAACGGCGTGTAGACCTTGGTCGTCTCGGTGCCGTCGCTGCCGGTGTCCTCGATGATGATGCCGCGGTCGACCCAGTCATCGACAACCGCTTGCGGCAGCTTGGCCAGCGCCGCCTTCGCCGCATCGCCGAATGGATAGAACGGCACGTTTTGCGCCTTCATCTCGGCGCTGATGTCGATGCCGAGCGCAAACACCTTCTGCTCCAGTTGCGGCTTGACGGCGACACCGTCGATCGTCACCTCGAAGCCGAGGAAATTGTCGCTCTGGTTTTCGGGAATCGCCGGGATTTCTTCGGGATTGCCCGATATGTCGGGCATCGGGAAGGCGACGATGGCCTCGACATCGCGATCGGTGTTGTTGTGGAAGACATAGTCGACCGTGACCTTTTCCGGCGAGATGAAGAGGTCCTCGCTTTGCATCGCCACGGCATCGCTGCGCGACAGGATCAGCCCGCCAGTGCCAAGTTCGGCAACCGAATCATTGGCGAAGGCGGGCGCGGGCGACAGGGCCAGCACGGCGGTCAGAACATATCGCAACATGGAAGCCCCCTCGGCTAGAATGCCTGCAGGACCCTAGCCGTTTCAATGTGGCGTTTCAAAGCCCTTCCGCATCCGCTAGCGCACCAAAAAGGGCCTGGAGCAAGCGGTCTGGACACCCAGCAGCGGTCTGGACACGCGCCAGCGCGGTCTGGACTAACGGGTTCCGATCGGGCAGGAGTTCGCCCATGCGCAAGCTTCTCGTCATCGGCATCGGCTCCGGCAATCCCGACCACATGACCGTTCAGGCCATATCAGGCCTGAACCAGGCGGATGTGCTGTTCATTCCCGACAAGGGCGCGAAAAAAAATGAACTGGCCGAACTGCGCCGCCGGATATGCGACCGCTTCGTCACCAACCCGAAATCACGCCGTGTCGAATTCGACGTGCCGTTGCGCGACCTGCCAATGGAAGATGGGCCAGTAGAAGATGGGCCGGCCCCCTCCTACCGCTCGACCGTCGATGACTGGCATGAAGCCATCGCCACCATTTACGAAGGCCTGATCCGCGACGAGATTGCAGGCGACGGCTGCGGCGCCTTCCTGATCTGGGGCGATCCTTCGCTCTATGACAGCGCGTTACGCATCCTCGAGCGCGTGCGCCTGCGAGGAAATGTGGCGTTCGAGCTTGAGGTGATCCCCGGCATCACCGCCGTCCAGGCACTTGCCGCCAGCCACAAGATGGCGCTGAACCTCATTGGCGATTCCGTGCTCATCACCACAGGCCGCCGCCTGACCGAGGAAGGCATGCCGGACAATGCCGGCAGCGCGGTCGTGCTGCTGGACGGCAAATGCGCTTTCAACACGCTTGTAGACAAGGATGTCGTCATCCATTGGGGCGCCTATCTCGGAACGGAAGACGAGATCACTCTCTCCGGCAGGATCGGTGACATCGGCGCAGAGATCGAAAAGGTTCGAGAGGAAGCTCGTCGGCAGAAGGGCTGGATCATGGACAGCTATTTGCTGCGCAAGCCCGGTGAAAAGCAATAAGTCCTACTCCCCTACTCCCCTACTCCCCTACTCCCCTACTCCCTTCCCCCTCACCCAGCATCAATCTCCGCCTGCAATGCCTCCATATGCGTCGCTGCCGCCGAAGCCGCCGCCCGCTCGATGGCGCGAAAACGGCTGACCACCGCCAGCCCCACAGCCGTCAGTTGCGCGCCGCCGCCCTTGCGGCCACCGGTCTGTGCCGCCACCAGCGGCTTGCCGAACACCCGGTTCATGTCCTCGACCAGGTCCCAGGCGTGCTTGTAGGACATCTCCATGCCGCGCGCGGCGGCCGAAATGGAGCCGAAGGCGGCGATCTGTTCCAGGAGTTCGATCTTGCCCGGCCCGACGCGCCCGTCGGGGTCGAGATTTATCCGCAAGCTCAGCGACGGCATCATTACTCTCCGCGGTCCAACCTCATACTAGAAGCTCCCTGGCGAAACCGCTATTCCAAAAAGACATAGCGGGATCACCCATCCACCTCGGCGGGCAGGCCGGCGCCGGTGTTCGCCCGATCGAAGCTCACCGTCTTGATCACCGCGAAAACCTTGCCGCCAAGATGGAGCTTCAGCGCCTGCCGCGACTGTTCGGTGATGCGGGCAAGCACGGTTGCACCATTGCAGTCGATACCGACCTCGACCGCAGGCCCTTCGCCGGGGCTCATCGCGGTAATGGTTCCCGGCAGAATGTTGAGCGCGCTGAGCCCCCTCGGCTTTTCGGTGGCGATCATCACATCGCGGGCGCGGATACGGATGCGCACCGGCGTACCTGTTTTCATCGCCAGCTGTGGCACCCGGAGCTCGCCCGCGGCCGAGCCGAGCACGGTCATACCGAAAGTCTCGTCGTGACGCAGCACCTTGGTGTCCAGCACGGCGCCCCCCTCGCCGCGCTCCTCCGCCGGCAACAGGTCGAGCCTTTGCATCACCGCCTCGGTCGGCCCGCTGGCAACGACATTGCCCTGCGCCAGCATCACCACGTCGCTGGCCAGCCTCGCCACTTCGGCGACCGAATGACTGACATAGACGATCGGGATTTTCGTCTCGTCGCGCAGCCTTTCGACATAGGGCAGGATTTCGGCCTTGCGCGCTTCGTCGAGCGAGGCCAGCGGTTCGTCCATGAGCAGCAGTCTGGGGCTGGCAAGCAATGCCCGGCCGATCGCCACGCGCTGTTTCTCGCCGCCCGAGAGCTTTGCCGGCCGCCTGTTCATGAGCGGCCCGATGCCGAGCAGGTCGACGACGGCATCGATATCGGCGTAGCGCTCCGCCGGCGGCGTGAACCAGCGGCCGTAGCGCAGATTGCCGGCAACGCTCATATGCGGAAACAGCCGTGCGTCCTGGAACACCATGCCGATGCGGCGCTTGTGCTTCGGCACGAAAATGCCGGCACCGGTATCGACCAGCACACGGCCGTCGACCTCGATGCGTCCCTTGTCGGGCCGGATCAGCCCGGCAATCATGTCGATCAGCGTCGTCTTGCCCGACCCCGACGCTCCGAACAGCGCCGTCAGCCGCCCGGCGCTTTCGAAGCGGGCGTCGATGGCGAAACCGCCGAGCCGATGACTGATGTCGACGAGAACGCTCATTCGATGTCCAGTCGCCGGCCGACACGCCGCGCCAGCACCTCCGAAGCCACCAGCGCGGCCATGGAGATGACGATGGAGATCAGCGTCAGGCGGAGCGCCCCTTCATCGCCCCCCGGCACCTGCGTGAATGTGTAGATCGCCGACGGCAATGTCTGCGTCTCATTGGGAATGTTGGAGACGAAGGTGATGGTGGCGCCGAACTCGCCCATCGCCTTGGCGAAGGCGAGGATGGCGCCGGCGATCAGCCCGGGCAGGATCAGAGGCAGCGTGATGGTGGCAAAAACCCAGAGCGAATTGGCGCCGAGCGTTCCCGCCGCCGCTTCCATCTTGCGGTCCACCGCCTCGATCGACAACCGGATCGCCCGCACCATCAGCGGAAAGCCCATGACGCCGCAGGCCAGCGCCGCGCCTGTCCAGCGGAAGGAGAAGACAATGCCGAAATGCTCTGCCAGGAAGGCGCCGGCCGGGCCGCGCCGGCCGAAGGTGAGCAGCAGCAGGTAGCCGGTCACCACGGGCGGCAGGATCAGCGGCAGATGCACCAGCCCGTTGAGAACGGTCTTGCCCCAGAACTGTCCCCGGGCAAGCAGCAGCGCAATCAAGATGCCTGGCGGCAGGCTGGCGAGCATCGCCACCGTTGCCACCTTGATGGACAGCCGAACCGCATTCCATTCGTCGGGAGTGAGGTCCAGCAGCCAGTTCATAGTGCCCCTTGGAACTCAGTTGCTCGGCGCGAGCACGGTAAATCCCTGATCCTTGAACAGCGCGGCCGCCTTGGCCGACTGCAGGCATTTCAGGAAAGCCGGCGTATCCTTGTCCTTCGAATCGGCGGTCTGGGCAACCGGATAAATGATCGGCGGATGCGAATCCTCCGGGAAGGTGCCGACCACCTTGACGCCCTTTTCGGCATGCGCATCAGTGGCGTAGACGATGCCAAGGGCTGCTTCACCCGTCGAAACCAGCTTCAGCGCCGCGCGCACGTTTTCGGCCTGCGCCACCTTGCCTTCGACCGAAGACCAGACGCCGAGCGATTCAAGTGCGGCCTTGCCGTATTTGCCGGCCGGCACCGCCTTGAAATCGCCCATGGCGAGCTTGCCGTCGCCGATCAGCTTGGCGAGGTCAAAGCCCTTCTCGATCCTGGTGTCGACCGCCGAGTCCTTCGGCGCCACCAGCACGATCTCATTGCCGAGCAGCTTCACTTCGGTGTCCGGCTTGGTCAGCTTCTTGTCGGAGAGATATCTCATCCAGTCGAGATCGGCCGAGATAAAGACGTCGGCAGGCGCCCCGCCCTCGATCTGTTTGGCCAGCGCCGAACTCGCGGCATAGGAGACAGTCGCCGCCTCGCCGACATCGGCCTCGCAGGCTTTGTTCACGGCGTCGAGCGCGTCCTTGAGGCTGGCCGCGGCAAACACCACCACCTTGTCTTCCGCATGTGCTGCCGGCACGACTGCCATCAGCGCCGCAGCGAAGCCACCAATGGCGATCGCCCTCGATCCAAAACCTTTGCGCAGCATGGGAACTCTCCTCGGTTTGAAAGCTAGTCAGCCCTAAGTCTCCGACCGATATATCCGCATGAATATAACAAGGGAAGGCCCGGCGCCCCATGAAAGCGTCCGTACGACACCAATTGTCCTGGAAAGACCGGCAAAGAAACCCTGGAAAGATCAGTGCCCGCAACATCCCCTCCGGGGAACGATCGCCGAGATCGTCAAGGAGCCACCACCTCGCATGTCACGATCGACATCGGTGGCGGCGCCATCGTCACCGCCTCGATCACCAACAAGGCCGTCGCCGATCTCAAGCTCAAAAGGGCAAGCAGGCCTATGCCGTGGTCAAGGCCTCGGACGTGATGGTCGGCATCGACTGAAATTTGCGGCCTTAGACCGCGATCGGCGCTTTGATCGACGCGTCTGCGACGTAGTTTTCCAGCCGGAAATCCTCGAAGCGGAAGGCGAACAGGTCCTTCACCTCGGGGTTGATCCACATCGTCGGCAGCGCCCTCGGCGTGCGCCGCAGCTGTTCGCGCGCCTGCTCGAAATGGTTCGAGTAGAGATGCGCATCGCCAAGTGTGTGGACGAAATCGCCGGGTTTCAGCCCGGTGACCTGCGCCACCATCACGGTCAGCAGGGCATAGGACGCGATGTTGAACGGCACGCCGAGAAAGATATCGGCCGACCGCTGGTAAAGCTGACAGGAGAGCCGCCCTTCCGAAACATAGAACTGGAAAAGGCAGTGGCAGGGTGGCAGCGCCATCGCTTCCACCTCGGCTGGATTCCATGCCGAAACGATCAGCCGCCGCGATTGAGGGTTTTTGCGTATCTCCTTGAGGAGATTCGCGATCTGATCGATCGAGCCGCCATGGCCATCCGGCCAGGAACGCCACTGCTTGCCGTAGACCGGGCCGAGATCGCCATTCTCGTCGGCCCATTCGTCCCAGATCGAAACGCCATGGTCGGTGAGGTATTTGATGTTGGTATCGCCGGCCAGGAACCACAGAAGCTCATGGATGATCGACTTGAGATGCAACTTCTTGGTCGTGGTGACGGGAAAGCCGCGCGCCAGGTCGAAACGCATCTGGTAGCCGAAGACGGAGCGGGTTCCGGTGCCGGTGCGGTCGCCGCGATCGGCGCCGTTGTCCAGCACGTGCTGCAGGAGGTCGAGATACTGGCGCATCGGTTCCGGCTCGATTCGGTTGTCCAGCCATCATAGCTTACGGACAGGCAATCGAACACCACAAAGCAGCGCAAGCCCTGCCCGAAGCCCGCCAGTCCCCAACAACATCAGGGCTGGCGCATGGACCGCGCCAGCCCTGCGAATTGAAGCGCGGTCGTCAGAGGGAGCCGAGCTTGCCCAGGTCCTTCGCGACGAGGTAGTAGAAAGTCACCCGGCTCTTGGTGTTGTCGGCAGCCATTGCCTTGCAAGTCTTCTCGATGGATGCATCGGCCTTCGCTGCATCGCTGATGCCGAGCTTCTTGGCGACCCAGTTGTCCCTGACACGCCCGAGTTCCTTCGGGTCGGTGCAGGATACCAGCGAGGAATCGCGGTTCCTGAGCGCGATGCCTAGGTGCTTGACGATCTTTTCAACCGCATCAGCACTGGCGCCGGCATCGTATTTCTTCACGTCTGCAAGATAGTCGGCCATCAAAATTCCCCTCGTCGGCGCCACGGATCCGATCGATGAGGGCTGTGGCGCGCTGCTGCAACATGTGCGCTAGGTCGGTAACTCCTCACCGGGGCAAAGCTTCGGTTGAGACCGCGCCCAAGTCAACCCTTTGGACTTGCGGTTTTGTCAGGGGGACAAAGTGCCATTGCGGCCTTCCATTTCTTGCGATGGCCCCCTATATTCGGTTTGTCGGCTTGACCGACTATGGCGATAAATGGGCGATGAAATAAGCCGTTCGGACCCGGGGGCGGTACCCGGCGCCTCCACCAAAAGCCGCTGCTGATGACAGAGCGGTTTTTGCTGGGGGCGAAATAGGATCGACGAAGGTGTAAAGATCGTACTTTTGCCCGGCATGGTACCACCGTCATCGGGCTAAACCTGTAGTTGCAAATGACAACTATGCGGAAGCACGTCTCGCCGCGTAAGCGGTGCGATAGCTTCAAATCAAGCCCTAGAGGTTCGCACTTCTAGGCGGGGTTCGGAGGTACCTGGCAACAGAAACCTCCACTTCTCCCCTCCTCCGATATGCAGCATGCGCAGTGGCAGCTTCGCCGCGAAGGCGCCGGCCGCGTGCTCCCTCCATGGACAAAACATGCAAAACGATTCCGATCGCTTCTTTGTGCTGACCGGCGGTCCTGGTTCCGGCAAGACCACCTTGATCGAAGCCCTGCGCACGCAGGCTTTGCCACCTCGGCGGAAGCCGGGCGCGGCATCATCCGCGACCAGTCCGACATTGGCGGACCCGCTTTGCCCTGGCGTGATCGCGCCCTGTTCGCCGAGTTGATGCTGTCATGGGAGATGCGCTCGTATCAAATTGCGCAAGAACAGACCGGGCGTCCTGTTTTTTTCGATCGTGGCGTTCCGGACACGCTCGGCTATCTCAGGCTGAGCGGCCTGCCGGTATCCGAACACGCCACCGCTGCCGCCGAGCGCTTCCGCTATCATCAGCGTGTCTTCGTCGCCCCGCTATGGCCGGAGATCTTCGCGCAGGATGAAGAGCGCAAGCAGACGCTCGACGAGGCCGAGCGTACCCACCATGCGCTGGTCGGCGTCTACACGGAACTGGGCTATGAAACCGTCCCGCTGCCTTTGGCGACGGTCGAGGAGCGGCTGCGCTTCGTGCTGATCGAGGCAGGATTGGCATGAAAAAGGCCGGGATGAATGAACTGACCCCATAAAGTTGGACGGTTCATTGAGTTGGTAGGTTTAAGGGCTGGTTCCTGTATTGCACAGGGGCCAGCCCTT
>NZ_JAMYSJ010000038.1:0-44162 GCF_040321855.1 Mesorhizobium sp. M0227 | reverse complement strand
ATCTTTCGAAACATCAACTCCACAAATAATCCTGTTCACGGTAACCTGCCTTGTGCGTACGGTTGGAACCAAGCGACTGTTCGGTTGTGCGTGACGAAGGCGAAGATCCCAAGCTCTCCCGCGGTTGTAACCTCAGGTGGTACGGGCGACTTCGCCAAGCCAAGGTCCGGGCGGCCGCCCGGACCTTGGCTCAATCGCTCTAATCCCACGAAATCTCTCTCGTGTAGATACAAGGTGGCTCGGCGAAGCCGAGACGGAGTGGGGGTCGATCTTGCTCGGACGTCGAAAGTCGCGCCATCCGGCTCAGTCTGGCGAATTTTTGCTCGAACTCTGCGTCGCGCTGCTCAATCAGTCGCGCGTGAAAGCGCCGCGGAAGGCTACGGCGGCGAGGATCAGGCTGGCGATGGCGTTCCAGCCGGCCAGCGACAGGCCGAGGATGCGTAAGGCGGCCTTGTCACAGGACGGCGGCACGAATTTGTCGAGCGCGTCGAGCACGCCCTTGCCGCCGGTGTCGACCGGCCCGGCGCCTGCGGTACAATCGGTCGGGCCGGCCCACCACTGCCATTCGACGCCGGAGTGGTAGACGCCGAGATAGAGGCCGTAGAGCATCAGGATGCCGCCGACGGCCAGCAGGCCGCGCGTTAGCCATGCCGGTGCGTGCAGCATCGACGCAATCACCGCCAGCACCATCAGCGGCACGCCGATATAGTAGGGCGTGCGCTGTTCGAGGCAGAGGTGGCAGGGGATGTAGCCGCCGAGATACTGGAAGCCGAGCGCCGAGCCGACGGTGGCGGCCATGGCGACGGCGAGGAACAAGGCGGTTAGCGTGCGCTGGCGTCCGGTGTCGGCATTCATGGTCGCTGTCATTTCAATCGGTCCGTCCGGCTCGCAATGGTTCTGTTCAGAACGCGTATTTGACCAGGATATAGAGCAAAATCAGGGCAGCCGCGCCGGCGCCGGCGATGAGGCCGAGGCGCTTCTCGATGAATTCGCGGATCGGTTCGCCATAATGGCGCAGCAGCCAGGCGAGCAGCAGGAAACGGCCACCGCGGGCCACGATCGCCAGCACCACGAACAACAGCAAATTGACGCCGATGACGCCGGACAGGATCGTCACCACCTTGATCGGCGGCAGGTGGGCAGCGCCCGATGTGATCAGCATCAGGACGATGAAGCCGACGCCTGCCCCCGCGCGCAGCGCTTCGAACTCGTCGTACTTGCCGTAGAATTCGAGGATCGGCCGCGCCACCGCGTCATAGGCGTAGTGGCCGATGAACCAGCCGGCGATGCCGCCCAGCACCGAGGCGACGGTGGCGATCAGCGCATAGCGGTAGGCGCGATCCGGCCGCGACAGCGCCATCGGCAGATAGAGCACGTCGGCCGGCACCAGGAACACCGAGCTCTCGACGAAAGCGATGAAGGCCAGCCACCATTCGGCGGATTTGCGGGCCGCCAGCGACAAGGTCCAGTCGTAAAGTCCGCGAAGCATCGGCACTCCTAATGCGTGTCGTTCAATTGCGCAGGCAGGTTGGGGTGTAACGGCATGCACAGAACAAAGACCCAGAGCACGCCATCCGTCCCCGCAGACGTGCCGCGCTTTGATGCGCCGCCTGTCTAGAAAGATTTTCCGCGCTGCACAATGGCAGCCCCGTCACGAAATCGAAAGGCGCAGTTTGGTCGCATCTTGAGAGCGCCGGAGAATTGGCCAGTTGACGAACAGCCCTCCAACCGTATAGTCCCGCGCCATCCAGGCCGCCCGGCCTGAGCCCCTATGGCGGAATTGGTAGACGCGCTCGACTCAAAATCGAGTTCCGCAAGGAGTGCTGGTTCGATTCCGGCTAGGGGCACCACCCTTCACTCTTCGAGCTTTGGGTGGCAAATCCCCAACGCGATCAAGACGCCTTGCGCGTCGCGGTGGGATCGCCGTCATTGGCCGCGCCAAGCTCGCCAGCCGCCAGCAATTCGTCGAATGTCCGTTCGAGATCGGCATTGTCATCCGCTGCCGGTCCGTTGGGCGGATCCTGGCGTGTCAGCGTTTCCAGCCTGTGGTGAAGCTGGCGGTTCTCATCGCGGCAACGGGCATGCCCGAGCTCGTCGGTCATGTCGCGCAAGCGGAGATCGGCGAGTTGAACCTTCACCGCGCCATAGTCTCGGCGCGCCGCGTCGCGCTCCTGGCGCAACGTCGCAATCTCGGTTTCCGAGGTTTGGCGCCGATGCTCGGCCACGTCCTCGGCGGGCTGTCCCACGCTCGGCGTTGCGCGGACCACGCTTTGATCGGCGGCGCTGCGCTGGAGCGAGCGCAACCTCTTTTCAAGTTCGACGGCCCGTACCTGCGCGGTGGCGGCGCAATCGCCGAGAACGCCGCGCTGATGCTCGACCGTGGACAGCCGCACCTGCAGGTCCTGCTGCACCAGCATCTGCGCAGACAGTTTGCCGGTCAGTCTTTCGTTTTGGAGCTGGTAATCCGCGACCTTGGAACGAAGCAGCATGGCGGCCTGTTGCAAGCTGGCGAGCCGCGATGCAACGTCCTCACGCGCCTGCTCGGCGGCTTGCCTGGCGATGATCTCGTCGCGAAGTTGCCCCGACACGCGCGCCAGGTTCCGGCCCAGACGCTCAACCTCGACATTCGCTTCGAGGAACCGCGTTGCCCGCTGGCCGGCATGCCTGTCCGCTTGCGCAATGGTCTGCCGTGCCTTGTTGAGTTGGACCTCCAGGTCGGCGATTGTCTTACTCGCGATCGATAGCTCGCGCGATTTTCGCCCAAGCTCTTTCGAGGTGCGATCCTGCAAGCGCTGCAGCTTCGCCACCTCTTCCTGCAATTCCCATTTGTCGGTATCGGGAGCGTCGGCATCGTGATCAACCAACGACCACGCCAAGTCGTCATCGGCACGTGGATCCAGCCTATCGTTGGACAAGAGCGAGGAGCCGCGCATGGCGCGGGCCTGGCTCGAGCCCGTCCGGGCCGAAGTCGAGCCGAGGGAGGCGGCCAGCGTGTCTGACTGGGCCAACCCGGTCACGGGCTCCTCTTCGAAGAGAGGCAAAGCTTGATGCGTTGCGGCTCGAATGCTTCGAATCAGTTCTTCGAAGTCTTCGTCGGCCCTTCGGACAACGGCGCTGTCCTCCGCACTGATGTGCCGGGCGCCGTTGGCCTCATGATTCAGCGACATTTCTCTCTCATCGCTACCGAATCACTAGATTATCGTGAATTAAGAACAAGAATGCGAGTAGGTCTTATGGGCTTTCACTGGAAATTTCTGCGAGAAATCTCGTTTTTTTATAAGCAGAGATCAATATTCGCGTTTGCCTGCTGGCAACCGAAGTAAATTCCCGGTCACCCACCTGTCAAATATTGCAGCGAAGATGTGCCATTCTCCAGAACCGCACCCTGCCTTTTCTTACCGCCGCCCCAGCAAGCTCTTCATCCGGTTGCGCAGCAGGCGGGCCATGTTGCGGGTTTCGCGGTAGAGGTGCAGTTGCGAGGCGGCCTGGCGGGTGAGGCGGTCGGCGTCCGGCGCCAGGCCGATCACCAGGGTGCCCATCGGCTTGCGCTCGGCCCATAGCCGGCTCATCACCGGATGGTCGGGCACCGCGCAGGAATCGGTCATCATGATGTTGGGATCGTCGAGATGCTGCCTGGTCACCTCGATCATCAGTAGCGTGCCGGGCGAATAGCTGGCCAGCGTCTCGTCATAGGCCGTCTTCCAGGTGTAGGCGATGCCGGCTTCGACGAAGACGATCAGGCAGGCGATGGTGCGGCCGTCGAGCGTCAGCGAGTGGATGCGGCACATGTCCTGTTCGGCCAGCCGGTGCACGGCTTCGCGGGCGAAGGCGGCGCGGAAGCGGTCGATCGCCATGGCGGTGCGTTCGCGGCCTTTCCAGCCGGCCGCTTCCAGCGACAGGAAGCCTTCGATAGCATGGCGGATGTCTTCGGGGCCGCGCGCCACGACATGCTCAAGCTTGCCAAGGTCGCCAAGGCGCCGCTTCAGGCGGCGGAACTCGCGATAATGGTGCGAGCGCAGCGAGGCCTTCAGATAATCGTCTCCATCGAGCTCGCTCTCCAGCGCCGGGCGCTGGCTCTGGCCGGTGGTGACCAGCGTCAGGCCGCGAGCCTCGGCCACGGTGGCAAGCAGGCTCGCCACCGGGCCATCGAGCCGGATGTCGGGCAGGACGAACACTTTCGGCAGCTTGAGATGCGGGCGCGACAGCATCGCAAAAAAGTCCTCGACGACGCCGACCGGGTCGTCGCGGTCGACCAGCGGCGTGCCGAGCGGACCGAACGGGCTCGACCATGTGCGCATGACCGGAACGCCGAGCGGCACCACCGGCCGCTCAACAGAGAACGGCACCAGAAGGCGCAGCCGGTTGCGGTATTCGTCGCCGTCACGGATGACCGCCAGCCGCACCTCGCGATCCTCCAGCCGCGGCATGGCCGGGGCCAGGAAGCGCGGATTGAAGAAAACATTGGGCTCGACCGTGCGGGCGCAGAGATAGTCCAGTTCCTCGACCAGGTCGAAGCCGGCCGATGCCGGGTAGATGGCGAGCTTGCGCTCGGGCCGGTTGTTGGCGAGGATCTCGATATGGGCGGGGTCGGCATCGCGGGTCAGCCCGGCGAGCCCCGACACCATGGCGCCGGCGGTGCCGCCGCTGGTTTCCTCAAGCAACGGGATGGCAGCCATCACGCGGCTCCTTTGGCAGGCACGAAGATAAGCATGGCGATGCCGAGCTTGCGCCACACCGTGAAGGAGAGCGCGCCGGCTTCGAAGATCATGGCAAAGGCGGTGGCCATTGCCGCGCCCCACAGGCCGAACATCGGGATCAGCACCACATTGAGGGCGATGTTGAAGGCCAGCGTCATGGCATAGACGGCGGCGCAGATGTTCTGGTTGCCGCTCATCGTCAGCAGGCTTTCGCAGGGGCCGACGGCGGCCCGCGCCACGACGCCGAAGACGAGCAGGAACAGCAGCGGATAGCCTGATGTGAATTCAGGGCCGAACAGCACCAGCATCGGCTCGCCGAGCGCCAGCACCAGCAGCGCCATCAAGAGCGATGGCCAGAACGTCCACGACACCGTCTCGCGGGCAAAGGCGGCAAGCCTTTGCGGGTCGCCATGGGTGAACTGGGCGTAGCGCTGGGCAACGCCGGCCTTGACGGCGAAGTAGACGAAATGCACCAGCGCCAGCGTCTTCACGGTGGCGAAATAAACGGCGACGTCGTTGGGATCCATATAGGCGCCGACCATCAGCACGTCGGCATTGGTCAGCAGGAAGAAGAAGCTCTCGACCAGGAAGATCGGCAGCGAGACGATGAACCATTGCGCGAAATGCACCTTCATCGGCCCGGCCGGGATCTGCCTTTCCATGCGCTGGGTGACACCGACGAGTTGTCCCAGCGTGGTGGCGTAGGTGGCGGCGATCGAGGCGAAGATGGCGGTCCTGGCATCGGGTGCGTAGCCCACGAACAGCATCAGCGCCATGAACAGCAGGATCAGCACGGGCCGCACCAGATAGGTCGGCGACAGGGCAAACAGTGCCCAGCTGTTGGCGCGTGCCAGGCCCGACAAAAGGTCGGACATGGCGATCATCGGCAGGCAGATGACGCCGAGGATGAACGGGATCACATAGTAGTTCTCGATCCAGGGTGCCGCCAGCCAGACGCCGAGCGCGCCGAGCCCGGCAATCAGCGTGGAGGCGATCAGCACGAACAGGCGGCTGGCCAGCACGATGCCGCGCAGTTCGTCCATCAGGCCGCGCTCGCGATATTCGGGAATGTAGCGGATGACGGAGGTGTGGAAGCCCAGGCAGGCGAGGTTTCCGACGATGACCATCGTCACCCAGACGAGGACGAAGATGCCATATTCGAACGAGCCCATCCACCGTGCCATCAGCACCTGGCTGACGAAGGCGATGACGGCGCTGACGATGCGGACCGAGAAGGCGATGACCGACATGCGGCTCGCCTCGCCGCGCTCGTCGGCGGTGAACAGCACGGCATCGATGCGGCCAAGCAACGGCCCCATGCGCAGCGCCCAACGCTGCGGCAAGAACCGCCCGGCAGTCGTGGCCGCGGAAAAGCGCACCCCGATTTCTCTCCGTTTTCCGCTTCTTTTCAGGGTTGGGTGTAGCGGAGACACATTAAGAAACGGTTGGGTGAGGGCGGGGTGCGGCGGGCGAAAAGTCAGCGATTTGGCTTTTTCGAGTGACGAACGTCCGGTGCCATAGCGGAGGGCCGGTAGGGGCGGTGCGTGGCACGCGCATAAGTCATGCCGATGGCGTCGCCATAACGAGGGTGGTGCCGTCATCCATTCGAACACCATCGAAAGCTATCTCTCGGCGTTCAAGCGTGGCATGCGCGGCAAGGTGTCGTCGGCAACGCCTGACTTATGAAACGACTAGTGCAAGGTGAGGCACCCTATGGTGTCTGGCGACCGTCTAAATATCGCTCCAAAGCCAAAGCCAAAAAGGGCTGGAGAGCTTAGTCAGAAAGGGCAATCCGAGCGGTTTAAACAAGCCGCCCGGGAAGCTGAGGCCGACGAAACGGATCAGGCTTAGCGGTATTATGGAGCAAACTCGCCAAATTTATTGATGTTTGCCGTCAATAATCGTGCAAATTGCGACTTGTTTGACAAACTTGGGGCGCGGGAGTACCCCATACATGCCAGTCCTGCAGTATGAAGCGTAGGAAACGCACCTCAAGTTTCTAGTTAGCCGAAAATGGGCGATCCGGATCGTTCCTAGGCGCGCTTGAGGAGTCGAGGTTCGAGTCCTCTGAATGGGTGTGTGGATTGTCGCCCGGTATGGGAAAACATAGGAAACGCTGGAAAAAGCCGTAGGCATTGGAAAAATCAGGAAAATAGAACGGCCTTCCAAGCGCTTGGAAGGCCGTTCGCGTTTAGCCACCTACTTTGGTGCCGCTACCTTGCGTTTATGAGATCCGAAAATTCGGCTAATCAAACTCGGCGTAGGGTCAGCATAATAGAAGCTTTCGAAGTGAACGTTTTCGATCTCAGAGCCTGATACAAACATTTGGCCTCGGCTTTGCTCCTGCCTCGATACCCGTCGAGCCTCTCCAAACGTCGTCGTGGGTACAGGATCGTCAAAAACCATATAGAACTTCTCTGGGTCGGAGAGAATTATATGGTCGATGTTATTTCCTTCCCGGAGGCAAATTTCCTCAGGATATCCGCAATACATCAACCTCTGTTTGTCGTGGCCGACTTTGGTAAGGACAAAACACGTTAGGAACGGCGCGCCTTTTTGTGAGAGCATCGGATAGATAGGTCCATACATCATCCGGCCAATTAAGCCGATTTGGCGGGAAAGTCGCTGGACGGTGCGAGCCAACACGTATGCGAGTAGGCACACCAAGGAAAACATGGCAACAGTCCTCATCGGATAATTTATGAGGAAGTTCGCTATTGTAAATCGCCTATTTTCTTGTAGGTGGTCATCAAAGATATAAACAATGTCATTTAGCTCGGCAATGCCGAACCTTATTCCATTGCCTATTTCATTTGCGATATACGTGTTTATCTGCAGAATTGATATCGTAAGCGTAAATATCATCGTCGAATACAATATGACCGCTATCGACGAATACAACGTTCCAGATGCCAAAAAGGGCCGCCTCACGGGCGACCCTTCATATAAAGAAAACCTAAAAATGAGACCAGGAACGAGAAACAGGAAAAGCGCTAGGGTAGATACGCTTAGCGACATGCCTAGTTGGCTTCGACGGCTTGTTCCCTGATGATAGCACGAATGCGCCGCTTCACGTCCTCAACGTCCAGGTTTTTATCCTTCTCATGGTTCGCTTTCGCTGCCTCAGACATAGCGCGATAAACGACCGAAAACGATGCGTTAGATTCCCGACGCAATTCGTCGAGAACCTTATCCCGATATGCGAATGCGTTCATCGAATTGCTCCCTACGAATCCGCGCTAATCCCAACGGATGCATGCAGCCATTGTTCCGAATCAAACGTTTCCAGTTTGTTAATCGCAGATTTTTCAATCCTTACGTACATTCGAATCGTACGTCAATTGCAACGATCAGCGCAATGGTTGCGGATGCAATCGCTGCAAGCGACTTATGCATTACGATTAATACGTTCAAGAATGTGCGCGAAAATTCACACTTCCAAGCTAACATGGCGAACGCCGATCACGTCTATGCAGATCATAAAAAATGCAGCGGTGAAGCTACCACGGCTTATCTTGTTGGCCAGATTGCGCTCGCTTTTGTGGGCGTCCTTCTCGGTCAGTTTTTCGGCAAGCGCCGCATAGGTTATGCCCCGGCGCTTCAGCTCGCCCTTCAATTCTTCTCGCGTATCAGTCGCGCCGCATCGCTGGCAACTATTTCGGCTCCTATGCCGCCGAGATGGTATGGCGCGAAGACAACCGCCGCGAGGCAAACGGCACTCAGTACGCGATGGTTGTCAGCGCGGTAGGTGTCGCGCCGAAGTCGGATCAATGGTGCGGGTACTGGCAGCGCCGCGCAAGGCAAGCCTTTAGGCGCCGGCCTTCTTCTGCTCTTTCTTTAGGAAGACATCCAGATACTGACCAAGAACGGCAAGCCCGTCAGCGGACATGTTTTCCGGGAAGATCAGTGTCACGTCCCCTTCCTCTACGGGGAATACCGCCTTTCGCGATCCCTTTTTCGCTTCAATCACTACAGTTTCGCCTGGGCGGTGGACCACGTAGTCCACGAGATGTTGCGGCATGGCCGGAGGCGTCTGTGCGGGAGAAGGTTCCATAACTTTGATCTCTTTTACTGGAATCCCCGACATCCCCCGATCGGTGAAGATCCATTGATTGTCAGCCGAAAACCCTAAGACGGTCGCGCCGTTCGGGAACTGGTCCGAACCTTGACTGGTCCACTGGATCTTATCACCGACCTTAACATCAGGGGGAGACTTGTCCGCCCCGTCATTATGATTCCCGGCGCCATTTTTGTCCACATCTTTATCGGGACCGTACAGACCGATGTATTGGGCTGTCTCCTTAAATTCGGCCAAAAGCTCGTTGGCTGCGTCCCTGTTGAAATGAAGATCGAAGACCAAAAAATGGATTAGGGAGCCGTCCGATGCTAGCCCCGTGGGGTATTTTTCGAAGATCGCCTTATGTGCCGTTGGGTTAAGAGCAACCCGCCGTACCAAAACTTTTTTCTCCGTGTCGTCTTCGCGCTGGTCGAGCAGAATGCGTCGCGCGATTTCAGAGACTTTCACTTTGCGCGTGTCGCCTTCACCTTGGACTTCGATTAACCCATAATATCCGAGAGTTGCAAGAATCTGGCGCCCCCCACTGCTCTTGGAGCTATAGCCCCATGCGGTTGCCGCCGATTCGATTGGCGCTGCATACTCCCCCTCTCTTTCATAAAGGGCCTTGGTCTTCTCCACGGCCTTCTGGACGCTGATGGCGGGGTAAGAGGGGCTGCGCCCGACCCGACGCTTCTGCGCGCTCTTGGTCTCAGCGCTCATGGTCTCGCTCTGGTCCGACATTTTGGCCTCCGGCTCTGATTTCCAAGCCTTCATATAGGAAGAGGCTGGCAAAGTCAAAAATCCGAATATGTCCAGACGACGTATTGCATTATGACCACATTGCCCGCAGGATGCGCCGTGGAGATTCGTTCCCCACGGTGCATCAAGTAAAGGTATCGGCATGGAACCCATATAGCTTGACCGCTTCCTGATCTGACGAGGTCTGATCCACCTGGTCAGTTTCAGCAGCCGCCGCTGGGCGGTAGGAGCCGGGGCGCGAATGCTCCGGTTCCACAACTGGTCCGGGAATGGTCCCAGATCAGAAACATGCGACCGAATAAACGGCGCACTTACAACCCGGCGACAATGATTCATCCTTGAATCAGCGTCAACTGTTTATTCGGTCGCATCCTTTTCAGAAAGGAAAAGGGATGAACGACCGTAAGGTGACGCCGGATATGGTTCCGGTGATCAAGTTGGCCCGCTATCTAGGAATCCCGTATTCATGGATTTCGGGCTATTACCCCGGCCTCAACTTTGGCCGGATTGCCGACGTGATGGCGGGGCGCTTGTTCCCCGAAATCCCGCCGGCGGCAGAACTCCCGCTTGACTTCCCGCTGCCGGAAGCAGAAGCGGCTTAAGGCGATTAGATAGGGGCGACCTATAGGTCGCCCCTTTTCAGTTTCCACAGCTTGTAAGGGCCGAATGCGTCTTGGTCGTCGGTCCAGCCACAGTCGCTCACGCCACCAGCGAGAAGGCAGCTGTAACTAATGAATTAACCACCATAAGAACCCTAGCGAACCTAGATACGCGCTCTGTGCAAAGGGCATTTGCAGTTCTGAAACGATCCCAAAGATGTTCGAACGAGGGTTTTCGTTCTGCCTAGGTATCTTAGCCTCGCTGATAGCGTCTTTCATTTCTGATTGGTGGCGGTAGTCCGAGCTACGAGACTACGCGAACGCCCCGTGGCAGTGCTTGTACTTCTTCCCCGATCCACACGGGCAGGCTTCGTTGCGGCCGACCTTGCCCCAGGTGGCCTGGTTGTTGGGGTCGCGGTCTTCGGGAGCGACGACGGCGGTTGTCTCCGGGCGGACCAGGAGGGCGGTCTCGCCGCCTTCGAAGTCGTTTTCGCCGGTTGTGCCGTCAATATGGGTGCCGAACATGTCGGGGGCTTCCGGAGGCGGCGCTTCGGCGGCCTGGCGGACCAGTTCGACGCGCATCAGCTGCGCGGTGACGGCCTGGCGCAGATTGCCCAGCATGGCCTGGAACAGCTCGAACGCCTCGCCCTTGTATTCCTGCAGCGGATCGCGCTGGGCGTAGCCGCGGAAGCCGACGACCGAACGCAGATGGTCGAGATTGACGATGTGCTCGCGCCACAGATGGTCGAGCGTCTGCAACACAACCGAGCGCTCGACGTAATTCATCACCTCGGGGCCAAAACGCTCGGCGCGCTCCTTGGCGGCGGCTTCGGCGGCCTGCCCGATGCGCTCGCGGATGTCGTCCTCGGCGATGCCCTCTTCCTTGGCCCAGTCCTCGACCGGCAGGTCGAGGTTCAGGAACTCGGCGATCTCGGCCTTCAGCCCGGCAACGTTCCACTGCTCGGCATAGGCGTTTTCGGGAATGGCCTTGGCGACGATCTCGTCGATGACGCCTTCGCGCATCTCGGCGATCGTTTCGGAGAGGCCCTCGCCGTCCATCAGCTCGATGCGCTGCTCGAACACCACCTTGCGCTGGTCGTTGGAGACGTCGTCATATTTCAGAAGGTTCTTGCGGATGTCGAAGTTGCGCGCCTCGACCTTCTTCTGCGCTTTTTCCAGCGCCTTGTTGATCCACGGATGGATGATCGCCTCGTCTTCCTTGAGGCCGAGCTTCTGCAGCATGCCGTCCATGCGCTCGGAGCCGAAGATGCGCATCAGATCGTCCTGCAGCGACAGGAAGAATTTCGAGCGGCCGGGGTCGCCCTGACGACCGGAGCGGCCGCGCAACTGGTTGTCGATGCGGCGCGATTCGTGGCGTTCGGTGGCCAGCACGTAGAGGCCGCCGGCGGCTAGCGCCTTTTCCTTCAGCCGCTCGATGTCGGCAATGATTTCCTTTTCCCGCGCCTCGCGCTCGGGTCCGGCCGGCATGTCGCCGAGTTCTTCCTCGATGCGCATCTCGGCATTGCCGCCGAGCTTGATGTCGGTCCCGCGGCCGGCCATGTTGGTGGCGATGGTGATGGCGCCTGGCTTGCCGGCCTGGGCGACGATCGCCGCCTCGCGCTCGTGATGGCGGGCGTTCAGCACTTCGAAATCGGTAAAACCTTCCTTGCGCAGGCGCTCGGCCAGCTGCTCGGACTTTTCGATGGAAGTGGTGCCGACCAGCGTCGGCTGGCCCTTGGCGCTGGCTTCGCGGATCTCCCTGACGATCGCCTTGTATTTCTCCTCGACAGTCCGGTAGACCTCGTCGTCCTCGTCGATGCGCACGACGGGCAGATTGGTCGGGATCTCAGTGACTTCGAGACCGTAGATGTTGCCGAATTCCTCGGCCTCGGTCAGCGCCGTGCCGGTCATGCCGGAGAGCTTCTTGTAGAGGCGGAAATAGTTCTGGAAGGTGACGGAGGCCAGCGTCTGGTTCTCCGGCTGGATCGCCACATGCTCCTTGGCTTCGAGCGCCTGGTGCAGGCCTTCCGAATAGCGGCGGCCCGGCATCATGCGGCCGGTGAACTCGTCGATGATGACGATCTCGCCATTGCGGACGATGTAGTCCTTGTCCTTCTGGAACAGCCGGTGCGCCTTCAGCGCATTGTTGACGTGGTGGACTATGGCGACGTTCTCGACGTCGTAGAGCGACTCGCCCTTGAGCAGGCCGGCGTCGCGCAAAAGGTTCTCGAGCTTCTCGGTGCCTTCCTCGGTGAAGATCGAGGTCTTCTGCTTCTCGTCGACCTCATAATCCTGCGGCTGCAGCTGGATGATGAAGGTGTCGATGGTGTTGTACATTTCCGAACGGTCCTCGAGCGGACCGGAAATGATCAGCGGCGTGCGCGCCTCGTCGACCAGGATGGAATCGACTTCGTCGACGATCGCGTAATTGTGACCGCGCTGCACCATCTGGGCGCGCTCGTATTTCATGTTGTCGCGCAGATAGTCGAAGCCGAGCTCGTTGTTGGTGGCGTAGGTGACATCGGCGGCGTAGGCGGCGCTGCGCTCCTCGTCGGACAGGCCATGGACGATGACCCCGACCGAGAGGCCGAGGAACTTGTAGACGCGGCCCATCCATTCGGAGTCGCGGGTGGCCAGATAGTCGTTGACGGTGACGACGTGGACGCCCTTGCCGGCGAGCGCGTTGAGGTAGACCGGCAGCGTCGCGACCAGGGTCTTGCCCTCGCCGGTGCGCATCTCGGCAATGCCGCCATTGTGCAGCACCATGCCGCCGATCAGCTGGACATCGAAGGGGCGCATGCCGAGCACGCGGCGCGCGGCCTCGCGGGCGGTGGCGAAGGCCGGCACCAACAGGTCGTCGAGCGTGGCGCCGTTGGCGATGTCCTGGCGGAATTTTGCGGTGCGGCCGACCAACTCCTCGTCGGAAAGCGCCCGCATCTCGTTTTCCATGGCGTTGATCGCCTCGACACGAGGCCGGGTCGATTTGACCCGACGGTCATTGGAGGAACCGAAAACCTTACGGGCGAGACCGCCGAGACTGACCATCCAATGGTCCTTTCGATAGAATTCTCAATCTTGAGATGAGCGCCGGCCGGCCCCATCAATTCCACGTGAACACTGGCAAACACATTAGTGAACACTGGCAAACACAAAAAGCGCCCGGAAAACGGTTCTGGACGCAAAGTCGTTGGACAGATAAGAGGGGGCTCAACTGATGTCAACGCCGCGCCGGCCCTGCTGGCTGCGCCAAATTCCGCCACAATCTGGCCGATCTGGAAGCCACCCCTCTTTCAATCCCCACCGGAGTTACCCCATGTCCTTGTTGTTCCGCCGCGCGTCGCTCGCCAGCCTTGGCTTGGCAGTCGGCCTGTCGGCCCTTTCGCTCTCGCCGCTGATGGCGCAGCAAACCGCTCCCGCTCCGGCGGATGCAGCAGCGCCGGCCGCGGCACCGGTCGATCCGAACAAGGTTATCGCCACGGTCAACGGCCAGCCCCTGACCGAAGCAGATCTGGTGCTTGCCGAAGGGGAATTGTCGCAGCAGTTCGCGCAATTGCCGCCCGAGCAGCGCCGTGCCGCCGCCCTTTCGGCTGCCATCGAGATCCGCGTCATGGCCGCCGAGGCGGTCACCACAGGGCTCGACAAGGATCCCGACTTCCAGCGCCGCATGGCTTTCCTGCAGGAGCGCGCGCTGCATGGCGAGATGGTCGAGAAGGGCGTCGTCGACAAGGTCACCGACGCCGAGGTCCGCGCCCGTTACGACCAGGAAATCGCCAACACGCCGCCCACCAATGAGCTGCATGCCCGTCACATCCTCGTGAAGACCAAGGAAGAGGCCGAGGCCATCATCAAGCAGCTCGATGGCGGCGCCGACTTCCAGAAGCTCGCCAACGAGCACACCAGCGATCCCTCGGGCAAGACCAGCGGCGGCGATCTCGGCTGGTTCGGACCTGGCCAGATGGTGCCGGAGTTCGACAAGGCGGCCTCCGCGCTCGAGGTCGGCAAATACACCGAGCAGCCGGTGCAAACGCAGTTCGGCTGGCATGTCATCAAGCTCGAGGACAAGCGCACCAAGCAGCCGCCGGCCTTCGAGGACGTCAAGGACCAGGCCAAGCAGGCGGTCATCCGCGACAAGTATTTCGCACTGGTCAAGTCGCTGCGCGCCGGCGCCAAGATCGAGATCCCCGACGCGAACCTGAAGAAGACGGTCGATACGCTGGAAAGCGCCAAGTAAGACTGATAGCTCCTTGAAAAAGGGCGCGGCAGCCAGGGGTTGCCGCGCCCTTTCTCATTGCCATCTTTACGGGGCGGGCGCCGCTATGCCTCGCATCACGTAGTTGACCGCCTTGCCGATGGTCGCTTCGTCCTCGTCGAGCCGGTTGGTCAACAGATGTCTCCAGGCGAAGGAGGCGATGAGGTCTGCGACAACAGCTGAATCGATTTCGGCCGGGATTTCGCCCCTTGCCTTGGCGCGTTCGATGATCTGGCCGGTATGGGACCGTCGGCCCAGCGAGTAGTCGGCAAGGGCTGCGGCAGCGGTCTCGTCGGACTGGGCCTCGGCGATCAGCGACCGGAACACGCTTCCCGACGATGTCTCGCGCCAGTGGGTGAACAGGTTTTTCAGGAAGCCGACGAGATCCTCCTCCAGCCGCCCGGTATCGGGAACATCGACGCGCTTCTGGCGCTGGTAGACTTCGAGCAGCAACGCCGCCTTGCTCGGCCACCAGCGATAGATGGTGGGTTTGCCGGCGCGGGCCCGCCGCGCCACCGCTTCGATGGAAAAACCGGCATAACCGGCTTCGACCAGCACGGCCTCGGCGGCTTCGAGAATGGCATCGGCGCTGTCGGGGTTGCGCCGCGCACCGATCGATCTGCGCGCCGGATCGGCGTCCTCGGCCATCTCTGTCTCCTCGCCAACACTATCGCCGGCAATATAGGCGACCCGACGCTCAAACGAAACGGCGCGTTTTCAAGCTTCAGGAACGGATGGTAGCGGCAGGGGTTAAGTTTATTCTCTGGAAGTCTACCGGCGTGTCGGTTGGCGAAGCTCCAAAGGCAAAAACCCGCCGGGCGGCGGGTCACTGGCGCAAATCAGCACCATGGGCAAAAATGTAGCATAGCTGCCCTCACCGAGTCAAGAAAAAATTCCTATCGCTATGAGACGCTGCCGGCTTAAATTGCCCGGCTGGCCGTGGGATCACGCCTACTGCATCGCCTGCGATGTCTCGGATTCGATACGCCAGCCGCCGCCGGCCTTGACCAGCCCAAGCGTGACGCGCGCCTTGCCGGTCAGGCGTGCCGCCGACGTGTCCTTTGGAAGATAGTCGTAGCGCATCGCAAAGACTGCCTCGGCGCGATCTTCGCCCTGCGGAGCGACTTCCAGGCTGCCGGCCTCCATGCTTAGCGACCAGGAGGCCCACTGCGCGAACCAGTCGGCCTTGACCTTGACGATGGCGTCGGCGTCGTAGCGGGTTCCGAAGATGATGGCGGATGGGCCGTAGAGCCGTTTGACGGTCTCGCTCATCGCCCTGGTGTCCGGCGTCAGATAGTCCTGGCGCAGGAATTTCTCGATCGATCCCTTGTCGTCGCCGACAGAGCGTTCAAGTGCGGCGACTTCCGTCGAAGGCGCCGGCGCCGCGGCCGGCCTTTGTGGCTCTGCGGGTTGTCCGTCCGAGACGAATTCGAAGCGTTCGAGCAGCGATCCCTGCTCCCAGGGGCGCTGGGTTTCGCGGGTTTGCGAAACCACGTCGCGGCGCACCGCGATCATCATGTCGTTGATGCTCTGGCCGGGCTCGGCGATGTGGCGCAGCAGGGCGGCGGCGAAGGGCGAGTTGCGTCCGCTGCCGTCCATGGCGACAGCGCCAGGTGCCGTCGAGAAGGCGATGAACGAGCCGCGCGTCGAATCGAATTGCGCCAGCCCGGCCAGCGCCTTCGCCGAGCGCGTGGTGGCGGTGCGGCTGAGACTGCGGGCAAATGGATTGTTGCGGCAGGCATCGAGAAACACCAGGCTGACCTTGGTCTGCTGTTCCATGATGTCGAGGACTTCGTCGATCGGCACGGCCTCGAGCTGCAGCTTGACCGGTACGTCCAGCCTGGCGTCGACCGGCACGATGTAGTTGCGCCCGTCGACCTGCAGGCCGTGGCCGGCATAATAGAAAAGCCCGACGCCGGCGCCCTGGAGCGCATCGGAAAACGCGCCGATGCTGCGTTCGAGTTCACGCTTGCCGAGATCATTGCCCTCGATGACCTCGAAGCCGATCGAGCGCAGCTTGTCGGCGATGTCGAGGGCGTCGTTCACAGGATTGGCCAGCGTGCCGGCTTCGGCGTAAGTGCCGTTGCCGATGACAAGCGCTACCCGCCGTTGCGGCTGCGCATCCGCGCTCAGCAGCAAAAGTCCCAGAAATGCCCATGCAAGGATCGCAAGCCTGCCCATGGGGCAGATCATAACGCCATCGGCCCCGGCGACGCCATCGGATTTGAAATGCAGGCCTAACCACGAGCGGGTTCGAGCTCCCGGGCAAGAGCGACGAAAACGCCTTGCGCCCGCGCGGTCTATCGGGCAAACCGGCCTTCCCCTGCGATTTTTCCCGCCCGAGGCCTCCATGTCCACGACGATTTCGCCGCTCGCGCCGAAGAAATACCCCAAAATGCCGGAAATCGAAGGGGTGCGCATCGCCACCGCCGAGGCAGGGATAAAGTACAAAAACCGCACCGATCTTTTGACCATGGTCTTCGATGAAGGCACCGCGATCGCCGGCGTGTTCACGAAATCGAAATGCCCTTCGGCGCCGGTCGACTTCTGCCGGCAGAATCTCGGCGCGGGCAAGGCCCGGGTGCTGGTCGTCAATTCCGGCAACGCCAACGCCTTCACCGGCAAGAGAGGCCGCGAGTCGACCGCGCTGACCGGCGAGGCGGCCGCGAAGGCGGCCGGCTGCACGGCAGCGGAGGTTTTCCTGGCCTCGACCGGCGTCATCGGCGAGCCGCTCGATACCAGCAAATTCAGCCATCTGCTCGCGGGACTGGTCAGCAACGGCAAGCCTGAGCTGTGGACCGAAGCGGCAAAGGCGATCATGACCACGGATACCTATCCGAAACTGGCGACCGCGACCGTCAAGCTCGGCGATACCGACGTCACCATCAACGGCATCTCCAAGGGCGCCGGCATGATCGCGCCCGACATGGCAACGATGCTCTCCTTCATCGCCACCGACGCGCCGATCGCCGCCCCTGTTCTGCAGGACCTGTTGTCGCGCGGCACGGCCAAGACCTTCAACGCGGTCACCGTCGACAGCGACACCTCGACCAGCGATACGCTGCTGATCTTCGCCACCGGCAAGGCTGCCAAGCGTGGCGCGCCAGAGATAACCGACCCCAAGGATGCCCGTCTCGGCGCGTTCCGCCGGGCACTCGGCAAGGTGTTGAAATCGCTGGCGCTGCAAGTGGTGCGCGACGGCGAGGGCGCCCGCAAGCAGGTCGAAGTCACCGTCACCGGCGCCAAATCGGCGCGCTCGGCCAAGCGCATCGCGCTGTCGATCGCCAATTCGCCGCTGGTCAAGACGGCGGTCGCCGGCGAGGATGCCAATTGGGGCCGCGTCGTCATGGCCGTCGGCAAGGCCGGCGAGCCCGCCGATCGCGACCGGCTGTCGATCTGGTTCGGCGACAACAGGCTGGCGCATGAAGGCGAGCGCGATCCTGGCTATTCCGAGCAGGCGACGTCGGCCTATATGAAGCGCGACGACATCCGTATCCGCGCCGATATCGGCATCGGCCGCGGCAAGGCGACGGTGTGGACTTGCGATCTCACCAAGGAATATGTCGCCATCAATGGCGATTATCGGAGCTGATGGTTTTGGGTTCCAGGCATCCGGCAAGCATGCTCGCGATCGTGCGCCGCTACGAGGCGGCCGGCTTTCGCGCCTGGCCGGCAGCCGCCATCCATTATGACGGCACCTGGGTGGTGCGGCTGACCGCCGGCCATCCGGCCAAGCGGCTGAACTCGGTCAATCCGCTCGATCCAGGCGATACCCAGCACATTGCCGACCGTATCGGCCGGGCCAGCCGCCGTTTCGATGCCTATGGAAGGCCGCTGACGTTCCGCATGTCGCCGCTGTCGGGCCCAGATCTCGCCAGCCATCTCGACCGCGAGGGCTGGAGCCGGTTCGACGAGTCGCTGGTCATGCGGCTGCCGCTGGCCGGCGCGCAGCTCGACGCCGCCATGGACCAGATTCCGCTCAAGGACATCAGCCGCTTCATCGGCGCGTCGCTCAAGGTCAGCGGTTCGGATGTTTCGCTGCGGCCCGGCCTGTCGGAGATCATCGGCGCCATCCAGCCCGAAGCCGGGCTGTTCGCGCTCGAAGATGGAGCCGAGGCGCTGGCGACGCTTATCTGCGTGCATGACGGCGATCTCGCCGGCCTGTTCGAGGTCGCCACCGACAAGTCGGCACGCAACAGGGGCCATGGCCGCAACCTGATCCTGTCGGCGCTCAAATGGGCGCGACTGCGGGGCGCGCGGGAAGCCTGGCTGCAGGTCGAGGCCAACAATGTGCCGGCGCTGGCGCTCTACCATTCGCTCGGCTTCGAGGAAGTCTATCGCTACCACTATCGCCGGCCCCCGGGTCATGAATGATGTCGTGACCGCCGGCAAACGCCTGCTCCTGGTCGCCGCCTGCGCGCTGGTCGATGCCGACGGCCGGGTGCTTCTGGCGCAGCGGCCTCAGGGCAAGCAACTTGCCGGGTTGTGGGAATTTCCCGGCGGCAAGGTCGAGCCCGGCGAGACGCCCGAACAATGCATCATTCGCGAACTGCATGAGGAAATCGGCATCGAAACCGACATCCCGTGCCTGGCGCCGCTTACTTTCGCCAGTCATTCCTACGACGATTTCCACCTGCTGATGCCGCTGTTCGTCTGCCGCCGCTTTCGCGGCATAGCCCAGCCCAGGGAAGTGCAGACGCTGAAATGGGTGCGGCCGAAGCAGATGCGCGACTATCCGATGCCGCCGGCCGATGCGCCGCTGATCCCGTTCCTCATCGATCTTCTCTGAGGCTCGCGTTCGGTCGGTTCCTGGCCGAGGCGTGTATCAGCCAGCGTTAATGGAAGATTTATCTCGTCGTGAAAAATTGAGGCATGGCCGTTCGCGGCCGAGCCGTCGATTTGCCGGGGAGCGATAGCATGAGCCTAGACAGGGATTGGGACTCGATCCGGCCCGAGCGCGGCTTTCGCGCCGCCGATGCGGGCATGGGCATATTGCGCATCACGCTGCTGTTCGGTTCGGCCGCGGTGGCGCTGGCGCTGATCGCAACCCCTTTCCTCGACAGCCAGACACGCTCGCTCTCGGCCCGTGATGGTTTAGGCGGGCTCGACATGGCGGCCACAGGCTCGATCGGCCATCGCGAAACCTACACGCTGCGCCGCAGCGTGCTGCAGCCGCAGCCGAGCTCGGTCTGCATCATCAGGTCCAATGGCAGGAGCAGCGGCGACTGCTGACATGGTTAAGAGATTTTGGAAAGGCGGCAGCTTCATCGCCTGTTAAGCCTTTGCCGTTAACCTTTCTTAACAGGTCGGCTGTAAGGTCCCGGACAGAGGGGTTAAGGCCATGAAAGCAGTGCTGCTGCGTTTTCTGAACGACGAGACCGGCGCCACGGCCGTCGAATATAGCCTGATCGTCGCCGTGCTGTCACTGGCTATCGTCGGCGGCATCGGCCGGGTCTTCGACTCGCTCACCTGGCTGTTCAGCGACAATAACAGCAAGCTTGCGAACGCTTTCGCACCCACTCCCTGATCCGGCTTTTCCGCGCCTGCGGGCAGGATCATTGCCCGCCGGGCGTCTCCAGAATTGTTTTCAGCGAGACCTTGGCCGACCCTGGCTTCAGCGGTTTTTGCTGCGATGCGTCGGGCGCCCAGCCGGACATCCAGACAATCGAGAAGCTTGCCCTCACGCGCCCGTCGGGGTCGGAAAACCGCTCGGCGTAGATTTCCGCCGCACGGGCAAACAGCTTGCGCGAGCCCGGCCGCCGGCTGCGATCGGTGAGCGCATTGGTCTCGCCCATGGCCCGCAAATCGGCCATAAGGTTAAACAGGCTGGCATAGCGCACGGTCACCGTCTCGACGTCGGCGACCGGCAGAGCGAGACCGGCGCGCTGCAGCAGCCCACCGGCATCGCGCACGTCGGTGAACGGGGCGACACGCGGGCTGGCGCCGCCGTAAAGCTCGGTCTCGGCCGAAAGCAGGCTTTCGCGCAACTCGAAAAGCGTACCGGCGCCGGCAAAGGCGCCGAGGAAAAGCCCATCCGGCCGCAACGCACGGCGGATCTGGATCAGCATGCCGGGGATGTCGTTCATGGCCTGCAGCGACAGAAGCGACACCGCCAGATCGAGGCTTTCCGCTTCGAACGGCACGGTTTCGAGCGGTGCGATCAAGCCGGCGCCGCCACCGCTCAGGAAGGCCGTGTCCGCCTCGACGCGGACAATGTCGGCGACCTTGCTGCTTTCGGCGAGCGTTTCGGCCGCCGCCGGCGTCTGGCAAAACAGCACAGCCGCCTTGCCGAACCTGCGCTCGACGGCGCCCAGCCGGTCGGCAAGGTCCTCGGCCGTGCGGCGCATGAGAAAGTCCGCACCGTCGACCGGATGGGCAAGCGCGCGCCGCTTGTGCGCCAGCCACAGAGAGGTATCCATTATCGGCTGCAACGGGCAGATCCTTTGTTTGTCCACGCTCCGAGATCGTTGATATAGTGGCGTGCAGGAGCAACCACCTGGCCGATCCGATGCCCAAGATCAAGTCCATCGGAATAACGAACCTGGCCCGGTCGGTTGTCGGCTGGCCGGCGCGGATGCTGTTTCCGCCGGTCTGCGCCGGTTGCCGCCGGCATGTCTCGCAGCCAGGCGTGCTGTGCGGCGCCTGCTGGCCGAAGCTCAGGCTGCTGGAGCGGCCATGGTGCCCGGTCATGGGCACGCCGTTCACCCACCATATGGGCGAAGGCTTTCTGTCGGCCGAGGCGATTGCCGATCCGCCGCCTTTCGAGCGGGCGCGGGCGGCGGTCGCCTATTCCGGCGTCGCCCGACAGATGGTGCAGGGGCTGAAATACCAGGATCGCACCGATCTGGCACCATGGATGGCGCGCTGGATGGTTCGCGCCGGTGCCGATCTCATCGCCGACGCGGATGTGGTGGTGCCGGTGCCGCTGCACTGGCGGCGCTTTTTCAGGCGGCGCTTCAACCAATCTGCGGAACTGGCGAGGGCCGTCTCGACGCTCAGTGAATTGCCCTTCGCCCCCTCGGCGGTGCGGCGCGTGAAACTCACCCGCCAGCAGGTCGGGCTGGAGCGCGGGGAACGCGAGGAAAATGTGCGGGCCGCCTTTCGGGTACCCGCCGAGGCGGAAATCGAGATCGCCGGCCGCAGGGTGCTTTTGATCGACGATGTCTACACCACCGGCGCCACGGTGCGCTCCGCCACCAAGGCGCTGAAAAGGGGAGGTGCGGCCGCCGTCGACGTGCTGACCTTTGCCCGTGTGTTGCCGGGGGACTTCCGGGCGGACGAGTCCGCGACTATATAAGTCGGCAACGAACAGCGGAAATTCGTCATGGTCGATGTCACGATCTACACCCGCATGATGTGCGGCTATTGCACGGCAGCCAAGCGGCTGCTCGAGCGCAAGGGCATAGCCTTTACCGAGCACGATGCCTCCTTCTCGCCGGAACTGCGCCAGGAGATGATCTCCCGGGCGCATGGCCGCTCGACCTTTCCGCAGATTTTTATCGGCGATACGCATGTCGGTGGCTGTGACGATCTCCACGAGCTGGAGGCCGAAGGCCGGCTCGACAAACTGCTCGCTGACGGCGCGACGAATTAAGGGAATGACGATGGGTGTTTTCAAAGCCGCTGCGATCCAGATGCGTTCAGGCGAGAGCCCCGAGCGCAACGCCGTCGATCTCGAACGGCTGGTGCGTGAAGCAGCTGGCCAAGGTGCCGCCTACATCCAGACGCCGGAAATGACCGGCGCGCTGATCCGCGACAAGGAAGCTCGCGCCGCCTCCTTCACCTCCGAGGACAACGATATCGTCGTTTCGACCGCGCGCAAGCTGGCCAAGGAACTCGGCGTCTTCCTGCATATCGGCTCGACAGCCATTTTACGCGCCGACGGCAAGCTCGCCAACCGGGCGCTGCTGTTCGGGCCGGACGGCGCCACGCTCGCGACATACGACAAGATCCACATGTTCGACGTCGATCTCGACAATGGCGAGAGCTGGCGCGAATCCGCCGCCTATGAGCCGGGCACCGAGGCCGTCGTCACCGAGATCGAGGGTGCAAAGCTCGGCTTCGCCGTTTGCTACGATCTGCGCTTTCCGCAACTCTTCCGCGCCGAGGCACTGGCCGGCGCCGACCTGCTTTCCGTACCTGCCGCCTTCACCCGGCAGACGGGTGAGGCGCACTGGCATGTGCTGCTCAGGGCCCGCGCCATCGAGAATGGCGCCTATGTCGTCGCCGCCGCGCAGGGCGGCTTGCATGAGGATGGCCGCGAGACCTACGGTCATTCGCTGATCGTCGATCCGTGGGGCCGTATCATCGCGGAAGCCGCGCATGACGAGCCGGCGGTGATCATCGCCGAGATCGACCCGGCGCAGTCGCTTGCCGCGCGCAAGAAGATCCCCAATCTCAGGAATGCGCGGGATTTCGCCGTCAATGCTGGCTTGGGCGAGGCGCCGCGGCTCAGGGGTGCAGCCTCTTGATCCGTTTTGCCCTGATCTGTGAGCACGAGCACGAATTCGAAGGCTGGTTCCGCAGCAACGACGATTTCGACACCCAGAAGAAGCGCGGCTTTGTCGATTGCCCCACCTGCGGTTCGCACAAGGTGCAGAAAGCGCTGATGGCGCCGGCTGTCTCCACGGCGCGCAAGCAGGAAACCATAGCGCTCGCCATGGGCGAGGCGCAGAAGCAGGCTCTGGCGCAGCTGAAGGCGATGGCCGAGAAGGTGCGCGAGAATGCCGACTATGTCGGCGACAAGTTCGCCGAGGAAGCGCGAAAGATCCATTTCGGCGAGAGCGACCCGCGCGGCATCTATGGCGAGGCGACGCTGGACGAGGCCAAGAGCCTGGCCGAGGATGGCGTCGAGTTCATGCCTATCCCGGTATTCCCGGACGATCGCAACTGACCGGCTAGCTGACGCTACCGATCAATTTCTCAAGCAGCCGAGAGAGCGTTTCGCGTTCCGCCTGCGTCAAGCCCGAGAGAACCGCGTGCTCGTTGGCCACGTGGGCGGTAACGGCCTCGTCGACCAGCGCCAAGCCCTTTTCGGTCAGCCTCACGACAATGCCGCGTCTATCGTTGGGATGAGGCCCACGCAGGATCAATCCGGACGTTTCGAGCCGGTCGAGCCGGTTGGTCATGGCGCCCGATGTGACCATCGTCGCTTCATAGAGAGCGGTCGGCGTCAGCGCATAGGGTGAGCCAGCGCGGCGCAGCGTCGCCAGCACGTCGAACTCGCCCGACTGCAATCCATAGCGGGCAAACAACGGCGCCAGGCGCTCGCGGGCGATCAGCGAGGAGGCCTCGTTCAGCCGTCCGAGCACGGCCATCGGCGAGACATCCAGATCGGGCCGCTCCCGCTTCCATTGCTCGATCGCTCTTGCTGCCCTGTCCAACTGTCTCACCATTATTTATCTTGACGTTAAGAATCTTGCCATTATCTTATCGTAACATGCAATGCCGGCCAAGAGCCGCCGCGCTACAGGATTCGGTCAATGAAACTTCTCTGGGATTCGGCGCTCGGCCTGCTGGTCGTCACCGGCGGCCTGCTCGGCCTGACGCTGCCCTTCGGCAAGCTCGCCACGGCTGCCGGCGTGCCGGCCATGGTCTGGGCCTTCGTCATCTCGCTCGGCGCCGGCGGGGTCTTGCTGTGCGTGCTCTTGGCTCGCGGCAAGCGGGTCCGGCTCACCGCGCACAAACTGCGCTATTTCTTCGTCACCGCCGCGGTGTCCTATGCTGTCCCCAACCTCCTGATGTTCTCGGCCATCCCGCATCTGGGCGCCGGCTACACCGGCATCATGTTCACCCTGTCGCCTGTCATCACACTGGTGTTCTCGATCCTGTTGCGTGTCCGGCGCCCCAACATGCTGGGCATTGTCGGCATCGCCGTCGGCTTCGTCGGCGCTGTCATGGTGGCGGTGACGCGCGGCGAGGCCGGCCAGCCGGCCGATTTGTTCTGGGTGGCGATGGGGTTGCTCATTCCGGTCAGCCTTGCCGTCGGCAACATCTACCGCACGGTCGACTGGCCGGACGGCACCGGCCCGATCGAGCTTGCCGTCGGCAGCCATCTGGCGTCAGCGGCGATGCTGCTTGCCGGCATTCTTCTCCTGTTCGGCGGCGAGGCTTTCGTGCCACTCGGCGGCGTGCCGCTGGTGGTGGTCGCGCAGGTCGCGTCGGCGTCGGCGATGTTTGCCTTCTTCTTCAGGCTGCAGGCGGTTGGCGGTCCGGTCTATCTCAGCCAGATCGGTTATGTGGCGGCCGCCGTCGGCCTGTTTGCCGGAACCATCTTCCTCGGCGAGCACTATCAGTTGCTGACCTGGGCAGGCGCGCTCATCATCACTGCCGGCGTGTTCATCACCACCAGGGCACAAAGCCAGAAGGGTCGAGTTCCTGCAGCCGGAGCCGCCTTGCCGATCCGTTAGGCCTGGCTCGCGTCAAAGATTTTCCTGAGAGCCGGCGGGGCAACATTTCGCCATGACATCCGTATTGCGCTGCGAAATGTCTTTCATCGCATGCGTCAAGAATGATCGACGTCCAGCCCTTTCGTCCCCATCCACCAGGCACTGGCTTGAAAACCAGCGGTTCGGCTGCAGTCGTCATCTCTTGCTGGCCGATGTCGAGCTTTATGACGGCGCGATCGTTTTCGGGCAGCGACATGAAGATGCGATTGCGTACCCGGAAGTCGGCCTTGCCGAAATGCGATTTCTCGGCCGCTTCGGGAAGCTCAAGCGCCAATTGTCGGGCTCTCACACTGTCCACGGTCCGACAAATCTCCAGATCAGCCTTCAGACCGAGCCTTTTTCCGCCAGGACCATGTAGTTGACGTCCATGTCCTTCGACCGCGCCCAGCGGTCGGCCAGCGGGTTGTAGGTGACGCCGGTGCGGTCGATGATGGTCAGGCCGGCGCCGCCAAGCGCCTTTTCGAGCTCTTCCGGGCGCACCAGCTTGCCGAACTGGTGGGTGCCGCGCGGCAGCCAGCGCAGCACATATTCGGCCCCGATGATGGCTAAGCCCAGCGCCTTCAGCGTGCGGTTGATGGTGGCCACGAACATGATGCCGCCGGGCCGCACCATCTCGCCGCATTTGGCGACGAACAGGTCGATGTCGGCGACATGCTCGACCACTTCCATGTTGAGGATGACGTCGAATTTCTCGCCGGCGTCGGCAAGGTCCTCGGCCGTCGTGGCGCGATAGTCGACGCTGACATTGCCCTCGGCAGCGTGCAGTTTGGCCACCTCGATGTTGGTTTCGGAGGCATCCGCGCCTACAACTTCGGCGCCAAGCCGCGCCATCGGCTCGCACAGAAGTCCGCCGCCACAGCCGATGTCGAGGATGCGCAGGCCCTCGAAAGGCCTTGCAGCGCGTGGGTCACGGCCGAAGCGCGTCGCTATCTGGTCGCGGATATAGGCCAGCCGGACCGGATTGAATTTGTGCAGGGGACGGAACTTGCCGTTCGGGTTCCACCATTCGGCGGCAAGGGCGGAAAAGCGTTCCACTTCTCCGGCATCGATCGTCGATCGTCGGGGCTCTGGCATCGGTTGGTCTCCTCGACACTACAGCGCCGCGCGTCCTCTTGGACGCGCAAAGGACGCTGTAGCACTTTAGATTCTGCGCATGATCCTTTCCGAAATCGACTTCGATTTCGGGGTCATGCGCTAGGAAGTCGGGCGTGAGGCCGCGAATGTCAAGGCAACAATTTTCGATGCTGCCCAAGGGACTGACAGACTGGCCGAGCTGGCAGCCTGCCTAGTTCGTGCCGAGCACGTCACGCAGTTTCGCCGCCAGTTGCTCGATGGTGAAGGGCTTGGCGAGGAAATGCACGTCGTGGTCGAGCACGCCATTGTGGACCACGGCGTTCCTGGTGAAGCCGGTGGTGAAGATCACCTTCAGCAGCGGCATGCGGGCAAGGGCCTCTTCCGCCAGCTTGCGGCCGTTCATGACGGGCATGACGATGTCGGTGAACAGAAGGGCGACGTTCGGGTTCTCCGCCAGTTTCTGCAACGCTTCCTCGCCACTCGCTGCATGAATGACGGTGTATCCGAGTTCGCGTATGGCCTCGGTCGTGGAGACCCGCACGCGGGCATCATCCTCGACGACAAGGATCGTTTCGGTGACCGGTGTAGCGATGTTGTCGCCTCGCCCCGTGGTCACGGCCGGCTCTTCGGCGCCGAAATACCGCGGCAAGTAGATCTTGATCGTCGTGCCTTCGCCCGGTTCGGAATAGATATTGACGTGGCCGCCCGACTGTTTGACGAAGCCGAACACCTGGCTCAATCCCAGGCCGGTGCCCTTGTTGACCGGCTTGGTGGTGAAGAAGGGTTCAAAGGCCTTGGCCATGACATCGGGGGTCATGCCCGAACCGGTGTCACTGACGGCGATCATCACATACTGGCCGGCCGCGACTTCGGCATGGGCGGCGGCGTAGCTCTCATCGAGATGGCTGTTGGCGGTCTCGATGGTCAGCTTGCCGTCATCGCCCATGGCGTCGCGCGCGTTGACGGCCAGGTTGAGAACGGCGTTCTCGATCTGGCTCGGGTCGGCATGGGTTTTCCACAAGCCTCCCGCCAGCACCGTTTCGATGCGGATGGTTTCGCCGAGTGCCCGCCGGATCAGGTCGGACATCCCGGTCAGCAGGCGGTTGGCGTCGACGATCTGCGGCGCCAGCGGCTGCTGGCGCGAGAAGGCGAGCAGCCGGGCCGTCAGATTGGCGGCACGGGTCGCGGCATCGATCGCCGCGTCGATGAATTGTGCGATGTCGTACTCGCCGCGCGCCAGCTTGCGCTGGGCGAGATTCATGGCGCTGATGATCACCGCCAGCATGTTGTTGAAGTCGTGGGCGATGCCACCTGTAAGCTGGCCGACCGCCTCCATCTTGTGCATCTGGCGGATCTGGGATTCGGCCTTTTCGCGCGTATCGATCTCCTTGCCGAGGGCGACGTTCTTGCGCACCAACTCATCTTGGGCAACGGCAACCTCACGGAAGCGGCGGCGCGATTCCCTGATCGCGTAGCCGGCAAGCAGGAAGATCGCCAGCAGCGCCGCCAGCGAACCGATGCGCAGCCAGGCCTCGACCTGGTCGGTATGCGCGTCGCGCGCGGCGACGGCTGCGGCGCTGATGCGTCGGACCGTGTCCATGCTGGTCCGGATTTCGTCCATGACGGCCTTGCCCTGTCCGCTGCGAACCAGATCCAGCGCATTCGTCGCATTGCCCTGGTCGTACAGGGCAATCGTCTCGGCCAGTTCAGCCTGCTTTTGCGAAAGCGCGTCCTTGATATGGCTGATCTGCTGGACGAGCTGGTCGTCGGGGGCAGTCAAGCTGTCGATGCGGGCAAGTTGCCCCGGAATGGCGCCGACAGCGCGCTGATAGGGATCGAGATAGGTTTTCTCGCCGGTCAGCAGATAGCCGCGTTGGCCGCTCTCTGCATCTTGCGCCAGCGAAAGCAGTCCCGAAAGCAATTGCTGATATTCGATTGCCTCGCGCGCGGCGGCGCGGTTGGCCCGCTGTTCCTCGACCAGAATGGCACGGCTGCCGACAATCAGCGCCAGCACGGCAAAGCCGGCGACAAGCGGGAGCGATTGCCATCGCATGGCACGTCGAAGACGAGCAATCATCATCTGTTATGCCGAACCAAAAGAATTCCCCGCAGGCAGCATTTCGTAGGCGGCGGCGGGGCGGAAGGCAATATGCCTGCTTCTGGAGCCGCAATCGGCCGCCAGCCTTGCGAAACCTTCATCATTTGGCTAAGGAGGCCGCGCATTCAGCGGCCGGCGTCAGCCGGCCTTCCGCTTTTCGGGATTCCGGCTTTTGGCCGGGTCCGGCTTCAGGCAAAGGCATTTCGCTCCCATGGCGCGCATCGTGATGAAATTCGGCGGAACCTCGGTCGCCGACATCGCCCGCATCCGCAACGTGGCGCGTCACGTCAAACGCGAGGTCGACGCCGGCCATGAGGTGGCGGTGGTCGTTTCGGCGATGGCCGGGAAAACCAATGAACTGGTCGGCTGGACGCGTGAGGCCTCGCCGATGCATGACGCACGCGAATACGATGCGGTCGTCGCTTCCGGCGAGCAGGTCACCGCCGGCCTTCTGGCCATCACCTTGCAGAACATGGGCGTGCATGCCCGCTCCTGGCAGGGCTGGCAGATCCCGATCAAGACCGACAATGCGCATGGAGCGGCGCGCATCCTCGACATCGACGGCGCGTTCCTGATCAAGCGCTTCGGCGAGGGCCAGGTGGCGGTGATCGCCGGGTTCCAGGGCATCGGCCCGGACAATCGCATCGCCACGCTCGGCCGCGGCGGCTCCGACACCAGTGCTGTCGCCATCGCCGCGGCGGTCAAGGCCGATCGCTGCGACATCTATACCGACGTCGACGGTGTCTACACCACCGATCCGCGCATCGAGCCCAAGGCGCGGCGGCTGGCCAAGATCTCGTTCGAGGAAATGCTTGAAATGGCCTCGCTCGGCGCCAAGGTTCTGCAGGTGCGTTCGGTCGAGCTTGCCATGGTGCACAGGGTGCGTACCTTCGTGCGGTCGTCCTTCGACGATCCCGACGCGCCCGGAATGGGGGATTTGCTCAATCCGCCCGGAACGCTCATTTGCGACGAGGAAGAGATCGTGGAACAGCAGGTCGTCACCGGAATTGCCTACGCCAAGGATGAAGCGCAGATTTCGCTGCGCCGGGTCGGCGACCGGCCGGGCGTTGCCGCCGGCATCTTCGGGCCGCTGGCCGAGGCCAACATCAATGTAGACATGATCGTCCAGAACATTTCCGAGGACGGCAAGTTCACCGACATGACCTTCACCGTGCCGTCGGGCGATGTCGACAAGGCGCTGGCCGTGCTTGAACGGCTAAAAGCCGAGATTGGCTACGACGTCGTGCAGTCGGAAGCCGGCATGTCGAAGGTTTCGGTCATCGGCATCGGCATGAGGAGCCATGCCGGCGTCGCCGCCACCGCTTTCAAGGCGCTGGCCGACAAATCGATCAACATCCGCGCCATCACGACCTCCGAGATCAAGATTTCGATCCTGATCGACGGTCCGTATACGGAACTTGCGGTTCGTACTTTGCATTCCGTCTACGGTCTGGATAAGCAGTAGCGAGAACGATTTGAGTTGTTGCGTGTGCGCCGGTCGCGGTGGAAACTGCGGCGGGCAGAATGCCCATTGGAGAACAAGCCGCGATGCGTGATCAGGCCAGTGGCCCGCGCGTTTTGCTCAAACGGCTCCGCGAGCTCATGCAGGAGCCGCTGGAGCCGCAGGAGCGGCTTGACCGGATTGTGCGCGACATCGCCTCCAACATGGTCGCGGAAGTCTGCTCGCTCTATGTGCTGCGCGCCGATTCGGTGCTCGAACTCTATGCCACCGAAGGTCTGAACCCGAACGCCGTCCATTTGGCGCAGTTGCGGCTGGGCCAAGGTCTGGTCGGCACGATCGCCGCCAGCGCGCGGCCGCTCAACCTGTCCAATGCGCAGGAACACCCTGCCTTCGCCTATCTGCCGGAGACCGGGGAAGAGATCTACAACTCGTTCCTCGGCGTGCCGGTGCTGCGGGCAGGGCGCACGCTGGGCGTGCTGGTGGTGCAAAACAAGACCATGCGCCACTACCGCGACGACGAGGTCGAGGCGCTGGAAACCACGGCGATGGTGATCGCCGAGATGATCGCCACCGGCGATCTGGCGCGGCTGACCCGGCCCGGCCTCGAACTCGATCTGCGCCGTCCTGTCAGCTTCACCGGCCTGTCCTTCAATGAGGGCGTCGGGCTTGGCCATGTGGTGCTGCACGAGCCGCGCATCGTCGTCACCAATCTGTTCAACGAAGACAGCGAGGAAGAGGTCCGCCGGCTCGAGACCTCACTCAGCTCGCTCAGGCTGTCCATCGATGACATGCTGGAACGCCGCGATGTCGCCTTCGAGGGCGAGCATCGCCAGGTGCTGGAAGCCTATCGCATGTTCGCCAACGATCGCGGCTGGGTGCGGCGGCTGGAAGAAGCCATCCGCAACGGCCTGACGGCGGAAGCCGCGGTGGAAAAGGTGCAGAGCGACATGCGCGCCCGCATGCTGCACATGACCGATCCCTATCTGCGCGAGCGGATGAGCGATTTCGACGACCTCGCCAACCGCCTGCTGCGCCAGCTGATGGGGCGCGGGCCGGAAGATGTTGCGGCATCGCTGCCAAAGGACGCCATCATCGTCGCCCGTTCGATGGGGGCCGCCGAGCTGCTCGATTATCCGCGCGACAAGATGCGCGGGCTGGTGCTCGAGGATGGTGCCGCGACCAGTCACGTCGTCATCGTCGCGCGTGCCATGGGCATTCCCGTCGCCGGCCAGATGAAGGGCGCCGTTTCCATGGCGGAAAACGGCGATGCCATCATCGTCGACGGCGAAGAGGGCGTGATCCATTTGCGGCCGCAGCCAGATCTCGAGGCCGCCTACGCCGAAAAGGTGCGTTTCAGGGCGCGCCGGCAAGAGGTCTACCGCGAGCTGCGCAAGAAGCCGTCGACGACCAGGGATGGTGTCCAGGTCGATTTGCTGATGAATGCCGGTCTTGCCGTCGACCTGCCGCAGCTTGCCGAAGCGGGCGCGGCCGGCATCGGCCTGTTCCGCACCGAATTGCAATTCATGGTCGCTTCCACTTTTCCCCGGGCCGAGGCCCAGGAAAAGCTCTACCGCGACGTGCTCGAGGCGGCGCGCGGCAAGCCGGTCACCTTCCGCACCATCGATATTGGCGGCGACAAGGTGCTGCCCTATTTCAAGGGTGCGATCCAGGAAGAGAACCCGGCACTTGGCTGGCGGGCGATCCGACTGACGCTCGACCGGCCGGGATTGCTGCGCACCCAGATCCGCGCTTTGCTCAAGGCCAGCGGCGGGCGTGAGCTGAAGCTGATGCTGCCGATGGTGACCGAGTTGGGCGAGATCGCCCAGGCACGCGAGATCATCGACCGCGAGGTGCGGCATTTGTCGCGCTTTGCCCATCATTTGCCGACCAGCCTGAAGTTGGGCGCCATGTTGGAAGTGCCGTCGCTCCTGTTCCAGCTCGATGAACTGATGAAGGCGGTCGATTTCGTCTCGGTCGGTTCGAACGACCTGTTCCAGTTCGTCATGGCCGTCGACCGCGGCAACACCCAACTGGCCAACCGCTTCGACACGCTGTCGGCGCCGTTCCTGCGCGTGCTCAAGCAGATCGCCGATGCCGGCGTCCGCAACCATACGCCGGTGACGCTGTGCGGTGAACTCGCAGGCAAGCCGATCTCGGCGATGGCGCTGATCGGACTCGGTTTCCGCTCGATCTCGATGTCGCCGGCCTCGATCGGTCCGGTCAAGGCGATGCTGACGGAACTGCCGCTGGACGAGTTGGAGGCGTTTTTCGACGACAATCTGATGGCTCCGGCACAGGGCTTGCCGATGCGGGCGCTGCTGCAGGCCTTTGCCGACGACCGTTCGATCCCGTTATAGCAGCCTCATCATGGTCAATTTGCCCCGCGATCGTATGGATCAAGTCGTCAAGCGTTTCGAGATGCTCGAAGCGCAGATGTCGGCCGGCCCGGCGCCGGATGCCTATGTGCGCATGGCGTCCGAATATGCCGAAATCCAGGACATGGTGGCCAAGGTCAGGGCGCTGCGCCTGGCCGAAAATGAGCAGGCCGATCTCGAAGCCATGCTTGCCGACAAGGGCACCGATGCCGAGATGCGGGCGCTCGCCGAGGCCGAGCTGCCGGAGGTCGAGGACCGTATCGAGGCGCTGCAGAAGGACATCCAAATCCTGCTGTTGCCCAGGGATGCCGCCGACGACAAGAACGCCATTCTCGAAATCCGCGCCGGCACCGGCGGTGACGAGGCCGCACTGTTCGCCGGTGACCTGTTTCGCATGTATGAGCGCTACGCCGCCGAACGCGGCTGGCGTTTCGAGACCGCCTCGGCCAGCGATGGTGACGCCGGCGGCTACAAGGAAATCATCGCCACCGTGTCCGGCAAGGGCGTCTTTGCGCATCTGAAGTTCGAATCCGGCGTGCACCGCGTGCAGCGCGTACCGGCGACCGAGGCGAGCGGGCGCATCCACACTTCGGCGGCAACCGTCGCGGTGCTGCCCGAAGCCGAAGAGGTCGACATCGACATCAGGGCCGAAGACATCCGCATCGACACGATGCGCGCCTCGGGTTCGGGCGGCCAGCACGTCAACACCACCGATTCGGCCGTCCGCATCACCCATTTGCCGACCGGCATCATGGTCGTGCAGGCGGAGAAATCGCAGCATCAGAACCGCGCCAAGGCCATGCAGATCCTGCGGGCCCGGCTCTATGATCTGGAGCGCGGAAAGGCCGACGAGGAGCGTTCCGAATCGCGCAAGTCGCAGGTCGGTTCCGGTGACCGCTCGGAACGCATCCGCACCTATAATTTCCCGCAAGGCCGCGTCACCGACCACCGCATCAATTTGACCCTCTACAAGCTCGACCGGGTAATGATGGGCGAACTCGACGAGATTATCAACGCGCTGATCGCCGATCACCAGTCGAAATTGCTCGCCGACATCGGCATCGATGACTGACCTGCCCGATGCACTCGGGCCGCTGCTGCGGGAAGCGCAGGCTCGGCTTGCCGCTGCCGCTATCGATGATCCGGCGCTCGATGCGAGGCTGATCGTCGAGCATTTTTCCGGCACCACGCGCACGCAAGCCATTGCGGACCCCGAACGCAAGCTCGGCGCCGGCGTTGTTGCCGAAATCGATGCCGCCTTGAGACGCCGCGCTAGCAGCGAACCGGTGCATCGCATCCTCGGCTATCGTGAATTCTACGGTTTGCGCCTGTCGCTGTCGCCCGAAACGCTGGAGCCGCGGCCGGATACCGAAACGCTGGTCGAGGCGATATTGCCCTTCGTCAAGGCAGTTGCGGCGCGGGAAGGCGAGTGCCGCATCCTCGATCTTGGCACCGGCACCGGCGCCATTGCGCTGGCGCTGCTCAGTGTCGTGCCGACGGCTAACGCCACGGGCGTCGATCTGTCCGCGGGTGCGCTGGCGACGGCGGCGCGCAATGCCGGGCAACTGGGTCTTGCAGGCCGGTTCACGACGCTGCAGTCGGACTGGTTCGAAAAAGTTTCTGGCCGGTACCATGTAATTGTCGCAAACCCTCCCTATATAAACACGGAAGACATTGGAAATCTGCAGGACGAAGTCCGCAATTTCGACCCGCGCCTGGCCCTGGATGGTGGCGCGGACGGTCTGAACCCCTACAGAACCATCGCTGCGGAAGCGGCAAGGTTTTTGGAAACTGAAGGCAGGATTGCGGTCGAGATCGGCCATACGCAACGCAACGAGGTCTGCGAGATATTCGCTGCAGCCGGCTACGTGCCGGGCGGTGCTTTTCGTGATCTCGGTGGAAACGACAGGGTTGTTGTCTTTGAAAGGATAAAGCCTTGACGCAGTGCAAAAAAGCGCTTGGCAATGCCGGGGAATGCGGCTAGGGTCGCCTTAACCGGATGAGACGAAGCAGGCAGTGCTCTTAGCGATTCGGTTTTCCTTGGAAATAGCTGCCTTCTTGCGCAAACGATGCCCAAGCTTCGTGCGGGAATCGTCCGGCAAGTGATGTAACCGGAACAGGATGGCACGTGGCGCCAACGCAATCGATGCGGGCGAACGCCGGTGAAGAGACGAAACGGCTGGCTGCATGAGCGCCTCCGTTCGTGAAGAGTTTTTCGAAAATTTCAAAATGAAGAGAGTTTGATGAGGCCACAACAGCAGAACAGGCGCATGCGCGGTCGCAACAATAGTGGCGGCGGCGGTGGTAACAACAACAACAACAATAACAACAACAACCGCAAGGGGCCTAATCCCCTGACGCGCAACTACGAGAGCAATGGCCCGGATGTGAAGATCCGCGGTTCGGCTCAGCAGATCGCCGAAAAATACGCCACCCTTGCCCGCGATTCTCACAGCTCCGGCGACCGGGTCATGGCGGAGAACTATCTCCAGCACGCCGAGCACTACAATCGCATCATCGCGGCCGCACAGGCGCAGATGCCGATCCAGAACGCGCAGCAGAATCGCGATGATTTCGACGATGACGGCGACGAGGATCGCGACGATTTCGACAATGGCGGCAACAACAACAGCAACACTGTTTCCGACGTCCAGATCCCGGTGATCAACCATGGCGCCGGCCCGCAGCCGGTCATCGAAGGGACGCCTGCCGAGGTTGCCCTCAACCGGGAAGGTGGCCGCGAGGCCCGCGATAACAATGGCGGGCGTAACAATGGTGGCCGCGACAACAATGGCGGGCGCCATCGCGATCGTCGCCCCAATGGCGGTTATGGCCAGAACGGCCAGCGCGACTTTGGTTCGTCTGTGGAGCAAGGTGGTCAGCCCCAGGGCAACGAGCCCCCGGTTCAGGGCGAAGCCGTTTCGCCGACCGAATCTGTAGCGCCGGCCGAACCGGCTCCGTCGTTCGAGAATCTTTCCCCGGCAGGTCTTGCCGCCCAGGCCGAACTCAACGAGGCGGCCGCCGAAAGCGGGGCTGCCCGTCGTCCGCGTCGTCCGCGCCGCCCGCGCGTCAACGCCGATCAGGTTGATGGCGGTGGCGAAAGTGCCGAGGCGGCCCCGGTCGAAAGCGGCAATGCCCAGCCGGTCAATGTCGATATCGACAACTGATCGAACGGCACCTCAAGACATAGAACGGCGGGGAGAAATCTCCGCCGTTTTCGTTTGGGCGGCCGTGCAATATTATGAAGTTGCCGATATCGAGACGTCTTGAGGGTTCGGAGCTTGTGTACCATATCAGCCTGAATTGGACCCGGCTCGAATGGGCGGGTCCGTCACCGCAATCGGATCCGGTGCCGCAAAGCGGGCCGGTGATGGAAGGAGACAGATATGAACCTCGAGAAATACTCAGAGCGTGTGCGCGGCTTTATCCAGTCCGCGCAGACTATGGCGCTTTCCCGCAACCATCAGCAATTCACCCCTGAACATATCCTGAAAGTGCTCGTCGACGACGATGAGGGCCTGGCCGCGTCGCTGATCGAACGCGCCGGCGGCAACGTCCGCGACGTCAAGCTTGGCGTCGAGACGGCGCTCGAAGCGATGCCAAAGGTCGAGGGCGGCAATGGCCAGCTCTATCTGGCGCAGCCGCTGGCAAAAGTGTTTTCGACCGCCGAGGAACTGGCCAAGAAAGCCGGCGACAGCTTTGTCACGGTGGAGCGGCTCTTGCAGGCGCTCGCCATGGAGAAATCGGCCAAGACCGCCGACATACTGGCCAAGGCCGGCGTCACCGCGCAGGCGCTCAACCAGGTCATCAACGATGTCCGCAAGGGCCGCACCGCCGATTCGGCGAGTGCCGAACAGGGCTACGACGCGCTTAAGAAATACGCGCGCGACCTGACCGCGGATGCCCGTGCCGGCAAGCTGGACCCCGTGATCGGCCGTGACGACGAGATCCGCCGCACCATCCAGGTGCTGTCGCGCCGCACCAAGAACAATCCCGTGCTGATCGGCGAACCCGGCGTCGGCAAGACGGCGATCGCCGAGGGCCTGGCGCTGCGCATCGTCAATGGCGACGTGCCGGAATCGCTGAAGGACAAGCAGCTGATGGCGCTCGACATGGGCGCGCTGATTGCCGGCGCCAAATATCGCGGCGAGTTCGAGGAGCGGCTGAAGGCAGTGCTCTCCGAAGTCACCTCGGCCAACGGCAACATCATCCTGTTCATCGACGAGATGCACACGCTGGTCGGCGCCGGCAAGGCGGATGGCGCCATGGATGCGTCGAACCTGTTGAAGCCGGCTTTGGCGCGCGGAGAGCTGCACTGCGTCGGCGCCACCACGCTCGATGAGTATCGCAAGCATGTCGAGAAGGATGCAGCGCTTGCCCGCCGCTTCCAGCCGGTGTTCGTCGACGAGCCGACGGTGGAGGACACCGTTTCGATCCTGCGCGGCCTGAAGGAAAAATACGAGCAGCACCACAAGGTGCGTATTTCGGATTCGGCGCTGGTGGCGGCGGCGACGCTGTCCAACCGCTACATCGCCGACCGCTTCCTGCCGGACAAGGCGATCGACCTGGTCGACGAAGCCGCATCGCGGCTGCGCATGCAGGTCGATTCCAAGCCCGAGGCGCTGGACGAGATCGATCGCCGCATCATGCAGCTCAAGATCGAACGCGAGGCGCTGAAGGTCGAGACGGACGACGCCTCGAAGGATCGGCTTGCCCGCCTGGAAAAGGAACTCGTCGGCCTTGAGGAAGAATCGACCGAGATCACCGCCAAATGGCAGGCCGAGAAGCAGAAGCTCGGGCTTGCCGCCGATCTGAAGAAGCAGCTCGACGAGGCGCGCAACGACCTTGCCATTGCCCAGCGCAAGGGTGAATTCCAGCGCGCCGGCGAGCTTGCCTATGGCAAGATCCCGGAGCTGGAAAAGAAGCTGAAGGAGGCCGAGGCCCAGGACGGCAAAGCCGGCATGGTCGAAGAGGTGGTCACCCCCGATCATGTCGCCCACATCGTCTCGCGCTGGACCGGCATTCCGGTCGACAAGATGCTGCAGGGCGAGCGCGACAAGCTGCTGCGCATGGAAGACGAGATCGGCAAGCGCGTCGTCGGCCAGGGCGAGGCGGTGCAAGCTGTCTCGAAGGCCGTGCGGCGTGCCCGCGCAGGCTTGCAGGATCCGAACCGGCCGATCGGCTCGTTCATGTTCCTCGGACCGACGGGCGTCGGCAAGACCGAATTGACCAAGGCGCTGGCGAGCTTCCTGTTCGACGACGAGAGCGCGATGGTGCGCATCGACATGTCGGAGTTCATGGAAAAGCACTCGGTCGCCCGGCTGATCGGCGCACCTCCCGGCTATGTCGGCTATGAGGAAGGCGGCGCGCTGACCGAAGCGGTGCGGCGCCGGCCTTATCAGGTCGTGCTGTTCGACGAGATCGAGAAGGCGCATCCGGACGTGTTCAATGTGCTTTTGCAGGTGCTCGATGACGGCCGCCTGACCGACGGGCAGGGCCGCACGGTCGATTTCCGCAACACGCTGATCATCATGACGTCGAACCTGGGCGCCGAATATCTTGTCAATCTCACCGAGGATCAGGACGTCGATCTGGTTCGCGACGAGGTGATGGGTGTCGTCAGGGCGTCGTTCCGGCCGGAGTTCCTCAACCGCGTCGACGAGGTGATTCTGTTCCACCGGCTGCGCCGGCAGGATATGGGCCGCATCGTCGAGATCCAGCTCAAGCGGCTGGAGAGCCTGCTTGTCGATCGCAAGATCACACTTTCGCTGGACCAAGAGGCGGTCGATTGGCTGGCGGCCAAGGGCTACGACCCTGCCTATGGCGCGCGACCGCTGAAGCGAGTGATGCAGAAGGAATTGCAGGACCCGCTGGCGGAGAAGATCCTGCTCGGCGACATCCTCGACGGCTCGACCGTCAAGGTGACAGCCGGTTCCGACCGGCTGAACTTCCGCTCGAAACCGACGATCGTCGCGGCGGAAGTGGCAGCCTGATCCAAAGCCGCGCGTCCATCCCGGACGCGCGGCTTTTTAGGTCTTTGTCATATGCATGTCGTTCTCCCAAAACCGGGGCCACTTTTGGGGCGATATGCGCAAAAAAGCGGGCGCGGATGACACTGGACGATTACAACAGCTTCTGCGCCTCGCTGCCCGCGACGAGCCATGTCGTCCAGTGGGGCGGCGCCCATGTCTGGAAAATCGGGGCCAAGATCTTCGCGATCGGCGGCTGGGACCAGGGCCAGCAGCTCTTCGTCACCTTCAAATGCTCCGATATCGCCTATGACGTGCTCAAGGAGCAGCCGGGCCTGCGGCCCGCGCCCTATCTTGCCTCGCGCGGCATGACATGGATCCAGCGTCGGACAAGCCAGAGTATGGATGATGCCGCGCTGAAGGACTATTTGCGCGAGAGCCATCGCCTTGTAGCCCTGAAACTGACCAGGCAGGCGCGCAAGGAATTAGGACTTGCCGCAAGCTAGTCTATATTCCTCGAGGCGCCGGAAAACCGCCATCTTCATGCCCGGTTCATGTTGGAACCATATGGTGGGTAACTGGTTTGCTGGCGAGGGGCTTCGCCAGAGAACAATGTCGGGCGTCGGCAATTACGGACCGGAGAGTTTCGCCACTATGCTGCGTACGATCTTCACCCTTTCGGTACTTGCCGGCGGGCTTTTGTCTGCCAATGCAATCGCTGCCCCAACGCAGGACAGCGCACCACCGATTGTCCGTGCCGCCGATACCGGGGGCATCCTTATCGCCCAGGACGGCAATCTCGACATCTACTACGACGCTAGAGGCAACCGCGTCATCGTCGATGCCGATACCGGCAAGGTCATCGCCATCCAGCCGCCGCAGACCCGGCTCGACCGTCGTGCCCTGCGCCGGGAGACACGACTGCGCGAATTGGGCCGCGCCCCCGACGGCGACGACCGCTACTATCTCGACGATCCGGAAGACATGGCGCGGTTCCGCCGCCAGCAGTTGGAAGAGGAAGGCCGCGTTATCCCGCCGCCGGCGGACGAGTACGATCCCTATGGGGACAATTCCGTCGAAGCCTATCCTACCCCACCGCAGGACGATGGCAGCTACGACGACAATTATCCCGACGCGCCGCAGCCGGCGAAGCCGGGCACCATCAAGCGCCAGCCGCTGAACGAGGCCTCGATAGACCCTGCCCAGCCGGCGATACCCGCCGATCAGGCGGCTCTGCCACCAAAGGCTGGCGACAAGACCACTGTTGCCCCGGCACTTTCGCTGGGAGCGCGCCAGGATGTCGCCGCCCTTCAGGTGCTGCTCGACCGGGGTGGCGCTTCGCCTGGCGTCATCGACGGGCGTTTCGGTTCGAATGTCGACAAGGCGCTCGCTGCCTACAACCAGATCACCGGCGCCAATCTGCGATCGACCGACGCGGTCGCCATCCAGGCGGCACTTGCGCAATCCGGCGGCGATGCCTTCGCCAACTACACGATCACAGCGGAGGATGCGGCCGGTCCCTATGTCGCGTCGATCCCGGAAGACTACAGCCAGAAGGCGCAACTCGACCGCATGGGTTATACGTCCGTGACCGAGGCGCTCGCGGAGCGCTTCCACATGGACGAGAATTATCTCAAAGCGCTCAACCCGGACGTCGATTTCAATCGTCCCGGCACAACCATCAAGGTCGCCAATTTCGGAAAACTGGTTTCGACGCCGGTGGCCCGCATCGTCGCGGACAAGGACAAGAAAGAGGTTTTCGCCTATGATGCCGGCGGCAGACTGGTCGCGGCCTATCCCGCAACCATCGGCTCATCGGACACGCCGTCACCGTCCGGCATACACACGGTGTCGCGCGTCGCGCTCGATCCGAACTACACCTACAACCCCAGCATCAATTTCAAGCAGGGCCAGAACGACAAGGTCCTGACCATCCCGCCGGGCCCGAACGGCCCGGTCGGCTCGGTCTGGATCGCCCTGGACAAGCCGACCTACGGCATCCATGGCACGCCGGATCCGTCGAAGATCGGCAAGACCGAAAGCCATGGCTGCGTGCGCCTGACCAACTGGGATGCGCGTGAACTGGCCAAGCTGGTGTCGCCGGGTGTGACGGTGGAGTTTGTCGGCGGACCTTCAGCCGATGATTTTGCGCAGCAGTGAACTGTGAAGTGCGGCGGCATAGACCAGATGCACGATCAGAATGAAACCGAGCTTTCAAGTGGTCGCCTCACCGAAATCCCCGCTGGCTGCGTGTAACGGCGCCAGCATGACTGTGCCATTTGCGCCCTGACAGAGTGCGACCTGGCCAAACGGCTGGTTTCAGCGACAGCAAGCCACTGGCTGGTTGTTGCCGGTGCGCTAGGGGTTTAAGCAAGATTTCATGCATTCACCGAGTAAAGCTGCCGCCGTCCCGCTGACCAGCCCGGTCAGGAATGGGACGTTCTGTCCGCAGTCGCAGCGGCGATTTGTGCTGATCGCGGCAATTCTGGCCTCGGCGCTTGGCTTCATAGACGGCTCGATCCTGGCCATCGCCACACCGGCGATCCGCGTCAACGTCGGCGCCAGCCTTGCCGAGGCGCAGTGGATTTCCAATGCCTATGCGTTGACGCTGTCGGCGCTGATCCTGGCCGGGGGTGCCGCCGGCGACCGATTCGGCCTACGCCGCGCCTTCGTGGCCGGCATTGCGCTGTTCATCGTCGCTTCGCTTGCCTGTGCGCTGGCGCCGAATGCCATTGTGCTGATCGCATTTCGTGCCGTCCAGGGCATTGGCGCAGCGATCATGGTGCCCGGCAGCCTCGCCATCATCGCCAAGGCCTACCCGAAGAAAGAACGCGGCCGCGCTATCGGCATCTGGGCGGCGGCTTCGGCGCTGACCACGGCACTTGGCCCGGTGCTCGGCGGCTTCGTGCTGTCGGCCTTCGGCGACGGCATCTGGCGGGCGATCTTCGCCATCAACCTGCCGCTCGGGCTTATTTCGATCTGGCTTCTGCTGGCCAAGGTTCCAGCCGATACGCCGACGGAGAAACGCAGCCTGGATCTCGGCGGTGCAGCGCTCGCGACATTGGCCTTCGGCGCGCTTGCCTATGGGCTGACCTCGATGAGCGCCAGCGGCGAGGGCCTCATGGCAGGGCCGAGCATTGCCGCAGGCGTCGTATTGCTGGCTGTCTTCATCATCTTCGAGCTTCGGCAGCGCGAGCCGATGATCGACCTCAGCCTGTTTCGCGTCGGTGCTTTCGCTGGCGCCAATGTGGCGACGTTCTTCCTCTATTTCGCGCTATCGGCCAACCTTTTCTATCTGCCGATGCTGCTGATCGCCGGCTGGGGACTGAGCACGGCCGAGGTCGGCTTCATCTTCCTGCCCTTGTCGGCAGCGATCGCGCTTTTGTCAGGACCTGTCGGCAAGCTGTCGGACCGGATCGGACCGCGTTTTCCGATCGCCTGCGGCAGCCTGGTCGTGGCTTTTGCGTTTGCCGGGCTGGCCTTGCTCACCTACGCCGGTATCCATAATTTCTGGACCGGAACATTCCCGCTGATGGGGCTGATGGGGCTCGGCATGGCTCTGGTCGTATCGCCTTTGTCGACCGCGATCATGACGGCGGTGGAAGACAAGGACACGGGGGCGGCCTCCGGCATCAACAATGCCGTCTCACGCATCGGCGGTTTGATCGCGGTGGCGGCGATGGGCTCGCTTGCCGCATGGGTTTACGCGAATGCGCTGGACGCGAGCGCAACGCCGGGCATCCCAGGATTTGGTGAACCGGCGCCAGCCGGGCTTGGGCCGGCCATCGATGCGGCGAGGCTCGCCGCCAGCGACGCCGCTTTTGCCGCGGTCTCTTCGGTGACCGCGCTGCTTTGCCTGTTTGCGGCTGTCATCGCCTGGACGACCATTCCCGGTGAGCGATTGCCATGGTCGCGACAGGCCGAAGATCAGCAAGGCTGAAGCGGGTCAACCGTCGATCTTGGCGCTCGCAACCTTCAGCGAATCGCTGTCTTCCTGCTTCAGCAGTTCGTCGATGCGCTCGCGCTCGCGCTTGAAGGCAACGAGGTCATCGCCCTTCAGCACCTTGCCGACCGGCAGGCGGACACGCATCGGATCAACCTTGGTGCCGTTGACGATCAGTTCGTAGTGAAGATGCGGGCCGGTGGCGAGGCCGGTCTGGCCGAGGAAGCCGATGGTCTGGCCCTGGCGGACGTGCACGCCCGGTTCGATGCCTTTGGCAAAAGCGCTCTGGTGATTGTATGATGTCTCATAGCCATTGGCATGGCGGATGATGATCTGCTTGCCGTAACCGCCGGCCCAGCCGACCTTCTCGACCGTGCCGTTGCCGGCGGCGATGATCGGCGTGCCGATCGGCGCGGACCAGTCGACGCCGGTGTGCATGCGGACATAGCCGAGGATGGGATGCCTGCGGGCGCCGAAACCGGAGCGGAATTTCCCGGCGGGCAGGGGATTGCGCAACAGGAACTGCTCGGCGCTCGAGCCGTCCTCATCGAAATAGTCGGTGCCGCCGTCCTGCATCTGGAAGCGGTAGAAGTTGCGGGTCTGGCCGCCGAACGTCGCCGAGACGTAAAGAAGCTCGGAGCTGTCCGAGGTCTGGTCGTCACCGTCGGGCTGCGAGAACAGGACTTCGATGCGGTCGGCGGGGCTGAGGCGGGATTGGAAGTCGACGTCGGACGCCAGCAACTTGATCAACCGCTGCGTCATCACCTTGGACATGCCGTAGGAATAGGCGGCGCGGTAGATGCCGTCATAGACGTTGGGCAGGTTGCCGCGCACCACCACGGGCGCCGACGAATCATCGAAGGCCGTCAGCAATTCGGGGTTCGGATCCGGTTCCTGCGCCGGCACATACTGGCCGCGATCGTTGAGCGCGATGGTGACGATGTGCTGGGTCCGGTCATAGACGCTGGTGCGCACGACCTTGGCGGCATCGCCGTGAACCTCAAGACCGACACGCAGCACGGTTCCAGCTTTGAGCGCCGTTGCGTTGAGCAACTTGGCGATAGCTTCGGCCATTCCGGTGGCATCTTCACCCGTGTAGCCCGAATTAGCAAAAGCCTCGGTGACGTCGAGATCCTTGGTGAAGGGGATGATTTCCTCGGCGAAAGCCGGCGCCTGGTCGTCAACAGTGGCGCGGGGCGCCACCGAGACATTTTCCGGCACGATCTTGACGTCGTAGGAGCCCGCCATGCTCTCGGCAAAAGCTTCGCCGAATCGCTGCGGGTCGACATAGTGAAGTGAAGCGACCTGCACGGCGCCGTCGCTGAGGTCGGTGCCGGCTTCGCGCACCACTTTTTCCACCTCGTCGGCGGAGAGGTCACTCTTTTCGTCGAAGGAAGCCGTTTCGATCGGAAAATCGATGGTCTTCAGGCTCATCTCGCTTTCGACCTTGGCGCCGTAGATCTGGCCGGAAGCGGCAGAGGCCGTCGCCGGCTGGGCATTGTCGTCGCTGTCGTCGCCGAACACCTGCATCGGGTCGAAGGGTGGGTAGGCGCGGCTGGTGGTGTGGCCGGCGGCAAGGGCCATCTTGATCTGGACGAAAGGCATGGTGTGGATGACGTCGCGGTCGCCGACCTTGGTGACCATCGACACTTCCATGCGGCGGCGGTCCTTGGCCTTTGCGATCTGACGCGGCGCCACCAGCCTGGTGGTCTTGGCGACTTCGCCAGAATCCCCGTTGCCGGCAAGGCTGATCAACTCGGCGATCTCGGGTGGGGTGGCTAGTTGCTGGCGGCCGTCAAGGGCGGCGAACAGCGCCACGCCCATCAGCACGCTCGAGGTGACGCCAGTGAGAAATGTTCCCGACAGCCAGCGTGCAGAAACCTCGCGCCGGTCGGGCGGGCCGCTGCGGCCATCCGCGACAAGCGGCGGCTCGTTGCCGAGTTCGGCTATGACATCTTCCGTGTCTGGCATCCAGAAAGGCTGCTTCTTCCCCGGGCGGAACGGCTTGTCGCTTTTGTTGTGGCCGTGACATTTGCCTGTCATGGCAGGTGAAGTCAACGAAGCGCCAGGCTCCGAACGAATTGCCCCCAAGCACTTCTCTTATAGAGCGCCCTACCAGGCGGGGCGGTGTACCTTCTCTGCAAGGCCATCGCACACTCCTATATAGGAGGGCTCATAAGAGAGGGGCTGCTCCGTCGGCGGCGCCCACTTTCGTTGGCTTTGGTGTCGAACGGCAATGCGGCGGCAATAGGGCTCCTTCCTGGCCGTCCAATCGGTATTGCCAGCGTTCCCCTGGGGCAGTCGGCTATCGACAGATCCGGTCCGAAATTTCTGTCGCAAAAACTTCAAAAACATTGTCGATGTGTGTTGACAGTTGTCGAGTGTGGCGACTATATACGCCTCACGAACGAGGGCGGCTCGCCGCTGGCGAC
>NZ_JAMYSJ010000037.1:0-46211 GCF_040321855.1 Mesorhizobium sp. M0227 | reverse complement strand
GTGGGGGCGCTAGGGTCCCCCCAAACTCCCCGATCCCCCCGCCGGGGCGCATGTGCCCCCCCCAGTCCTTCTTGTGGCGCGCGACACCTCTCCCCCGATCGACGGGGGAGAGGAAAGGGCCAGGCAATGAGCGGCGGCGCTGACCTGAGGTGGCTGTCCCGGATAGACATGCGAGCGGCAACCGATCGCCGCATATTATTCAATCAAGAATTTGGGAGGCTGACATGGCCGACAAGGTAAAAGTGCTGGTGGTGGGTCTTGGCAATATGGGTGCGTCGCATGCCAGCGCCTATCACCGCTCCGAGGGTTTTCAGATCGTCGGCATCATGAGCCGCTCGATCAAGAGCAACACGAAGATACCAGGAGAATTAGCCGGCTACCCACTCTACGAGGATTTCGACCAGGCGCTGAAGGAAACAAAACCGGACGCGGTGTCGATCAACAGCTGGCCGAACACCCATGCCGAATATGCGCTGAAGGCAATCGCCGCCAACTGCCATGTGTTCATGGAAAAGCCGCTCGCCACCAACAATGAGGATGCCGAGAAAGTGGTCGCGGCGGCACGCGCCAAGAACCGCAAGCTGGTGCTCGGCTATATCCTGCGCGTCCACCCGTCATGGATCAAGTTCATTGAGGTCGGCAAGACGCTCGGCAAGCCGCTGGTGATGCGGCTCAACCTCAACCAGCAGAGCAGCGGCAGCGCCTGGCACTGGCACAAGAACCTGATCGATTCGCTGATCCCGATCGTCGATTGCGGCGTCCACTATGTCGACGTCATGTGCCAGCTGACCGGCGCCAAGCCGGTGCGCGTGCACGGCATCGGCGCCAAGCTCTGGGCGGAGGCCGACAAGCAGAATTACGGCCATCTGCACGTCACCTTCGATGACGGTTCGGTCGGCTGGTACGAAGCCGGCTGGGGTCCGATGATGAGCGAGACGGCCTATTTCGTGAAGGACGTGGTCGGCCCCAAGGGCGCGGTGTCGATCGTCGCCGGACAGCAGGCGAGCAGCGCCGCCGACACCGCCGAGGTGTCGAACTCCGCCGACATCGACCGCCACACCAAGACCGACGCGCTGAAGATCCACTATGCCGCTGTCGATGGCGACAAGAATTTCTCCAAGCCCGACGAGATCGTCAGCATGGAGGACGAGCCCGGCCACCAGGAACTCTGCGACCGCGAGCAGGCCTTCTTCCTGCGCGCCATCCGCGAGGATCTCGACCTGACCGAGCAGATGGATGCAGCGGTCAACAGCCTGCGCATCGTGCTCGCCGCCGAACAGAGCATCGCGCTCGGGCGGACCATCGACCTGGCCTGACGCAATTCCCGTCTCCCCGTCCCCATTCGAGGCTGTCGCATATGGATTCTGGCGAAGAAGGACCCCCACCCTAACCCTCCCCACAAGGGGGAGGGAAGCTGCCGCGCTCTTCATCCTCGGTGTTAAACGCCTGTGATTTGCCGAGTTCAGCGCCTACAGAATCCCCCTCCACCTTGTGGGGAGGGGTTAGGGGTGGGGGTATTCGTAGGGCGAAAAGCTAGGTTTCTTGAGTGCCTTGGTCCCTCTCGACAGAGGGTGCCGGGAGGCGGCGCCAAACGTTGGCAAGATCAACGAACGACGTTGAAAAATTGGGAGAGAGACATGGTCACCGAAAGTCTGCTGAAAACCTATGCCGAGTCCGACGCGCTCGACCTGGCCGGACTGGTGCACAGCGGCCAGGTTTCACCGGCGGAACTGGTGGAGGCAGCGATCACGCTGGTCGAGCGGCTCAACCCGGCGCTCAATGCGGTCATCCATCGCCTCTACGACATGGCGCGGGCGCAGGCCGAAACGGTCGACACATCAGCGCCCTTCGCCGGTGTGCCGTTCCTGCTCAAGGAGCTGGCCTCGTCCTGGACCGGGGCGCCGAACACCAATTCTTCTTTCTACCTCAGGGATGTCGTTGCCGATTTCGACACCGAGGTCGTTCGCCGCATGAAGGCGGCCGGGCTGGTGCTGGTCGGCAAGTCGAACGCGCCGGAAAATGGCTGGTCGATCACCACCGAGCCGAAACTCTACGGTGTGACCAAGAACCCGTGGAAGGAAGGCATCACGCCCGGCGGCTCGAGCGGCGGCGCTGCCGCGGCCATCGCGTCGCGCATGGTGCCGATCGCCGAGGCCAGCGATGGCGCCGGCTCGATCCGCATCCCGGCCTCCTGCTGCGGCATTGTGGGCTTAAAACCGTCGCGCGGACGTGTCAGCCTCGCGCCGTTCGGCGACTATTGGTATGGCGGCGCCTATTTTCTCTGCTGCTCGCGCACCGTGCGCGACACCGCGGCCTATCTCGATGCGGTTGCCGGCGCGCTGCCCGGCGATCCCTACACGCCGCCGGTTCCAGATGGCAGCTGGCTCAGCCTCTCGGCGCGAGCGCCAAAGAAGCTGCGCATCGGCTTTTCCGTCACGCCGCCCAACGGCACGGCGATCGATGCGGAGGTGAAGGCGGCGGTGCTGGCGACCGTGGCGGCACTCGAGCGCCTCGGCCACCATGTCGAAGAGCATGACATGCCGCTCGACGCCAATGCTGTGTGGAAGACCTACACCAACATGACCTGCGTGCAGACGGCGGCGACGTTCGACTACCTTGAGACGGTGGTGGGGCGGCCGGTGACGCCAGGCGATGTCGAGGCGGTGACTTGGGCAATCGTCGAGCGCGGCCGCTCGACCAGCGGCATCAGGCACATCTCCGATGTCGAGCAACTCAGGCAGGTCGGCCGCGACATCGTCGGCGACCTCGGCGCCTACGATCTCTTCATCACCCCGACCCTGACGCAGCTGCCGCGCCCGTTCGGCTATTACGACATGTCGGAAACAGACATCGATCGCTACAACGCCAAATGGGCGGACTCGGTGTTTGCCTTCCCCTTCAACATCTCCGGCCAACCGGCGATCTCGCTGCCGCTCGGCTGGTCGAAAGGCGGCGTCCCGATCGGCGTGCAGCTCGTCGGCCGCTACGGCGACGAGGCAACGGTGCTGGCCGCGTCGGCACAGTTGGAGCGAGAGATGCCGTGGAAGGGGCGGCGGCCGGCGGTGAGTGGGTAGGTGCTGGGCACCGCGTGCGGCTTCGAGATTGGCCAAATCCGCCCATCGCTTCGTCATCCACGGGCGGAGCAAGGAGCGCAGCGACGCAGCGCAGACCCGAGGATCCATGCCGCGACTTCAAAGCGTCGCTACGATGAAGAGTTCTGCTCCGCTGCATTCCTCGGCCAAGGTCACGGCATGGATCCTCGGGACTCCGCGACGGAGCTTCGCTCCTGCTCCGCCCGTGGATGACGAAGGTGGGGAGGCTTCGGCCAATCTCCAGCGTGCAGACTCAAAGCCGGCTATCCAATCCTCTCCAACCGTCTCGGCAGACGATTCATGGCAACAGGCCCGTCCGGTGTGATCAGGAACTGGTCCTCGAGATTGAAGCTGGCGAGGCGGTCTATGTAGAGCGGGATTTCGAAGGCCAGCACCATGCCGGCTTCGATCACGACATCGCTGTCGGCCGCAATGAACGGCCATTGCTCTGAGAAGACGGACTGGCCGACGCCATGGCCGAAATGGCCGCGGCGGTAGGTACGCAGCCCTTGCCGCGCCAGGCTGTCGGTGGCGACGCGATGCACTTGGGCGAGCGTGGTTCCCGGAACAAGGGATGCCAGCCCGTCGTCAAAGGTCCGCTCGGCGATCGCGTGCAGTTCGGCCTGCTCGGCGGATGGCGGCCCGAAGGTGAAGTTGCGCGACATGTCGGAGGCGTAGCCGCCGACCGTGCAGACCATGTCGCACTTCAGCGGATCGCCCGGCATGGCTTTCGCATCGGTGCTTTTGAGCCGGGCGCCGAGCGTCACATATTCGGCTGTGGCGACCGGATGGGACAGGCCGGCCGCGGCCGTGGCGACGCCTTGCCGATAGAGGGCAATGAGATCGGCCTGACGCATGCCGGCCATGGCATCGACCTGCAGCCGCTCCAGCCCGGCCTCCGACAGGATGATGCCTTGCTGCAGCAGATCGATCTCGCGCGGCGACTTGACGGCCCGCAGCCTGTCCAGCACGGTCGAGCCGTCGACCATCGTGCAGCCCGGCAGCAGCGCCTGCATGGCGGAGAAATCAGCGGCGGGAACAAAATCGAGATCGACGCCGATCGTTGCGCGCTCGAGCCCGAAGCCGGTCAGGATCTGCTTCAGCTCATGGACGGAATTGGCCAACTCGAATGTAGCGGGCCGGGTAATGGCAGGCGTCCAGCCGGACGAGCCAAAGCCGGCCACTATGCGCCGCGCCAGCCCTTGCGCTGGCCTCGAGGCGTCAAACGTGGCGAATTCGATCCAGATCGGGTGGCTGCGGATGACGGCGTCGGGCAGAGCCAGTTGCAACTGTCCCGCATTGAAATCCGCCACCACCACGCCGATCGGCAGGCCTTGGCGGGCCGGGATGACGACGAAGCCGGCGCCGGCGCGCCGGAACAGTCCCGCCGGGCCGATCGAGGCGCCGGTCGCATAGTGGAAGGCCTCGGGTGCGCACAGCACCAGCGCCGCGATGCCCGCGCGCTTCATCAGTTGCGCCGCGCGCCTGCGATCGACAAAGCCTGTCATGATTTCCCCACTGTTCGAAGCGGCAACGAAGCACTCCGCGCATCGACAATCAAGCCGCTGACAGCAGCTACTTGATCGATTCCAGCTTGGCGACGGCGGCCGTGAAGCCAGCCAGCGACACCGGGATGGTGACCGGCTTGCGGGTGACCGATTCCATGCCGATGTTCAGATTGGTGCCGGACTTCATTGCCTTGATGAGATCCGCCGACAGCGGCGTGGCGGCATAAGCGCCGTTCTGGTCGCTGGTCTGGATGGCAATCGTCGTCTTCTGGCCCTGGTCGATCTGGAAGGAGGCGCCGGACGGCAGGAACAGGCCGTGTGGCAGGGCAAGCAGCATGGCGAGGCTGCCATTGCCGTTGTCGCGGCGCACGGTCACGGTCAGCACGCGCTGCCCGGTCTTGGCCTCGGTCAGGTTCTGCGAAACCTGGCACTGAAGCTCGCTGGTCGCCGAACCGCTGGAGCAGTTCACTGCCCATGGATTGGCATCGGCCGGTTTTGCATTGCTTTCAGCCGGCTTTGGCTGGGCCGGCTTGGCATCTTCGGCAAGGGCTGGGCCGGCGGCCAGACCAAGCCACAGGGCGGTCAGCCCCGCGGCCACGCCAAGTAAATTAGACTTCGCTAAAGTAGCTGTCATGTTATTTTGCCGGACGTCTTGCATGTTTCCTCACCGCGCCCGGTATTCTCCCGAGCACGGCTTGATACAACACCCGCGACTGTTTCGAAAGCTCGACCGGAGGCAAGAAAGCCGGCGAAATTACTGTGACCTTTCGGATACAGCGAACAATTTTACAGGGAGCTTTCAGAAATCGGAGCGCCCGAGACTCGCTATACAATAGAATTCGATTAAGGATTTACACGGGGCGCGTGTAGTCCCCGAAGGACTCGCCAGGGATGGGAACTACCGAGACTTCTCGGCAAGTTGGTGAGATAGCGGCGCGTGGGGAGGATTTCCACGCTCGCGCCGGCTATCGCCGTTCGCGAATCGCCAGGCATCTCTGGAAGACGACGGCGCTGACGACGCTGGCGCTCGGCCTTTCCGGTCTGGCGGCCCATGCCGATCCGAACGGCCTGTGGCAGCCGCAGATCCGCGCTATCATCGGCGCCGACAACAATGGCGGCAACGCCGCGCTCGAAGGTTTCATCCCGCTCAAGCAGACGGCCGAATCCGTGCTGTTCCTGGATGTCCGGGCCAAGCACGATTTCAAGGATGGTTTCGGCCAGGATGTCGGCCTCGGCATTCGCCGCATCGTCAACCCGGACCTGATGATCGGCGGCTACGCCTACCTCAACATCGAGAACTACAACTCCACCCAGTTCACCGCCGCCACGCTGGGCGCCGAGGCGATCACGCCTCATTTCGATGCGCATGTGAACGTCTATCTGCCGATCAAGGGCGATTCAACGGATCACTCGGCCAGCTCGACCCTGTCGATGGTCAGCAACCAGCTGATCGAGCAGATCTCGGTCATCGACCACCGCGACTACGCGGCGTGGGGCATCGAGGGCGAGATCGGTGCGCAGGTGCCGGTCGCCCTGCCCGACAAGCATTCGCTGCGGCTCGACATCGGCGGCTATCATTTCGAGGATCCGCATGGCGACGACGGCAGCGTCACCGGCGCCAAGGCCGGGTTCGAGTATACGATCGGCGATGTCTTCGGCAGCAACACGGAACTGGTCTTCGCCGGCGAGGTCCGCAACGACAATCGCGACGACACCCAGTTCGCCGGCAGTGTGCGGCTGAACATCCCGTTCAATCCTGGCAGCGGCTCGGACAATGCAGACGGGACCGATAGCGGGGCGGAGCCGGTCTATCCGGTCAGCGAAGGCCTTCGCAAGCGCGTCAACGAACGGGTGCGTGGCGACATCGGCGTCCGCGTCCAGTCGCAGACGCTGACCGGCGGCACGACCACGCGCATCGCCATCAACGCCGCCACCAGTGCCGCCTTCGGCAAGTTCTATTTCGCCGACGGCGGCCTCGCCGGCGCCGGCACGCTGGCCGACCCGACGACGCTGGACGACGCCGTGACCAAGTCGGGTGCGAACGGCTTTGTCGTCGCGCTTGGCGGCAACGGCAATCTGACGACCGGCGGCGTGACGCTCGCCAATGGCCAGACCGTCATCGGCGGCGGCGAAAGCGTCACCGCCAGGCTGTTCGGTGGCGGCACCAGCACCTTCAACCTGGGCGGCAGCGACGGCACGATCCAGGGCACCAACGTCGTCAACCCCGTCATCACGCTGGGCAACGGCAACACGCTCAACGGCATCACCATCACGGGCGGCGCCAACGGCATTTTGGGCAACAACATCACTGGCGCGACGCTGACCAATGTGACGGTCACCGGTGCGGGCGGCAACGGCGCCGACTTCACGGGCAGCTCGACCGGCATCACCGGCTCCAACTTCACCGCCACCGGCAACGGCCTCGACGGTCTGCACATCGACGGCGACGGCACCTACAATTTCACCGGCACGACGCTGCTGCAGGGCAATCTCGACGACGGTCTCGATATCACCGGCAAGGGCACCTACACCTTCGCCACCGTCAATGCGCAGGACAATACCGACCGCGGCATCACCGTGCAGGGCACCTCGACCGGCGGGACGTTCACCACCACCGGCGGCACAATATCGGGCAATGGCGGCACCGCCGTCTTCATCGATCCGATCACCGCTCATGTGGTGCTGGACTCGATCAGCCAGAGCGGCGGCACGTCGGGTGTCGTGCTCGAGAATGTCGCGGGCAGCTTCACGGTCAACGGTGCGACGACGATCTCCAACACGACCGGACCAGCGATCGCCATTTCGGATTCGCCGGCGACGATCCGCTTCGGCGACATCAGCATCACCAACCCCGGCGCCGACGGCATCTCGTTTGCCGGCGTCAATGCGGCGGTGGTCGCCGGCAACATCGTCATCTCCGGACTGGGTGTCGGCACCGGCCTCGACTTCTCCGGATCCAGGACCAATTTCACCGCGCAGTCGCTCAACATCACCGGCACCGGTGCTGCCGGCTCGATCGGCATCGACCTGACCTCACCGAGTGTTGGCGGGGCGGTCATCACCATCACCGTTGGCGGCGTCATCACCAATGTCGATACCGGCGTGCGGCTGGGCATAGCCGGCACGCCGGGGGCCACGGCCAACGCCGAATTTACCTTCGGCGGCGATTCCAGCTCCATCTCCGGCATCACCGCCTCGCTCGATGCGCGCGGGCTCAATGAGGGCAGCGGCCACTACGCCTTCGGCACGACACAGTTTACCGGCCCGCAACTTTACGATCTGCGCAACTACATCTTCGTCGCGGCCGGGGCTTCGGGCGGCGGCACGTCGATCACCGACCTCGCCTCGATCGATTATGCCGACAGCATTACCGCCAGCGACGCCATCATTGTGCTGGTCAACCGCGGCACAATCGACGACGCCACCGGCTTCTCGCTGAGCGACGGACAGGAACTGGCCTCGTTCGGCAACGGCCGCGAGTTCTCGCTCGGCGGGGTGCCGTTGAATGTCACCGGCACCAACGTCCATCACGACGAATCCATCTCGGATTCCGCGGGCGCGGCAACGCTGACCAGTTCCGGCGGCGGCGATGTCGTGACGCTGGGCAACGGCAACACGTTGCTCGATTTCAATATTTCCGGTGGCGCCGCCGCCGGCATACACGGCCTGGGCATCAATGGCCTGACCGTCCAAGGCGTGACGGTCAGCAATGTCGCTACCGGCCTCTTCCTCGATGGAGTGACCGGTACGGTCTCGGTCGACGACCTGACCGTCCAGACCGCATCTCAAACCGGCATCGCGCTTGTCGGTTCGAGCGCGACCGTCAATTTCACCGGCAACACCAAGATCACCAACGCCACCAGTGCCGCGCTGTCCACCAACAATTTCGACGGCATCGCCACCTTCGACGATCTCGACATCACCGGCGGCGGCGTAGGCATAGGCATCGTCGGCGGTTCCAGCGGAACCTTGACCTTCGGGGTCGGGAGTTCCATTGCCAACACGAGCAGCAACGCCTTCTCCATCAGCAACTCGACGCCCAACGTCACCTACAACGGCACCATCAACCAGACCGCTGCTACCAGCGCGGTGACGATCTCTGGCATGAGCGGCGGCAGCGCCACGTTCGGCGGAGCGATCACCGCCAGCACCGCCACCGCCTTCGCGATCAACCTGAGTGGCAACACCGGCGGCACAATCAAATTCACCGGCGGGCTGGATCTGACCACGACGATCGGCACCGGCTTCAGCGCCACCGGGGGCGGCACGATCACAGTCGCGGCCGCAGGCACGGAGCAGATCACCACCGGCACCGGCCACGCGATCTATCTCGACGGCGTCACCATCGGCACCGGCGGCATGGCGTTCGACAGCATCACGACAGGCGTCGTGGCAGCCACAGCGCTCAATTTCAATGCCGTCTCGGGCGGCCAGTTCCTGGGTGGCAATGTCACTATCGGTGGCACCGGTGCCGGCATCAACGGCGTTGCAATCAACTCTTCGTCATCGACCTTCACCATCACCAATTTGGTGACGACCAATGTCGCGGGCACCGATGTCAGCCTGACCAACAACACGGGCTCGATCACGATCCTCGGTGGCACCATCACCAATTCGGGCGTTGGCGACGGTGTCGTCATTTCCGGTGGCAGCGCGACAATCGGTGTAGCAGCCAACATATTCAGCTCGGCAACCGCGCCAGGCACGGCGGTCAAGGTCGACGGCACCACCGGCGGCTCGGTGACCTTCAGCGGCAGCATCACCTCGACCGGCACCGGCAATCTTTTCGCGATCGGCTCGTCGCTGCCCCCGGTCGGCGGCGCGATCAGCTTCATCGGCTCGACGCTGTCTGCGACGGGCGGCGGTGGCGCCGTCGTCACCGGCCTTGCCGGCACCGCGACGCTGAACGTCACAGCTCCGCTGTCGATCACCGGCGCGACGGCTACTGGCCTGGCCGTCGCCAATGTCGCCAGCACCGCATCGGCGACCTTCGGGGCGGTGACCGTGTCGGGCGCCACGGGCAATGGCATCGACATCACCAACAATGCCGGCGCCGTCACCTTCGGCACCACCAGCGTGACGATGGGTTCGACCGTCGGTCCAGCCGGCATCAACTTCGCCCTGACCAATGCCGATGTCACATTTGGAACAACCAATGTGACGATGGGCTCCGGCGCCAACCAGACCGGCATCGACTTCAGCGGTTCGTCAACGACAGCCGATTTCGGCGTGACGACGATCACCGGCACCGACGACCTGACCTCGCGCGGCATCGACCTGTCGTCGACCATCGGCAACAAGACCATCACCTTCCTGCAGGGCTCCAGCATCTCGAAGGTCGGCGTCGGCGTCGAACTGTCGTCCGGCGGCACAACGGCGACGTCGGCCAACGCCAATTTCACCTTTGGCGACGGCAATGCGGGCGACGGGCTGGAATCCTTCATCAGCGCGGCCAGTGGCGGCTACACGGTCAACACGATCGGGCTCGATCCGACGCTCGGCAATTATGATTTCGGCGATGTCGCCTTCACCGGCAGCGCCAATCTGGCCAGCGCGGTCGGCGGGGTCGTCATGATTTCCCAGGACGGTGGTGTGATCGCTGCCGGCACCAACGGGCTCAGCGCCGCGGTGACCACGGTCACGGCCGCCCAGGCCGATGCCATGACCGGCACACTGACCTTCGCCTTTGTCGGCACGGTCGATCTGAGCGCCACGCCGTTCACGCTCGATTCGGGCCAGTCGATCGCCGGCTTCGGCAACGGCAGTTCGATCATCACCTCCGGCACCATCCAGCCAATCAATGTCCAGGGCAATCTCGGCGCCACCGGCGGCAACGTCACCGGCAATGAGGGCGTGGTCAAGAGCACGGGCGGCGATACCTTGCAGCTGCTCGGCAGCAACCATGTGCGCGACACCGCGTTCGACTTCAGCGGCGGCAGCGGTTCGGTCTTCCTTGTCGACCAAGGTACGATCGTCGACAATGCCGGCGGCATCTTCATCGAAGGCGTCACGATCACCAACGTCGCCGCGGGCCAGACCGCGTTCAAGGTCGTCGGCCTCGACAGCAATTTGTCGATCACAGACAACAACATCAACGTTGCCGGCACGCTGCTCGACGTCGATGGCGGCGCCGGCAACATCACGGTCACGCGCGGCACCTTGCCCAACAGCGGACCGGCTGGCACGCTGACCGGCGGCGGCATCTCGATCGCCAACCGCAGCGGCGGCACGGTCGATTTCACAGACAAGGTGACGGTCAACGGCAATGGCGTCTCGCTGACAGGCAATGCCGGCTCCACGATCACCTTCGCCGATGTCGACATCACCACGAACGGCGTGACAGCGTTCAGCGCCACCGGCGGCGGCACGGTCAATGTCGTGACCGGCACGATCAACGCCACCAACGCGCAGGCGGCGGCGCTCGACGGCATCACGGCCGGTATCAACTTCGCCTCGACAAGTGCCACATTCGCTTCCGGCAGCGGCGTCGACCTGCAGAACCTCAGCGGCACGGCAAGCTTCGGCACCGGTACGCTGACCAACACCGGTTCGGGCACGTCGTTCAATGTCGGCTCGGGGACCGCAGCCAGCGGCGGCAACGCGACGATTTCCTATGGCGGCACGATCGCCAGCAACGGCACGGGCGCCGCGGTGTCGATCCAGAGCATGACCGGCGGCTCGGTGACGCTGTCGGGCAATCTCACCGATACCAATGCGGCGGCCGGCGGCAACATCGTCGTTGCCGGCAACGACGCGGCCGCGATCACCTTCTCGGGCACCAGCAAGGTGATCAGCTCGGGCGCGACGGACGGCGTGAGCTTGGGCATCATTGGCAATTACGCTTCAGCCGTCCCGGCACTCAATACCAACAGCACGATCGACTTCACCAATGGTGGCCTTGCTATAACGACAATGACCGGGGCGGGCTTCGTCGCAATTGGCGATTTAGGCCCGGCTGGCGCAACCTCCACCATCATTACCGTCACCGGCGCCGGCAACGAGATCAATGCCGGCAGCGACGGACTTGTGGTGTATGGTGCCAATGTCGGCAGCGCCGGCATTACCTTCGACAGCATCTCGGCGGACTCCACGATCCCTGCTCTTCCCGGCGACCCCGGCGGTGCCGGCGTGACGCTGTTGGGCGCCAATCTCGTCGGGGATGTCAACATCGGCGGCCTGAGGGATACTGGATACACCGGCGCCTGGCTGTACGCCCTGAGTGGCACCGGGGAGGTCAACTTCACCGGCACGATCGATCTCGACGTCCAATATGCCGGGTTCGATATCGGCGGTCCCGAGGTTGGCACCGTCAACATCGCCAATGTCGCCGGATCCACCCTGACCATCGATGGCGGCCAGTTCGGCATCATACAGAGCTCGCAGGGCGGGACCGTCAACGTCGGCGTCAACGGCAGCGCCAGCATCACGAACACCACCGTCTCGGCTATCAGCCTCGGCGGCGGCAATGACCTGGCCTTCACCACGCTGACCTACAAAGGTTCGATCACGGTCGGTGCGGGATCGGTGATAAGCGCCAGCGGCGATGCGACCCGTCTGAACATGAGCGGTTCCGTCGTTTCCACCACGTCATCGACGGCCTTCGACTTCTTTGGCCATGCCGAAGGCATATACGATATTTCGAGCACCATCGATCACAGCGGTGGCGAGGGTGTCGCCATCGGCGGCTCGGCCAACGGCACGGTCACCTTCTCTGGTACGTCGAAGATATTCAACACCGGCGCCAACGATGCCATCGTCAAGGCACCGTCATACGTGATGGACCCGCAGACCAAGGGCACGCTCAACTTCACCAATGGCGGCCTCGTCATCACCACCAGCAGCGGCGCCGGCTTCACCGCCAGCACCTTTGGCCCCGGCACGATCAGCGTCACCGGCGACGGCAACACCATCACCACCGGCACGGGCACCGCGCTGAAGCTTGGCGATGCGACGGCGGTCGTCGCCGGGGCGAAAGGCGCGACGGTCGGCGCCGGTGGTATCAAGTTCGATATGATTTCGGTCAATGGCGCGGCGACCGGCATATCGCTCAACAATGTCAGCGGCGGCGTAATCGATCTCGGCACGGTCAACCTGCTAGGCATCACCGGTGCCAATGCGCGCGGTGTCGACATTTCCGGCACGCTCGGCTCGACGCTGAATTTCGCCAGCCTGACCATCGGGCTCAATGCCGCCAATGCGGTCGGCCTCGACCTCAACGGCGCGGCGCTCGGCGCGAGCAGCATCACCGCGGACGATTTTGATGTAGACGGCGGCGGCTTCGCCGGCACGATCGGAATCGACATGGCCGGCACCACCGGCACGGGCACGATCCAGCTCGGCGACACCGTCAACAACAATCCGGCCGGCCAGAAATCGACTATCGCCAATGTCGGCTATGGCGTGCAGTTCTCCAGCGCCACCAACGCCAGGCTGGTGTTCGGCGACGGCGCCGGCCCCGCCGAATCGTCGATCGCAACCACCGGCGGCCAGGTCATCCACACCACCGATACTTTGCCGACCAATGGCGACTACAATTTCGATGACGTCAATTTCACCGGCGACGTTTCCAACCTGTCATCGATCAGCGTCTACTACGTCACCGAAGGCGGCACCGGCGACGGCAGCCTCGCCAATCCGGGCAGTTACGCGGGCGCACAGGCTTCCACGGCCAACGTCGTGGTGCTGATCGACAAGAACGTCAACGGCGCCCAGGAAACCATCGACCTCAGTGGCACCACGTTCAACCTCGATGACGGGCAGGTGCTGCTCGCCTTCAAGAGCGGCGACGCGGCGGTCGATGTTTCGCAGCTCGGTGTCGACACCAGCAGCGGCGCCTCCGCCGCGTTCCACTTCACCACGGTGCAGAACTCGCCGATCATTTCGGCGCCGGGGGGCATCGACACGCTGCGGCCGGTCCTGCAGAGCAACAACGCCACGCAGGTCATCAACCTGGCGACATCAGGCAGCGGCATCTTCACGGGCGGCATCCAGAACCTGATCGTCAGCAATCTCGGTTCCGGTGCGGGCGTTGCCGTCAACGCGACCGGCGCCTCCAGTTTCTTCGTCAGGAACAACACCATCACCGCCGGCGGCAACGCGCTCGATTTCTCCACCACGGGAGCTCCGGCCAATACGCTTCTGCTGTCGATTGACGGCAACACGCTGCAATCGACCGGCTCCGGCCTCGCAGCGTCCTTCGCTGGTCAGAACATCAATGCCACCGACAACTCAATTGCGATCAGGTCGTTTGCCGGCAACAAGGTGACCGGCGGCGCCGGCAGCGGCGGCATCGCCTTCAACAATGTCCGCTTCGATTCCGACGGCGCCGGCGGCACGGTCAGCGCCGGCACGCTCGGTATCGGTAACCCAGGCGCTCGCGTCCAGGGCAATGGCCTCAGCTTCACCAACACCAGCGGTACCCTTGATCTGGGCACGCTCAGCCTTGCCAACAATGGCGGCACCGGTGTCATCGCCAACACCAAGACCACCAATTTCACGCTGAACAACAGCGGTGGCGTGGTCACCACCAACAACGGCGCGGCATTCGATCTCGATCCGCTGACCGTCAACATGACGTTTGCCACCGTCAGCGCCCTAGGCGGTACCAACGGCATCATTTTCGACGGTGTCGCCGGGACCTTCACCGTCACCGGCGGGACAAGCATCACCAACACGACGGGCTTCGGCATCGATGCCATCAACACCAACACTGGCACCTTCAACTTCAACACGGTGACGGTGAACAATGTCACCGTCCCCAACACAGGCGGCGGCATCCGAGTCCAGACCGGCACGCTCAACGTCACCGGTCTCGCCAACATCGACACGACCAGCGGCGTTGGTCTCTCGCAGGCCGGCGGCACAACCAGCTTCACCAATGGCGTCACCATCGACACCACCGCCGGCACCGGCATTCTCGCCACCGGCGGCACGATGGGCATCACCGCTACGGCTGCCGCCCAGACGGTGAACGCAACCGGCGGCACAGCGATCAATCTCTCCGGTGTCGCCGCCACCATCGCGCTCGATTCGACCTCGTCGGCCGGCGGCGTCAACAATGTCAGCCTGACCAATGTCAGCGGAGCGCTCAATCTCGGCACCGGCGCGCTCAGCGGGGCGACGGGCGCGTCGTTCAATGTCGTCGGCGGTACGGCTGCCGTGAGCTATTCGGGCACGGTCAACAATTCGGGCGCATTCAGTCCGGCGCTGAATGTCCAGAGCCGGCTTGCCGGCGCCGGCCTCGTCGCACTGAGCGGCAATCTGACGGCCAGCGGGCTGGGCGTATCGCTGAACAACAATGCAGGCGGCACGGTGACGGTGTCCGGCGCCTCGAACAGCTTTACCGGTGGGGGCACCGGCATATCGATCACCGCCAATACCGGCGGCACCTACAACATCAGCGGCGCCAGCTACGCCATCGGCATGAGCGGCGGCGGGCTTGGCGTCGATATTGCCGGCAACAGCGCCCCGGTGACGGTCAATTTCAACGGCGGCGGTCTGGCGATCGTGACCTCGGCAGGCGCCGGCTTCAATGCCACGGGCTCCGGCACGGTCAGCGTCACCGGCGTGGGCAACTCCATCGCCACGGGCACCGGTGTGGCGATGAACCTGAGCGGCGTCACCGTCGCGGCCACCGGCATGAATTTTTCCTCGACCAGCAACGGCGCCGGCGGCAACAGCGCCGTCGTCCTCACCAACGTCATCGGGTCGGGGACGATCAATCTCGGCGCCGGCTCGCTGGTCGGCGGCAGCGCGGCAACCATCGCCGTCAGCGGCGGCACCGCCAACCTCAACTATACCGGCAATGTCAGTCAGTCGAACAATGCCACCCTGGTCAGCGTCGCGGGCGGCCACAGCGGCACGCTCAACTTCGCCACCGGCGCGCTCTCGGCGACGAACGGCACCGGCCTGCAGTTCGACAATGCGGACGGCATCTACAGTTTCGTCGGCACGACGACGCTGAATGGCGGCAATGCCAGCGTCGACATCCTCAACGGCTCGGGCGGCACGTTCAATTTCGGCACCGGCACCTCGATCATCAGCCCAAGCGGCACCGCGTTCAATGTCAATGGCGGCACCGCCACCGTCACCTATGCCGGCACGATCACGCAAGCCACCACCGGCCAGCGCATGATCGTCGTCGCCGACACCGCCGGCGGTTCGGTGAATTTCACCACTGCCGTGGCGAACGGGCTCAACGACACCGGCGGCACCGGCATTGTGATCGACGGGGCGGCGGGCAGCGTCACCGTCAACAATGCCAGCCTGACGGGCACGGCCGGCATCACCATTCTCGGCGATTCGCTGAACAACGCGACCGGCACCTACACCTTCAACAATGTCGCCATCCAGACCGACGCGGGGGCTGCGAACCATGCCTTTGTCGTCGACGGCGATCAGGGCACGCCAGGCAATGACGACGTCAGCGCGGTCGTCAACCTGAACAATGTCGACATCACCAACCCCGGCGGCAATGTCGCAAATATCCGCGGCATGGCCGGCGGTTTAATCAATTTCGACAGCGCCAGCACGATCACTCGCAGCGATGGCGGGCTGGGCATTGCCGTGCTCAGCAACGCCGGCGGCACGATCAACTTCGGCGGCGCGGTCAAGACGCTCTCGACCGGTGTTAATGCCGCCGTCATCCTGACCAGCAACCCCGGCGCGACCATCAACTTCACCAATGGCGGGCTGATTATCAACACAACGAGCGGCGGCGGCTTCAGCGCCACGGGCGGCGGCACGGTGACGGTGCAGGGCACCGGCAACACGATCGCGTCCGGCACAGGCACGGCGCTCAACGTCGTCAACACGACGATCGGCGGTTCCGGCGTGACGTTCCAGAGCATTTCGGCCAACGGTGGCACCAACGGTATCGTCCTCAACAATACGGGCAGTGGCGGCCTGACGGTGACCGGCATTGGCACGACGGCGGGTTCCGGCGGCACCATCACGGGCACAGTGCAAGGCGCGGTGTTCACGTCGACGAGCAATCTCTCGCTCTCGAACATGAACTTCACCAATGCCAACAGCGGCAACGGCACGTTGAACAATGTCGACGGCCCGACATTCAACAGCGCGGCTCAGGCCGCCATCAACATGAGCAGCGTTTCGACGGTCAGTTTCACCAATCTGAATTTAAATGGCGGCGTCCAGGTCGGCATCAATGGCCAGAACGTCTCGAACCTGACGATTGCCAACACCACGGTGACCGGCTTCGGCGACGCGGTCTTTGAAGGCGACATGCGGTTCTACAACCTTACCGGCACCGCATCGATCACCAATTCCACATTTAGCTTCGCGGCCGGCGATCTCTCCGCCGGCGACAATCTGGTCGACATCCGCAACGGCACGGGCACCAGTCTGACGCTGAACATCAGCGGCAGCACGTTCAGCAACACCAAGGACTCCTCATTCGGCGCGCAAGGTCTCAACTTCGAAGCCTTCGGCACCGCCAACGCGACGCTCAACATCCTGAACAGCAGCTTCCTGAGCTTGAAGACGTCCGGCGTCGAAGCCTTTGCGCGCGACACCTCGACGCTGAATGTCAACATCGGCGACGGCACGGTCGCCAATGGCAATACGTTCGACCCGCAAGCCGCCCTCAGCGGAGCCGGCCGCGCCATCGGCCTCAACGCCGAGGACACCGCGCACCTGAACTTTAAGATCCTCAACAACAAGAAGATCTATGGCAAAGGCGGCCCGGTCATCAACGTCTTCGGCATCAACAATGCCGTCATCATGGGCCGCATCAACAGCAATGCCGACATCCAGGGCGGCGGCGTCGGCTCGGCGGGCTCGGCGATCTTCATCCATCCGGAAGATGCCTCGACCGGCATCATCGAGATCATCGGCAACACGATCACCAAGTCCGGCAACGATCCGGCTATCTTCGCGACGCCGCACGGCGACGGCGCCGGTCCGAGCACGGACAATGGTTCGCTGGATTTGACGATCATGAACAACAACATCACGCTTTCGGGCACCGGTGTGGCGGGCAGTGGCGCGGTCGGCATCGATGTGCGCGCGGGTTCCAATGCCGGCGACCTTACAAACACCTATCTGAACATCAGCAGCAACACAGTGACTCTGGCTCAGCCAGCCGACGACATCGCCTTCCTGGCACGCATAGGCAGCACTACGTCGCACCTGTATTTCCAGAACTTTGTAGGCGGCGCGAACAACCAGGCGATCGCCACCGCCATCTGGAATGCCGGCGGCAACACGCCGGCCGGTTCGGTGTTTTCCTTCGACGCCGGCGGTGCGCCGGCTTATGCCGCGATACCTGGCGGGCACAATGGCGGGCTGGTCCTCGTGCCAACTAACTGATTCCGACTGGAAATACTTATGAAGAATTAGGTATGTCCATTGGCAATAAAGCGATCTAAATTTTCTTGGCGATTTCTGTCGACTTGCTAATGCAGTCGCCGTAAGGTCAGTACAAGCAGTTTGGGGGAGAGGACTTATGTCTGAGCCGTTCTTGTCGGAAATCAGAATCATGTCGTTCGTGTTCGCGCCAAAAGGCTGGGCACTCTGTAACGGGCAGCTCCTGCCCATCAACCAGAACCAGGCACTTTTTTCGCTGCTCGGCACCACCTTTGGCGGCGATGGTCGGGTGAATTTCGCACTTCCCGATTATCGTGGACGCATGCCAATTCATGTCGGCGGCGGCCATACGTTGGGCGAGCGCGGCGGCGAGCAGGCCCACACGCTGTCGATCGCGGAAATGCCCACGCATGTCCACGCCGCCAACGCATCGTCTGTCACGGGCGCGACCAATCTTCCGGCCAACAACCTGCTTGGCAACAGTGCGCCAAACACCCTCTATGGTCCGGTGCAGAACCTCGGCGCCATGGTTGCCGGCACTGTCACCGATATCGGCGGCAGTCAGGCGCATCTCAATATGCAGCCTTTCCTGGCATTGACTTTCTGCATTGCCCTGCAGGGCATTTTCCCATCGCCGAATTGAGGAAACGCGACCATGGCACAACCCTATGTTGGCGAGATTCGCATGTTCGCCGGCAATTTTGCGCCGGCCGGCTGGATGTTCTGCGAGGGACAGTTGCTGCCGATCTCCGAGAACGAGACACTTTTCCAACTGATAGGCACAACCTATGGCGGCGATGGCGAGAGCACCTTCGCGCTGCCCGACTTGCGTGGCCGCCTTCCCATCCATCAGGGCAACGGGTTCATCCTGGCCGAGACGGGGGGCGCGGAGGAAATCACGCTGACAATCCAGCAGATTCCGGCGCATACCCACGCCCTGATGGCCTCGAACGACGTCGCCAATCAGCCCAACCCCAGCCAAAGTGTCATTGGTAGGTCAGGGCAGGTCAATGCGTTCATCAACGGCGGCCCATCGGTGGCAATGAGCACCCAGTTTCTCGGTAGCCGCGGCGGCAGCCAGCCACACAGCAATTTCCAGCCCTATCTGTGCGTCGACTTCATCATCTCGCTGTTCGGCATATTTCCTTCGCCGACTTAAAGAGGACCGTCATGGCCGATCCGTTCGTCGCCGAAATCCGTATCTTTCCGTTCAATTTCGCGCCCACGGGCTGGGCTTGGTGTGACGGTCAATTGCTGCCGCTGTCACAGAACACCGCGCTGTTCTCGTTACTCGGCACCACCTATGGCGGCAACGGCAAGTCCAACTTCGCCTTGCCGGATTTGCAAGGCCGTGCGCCGATGCACCCGGGGCAGGGGCCGGGCCTGTCGCTGCATGATCTCGGCGAAACCGGCGGTTCTGAAACGGTGTCTCTGCTGGAGTCCGAGATGCCGATGCATGCGCATTTCGTCCAGGCCGCTCCTTCGATCGTCAGCGGGGACAGCAACATCGCTCCCGGTAATGCGTTCGCCAAGTCGAGCCAGGGAAATGTATATGTCGCGCCAGGCAGCATAGTGTCGCTGTCGGACCAGACAATAGCGCCCGCCGGCGGCGACCAGCCGCACAACAATTTGCAGCCCTACCTCACCTGTTATTTCTGCATCGCGCTGCAAGGCGTCTTCCCACCAAGAACCTGAATTCCGAGCCAACAGGCAGGATCGATATCATGGCCAAGAAAGCAGAACCAAAGTCGAAAGCCCCTGCAGCCAAGACGCCGGCGCCGAAAGCGGCTGCCAGGGCCAGCGCCCGCCCGGCGCCGTCCAGCCCTCCACCCATTTACCAGCACAAGCCGGCCGGCGCGTCGTTTTTCGAACTTTCGCGGCTGATGGTGGTGGGGATCGATTCTGCGAAGGGGCAGTTGATCCAGAAGGCGCAGCTTTCGCCGAACGGGCCATGGCCCTCGGCCTGGTCGTTCATCGCGCCCGGCGCCTGGATGATCATGACGGCGGGCCTCACCAAGGACGGCCGTGTCGCCGTGGTCGCGCAGCCATCGGGAACCACCAATCTGTCCTTCATCACCGAAGACGCCAACCAGATCGGCCCGGTCGAGAAATGGACCGCGCCGATGAGCATCGGCACGCCGCCCGGCGCCACCTCCTATCAGAAGCTTTCGATGGCGCGCGATGCCGACGGCCGCATCGAGGTCTTCGTCACCGACAATCAGGGCCGCATCTGGTGGATCTACCAGAATCCGGACCAGATCGTGCAGGTGCAGAAAACCATCACGCCGCCGGGCACGACGACACCGATCGTCGTCACCGTCGACGTGCTGACGCCGCCGGCCAAACCGTGGAGCGACTGGATCCAGATCCCCGGCGGGCTGGTGACGGTTTCGGCGATACGCCAAGGCGACGGCCGCATCGCCCTGTTCGGCATCAATTCGAACCTGCATCTCTATCGCTGCCAGCAGGCGAAGGCGCAGGCCCTGAAGGCCGCCGACTGGACGGGTTGGGTGCAGATCGACACGACCCAGACAGGTGGCTTCATCGAGATGGCGCCGGTCGTCGGCCCGCTGGGCGCCACCAATTTGTTCGCCCTGACCCAGAACGGCCAGGTGCTGCACACGCGCCAGATGCCCGCCGGATCGGATACGTGGACGCAGTGGGCGACACCCGGCTACTCCAGGGCGCCCAACCAGGCGCTTGCCGCCGGCATCCAGGGCGACGGCGATATCGTGCTGGTCGCCGCCGACCAGCAGCACTTCCTCCAATTCAACGCGCAATGGGATGCCTACACCCAAAACTGGTCGGGATGGCGCGATTTCGGCGCATCCCTTCGCTCGACGCGCCTGACGCTCAACTACAATGCCGATGGCCGGCTCGCTTTGTTCAGCCTGGCGCTCATGCCGGACGGCACCAACGGGCTGTGGACGATCAACCAGATGGGCATCGACAGTTCCGAGTGGGAGTATAGCTGGACGTCGCTGACCGACAACAATCTCAAGCAGATCGTCGTCGTGCGCGACCTGACGCCGCCGGTCTGACGGTTGATTTACGCCAGCGTGGCGCAAGCGAAGCAGGCCCGTCCGGTCTGGTCCCGGTCTGACACGGCCGGGCTCCGCTTTCGTGCGGCAGTGGACGCGGACATGCCGTTCCTGTCGCGGCTCTATGCCTCGACCCGCTTCGAAGAACTCGCGGTGACGTCGTGGAGCGAGGCGCAGAAGACCGAATTCCTCGGCATGCAGTTCCAGGCCCAGCACGCGCATTACCGAAAACACTATCCCGAGGCCGACTGGCTGGTGGTGGAACGCGATAGCGAAGACATCGGCCGCCTCTATGTCGAGCGCTGGCCAAGCCAGCACCGCATCATCGACATTGCCTTCCTGCCGCATCATCGCCGCAAGGGCTACGGCACCGCACTGCTCTGTGACCTCATCGACGAGGCATGGTTAGCCGGCAAATCAGCATCGATCCATGTCGAGAAGCACAATCCGGCGAGACGGCTTTATGTCGCGCTGGGCTTCGCGGTCGTCGAGGACAAGGGCGTCTACGACCTGATGGCCTGTGCGCCGCCGGGGAGCGGGGCGGCTGGTTTGTGACGGCGAGCATCGCAAGCGGCGGCTCTCACCAGCTTCGTCATCCTAGGGCGGAGCAAGGAGCGGAGCGACGCGGCGCAGACCCTAGGATCCATGCCGCGACCTTTGTCCAAGATTGCTGCGCTTCAAGAAGGGCCTCGGACAGCCTGGGTGCACGAGCCGGCAGTAAAACAGCATTGCACCGTTGTCGCGCTCGAAAGTCGCGGCATGGATCCTAGGGTCTCCGCGACGTCGCTTCGCGACTGCTTCGCCCTAGGATGACGAACGAAGAGGAGAGGCTTCAGCTAATTTCGAAGCGATCAGACCCTCCCTGCGTCAAGCCTCTAATTGAACACCGCTTCGTAAAGCCGCCCGGTCGCATCGGCGGCGACCGGCACGATGAAGATCTCGTGGCTGCCGCTTTCCCCCGTGAAAAGATAGGTCGCCTGCGGCAATGCGATTTCGCGCGGGCCTTTGAACAGCAGCGAGAAACCGCCACCCGGGCGCGGGCTGGCGGCGATGGGCTTGACCGCGCTCAGTTCGAGCGGGATCTGCCGGCCCCCGGCTTCGACGGTGAAGGTTTGTCCCTGCTCGAAATCCGACACCGACGCCATTCCGTTTCCCTCAATCTGTCCGCTGGAGCGGTTCAGCGTTCGGATCGCTGATCCGGCTTTTGTTTCTTCGCAATTGCCAGGGAAAACCGCTCCACACTTTTCCTGGAATTGCTCCAGCGGAGGCACTGTCGCCGCTTCGCCGCAAGCTGTCCAGAGGCGGGCAGGCCGGCGGTCGCGCTCCCCAAGACAATCGGCCGCCGCAAAACCCCAAAATACAGCACCGCCTGTCCTTTTATGCGCGCAAGAGACGCTGTAGTACTTTGTTCCTGCGCGGGATTCCTTTCGACCCAAGATCAGCGCAAACAAGCATAGATCCCGGCTTCGGGACCATTGGCAGCCTGATGGGCGTGCGGGAGACGGATCATGGCGGATGCAAAGACGAACGGGACGGGCGATGCGTTGCCGCTGTTCTATTCGAGGCCCGAGGCGCTCAATCCGGCGCGGCACGGCTCGCTTGGCCTGACCGCGCGCAGCGACTTCGGCTTCGCCCGCTCCGCGCACGCCATTCCGGTGGTCGCGTCGGAAATGCCGGCGGCGATGCGCTCCTACCCGATCGTCTTTATCGGCCCGGCCAAGTCGCCAGTGATCATCACCGGCGTGCGCCAGAACGAGAACCTGTTCGTCGATGCCGACGGCAAATGGACCGGGCCGCACTACATCCCCGCCTATGTCCGGCGCTATCCCTTCATCCTGGCCGAAGACCCGACATCGGCCGGCCGGCTGACGCTGTGCGTCGAACGGGCCAGCGACCGGGTCGTCGACCAGTTGCTGGCGCCGTCCCGCGATGACAAGATCCTGCCGTTCTTCACCGGCAACGAGCCGACCGAAGCGACCAAACAGGAGCTCGCCTTCTGCAACCAGTTCCAGATCGACTTCAGAGCCACCCGCGAGATGGTCGAAAAGATCGATGCACACAGCCTGTTTTCACCGCGCCAGAGCAAGGTGACGCTGGAAGGCGGCGAGGTGCTCAACCTCACCGATTTCCAGGTGATCGACGAGCCGGCCTTCAACAGATTGAGCGACGAGGCGTTCCTCGACCTGCGCAAATCCGGCGCGCTCGGCCTGCTCTATTGCCACCTCGCCTCGACCAACAGCTGGACCTCGCTGGTGCATCAGGCGTCGTTGCGGAAGGCGGAGTAAGGCTCTCGAGTCTAAAGAGGCAGAGCGCGCAACTTGCTGATCCGCTGAATCGGTATCTCGTGCATAGAAGGCGCGGCGACCAATTTAGTGACCCCTTCGATCTCGGGCCACTTCCAGACGATGGTTGCCGCCACCTGGTTCATTGGCGTTTTCTGGTAAGCGGGCGCCAGAATAAATCCGTGAAGGCCGGCTGATCGCAAAGCCGCTCTCTCGGCTGGGTTTCTCAGAACGCGGCCATCCCCCGAGATGAAGATCCATGTCTCTGGTGCGCTTTGAAGATGTTTGATCCAGTCAATGTCGGCCGAGTGCCGACCGCCAGGAAGGCCTGGCACGTCCTTGATGTGAAAAGCACGATGCCCGTAATGGCTTATGAAACCGTCCAGAGTCGTAGCAAATAGCGGTGCGGTGCAGTTGTCAAACAGCACGTTCACGCCGCAATTCCATGCCCCATGGATGTCTCAAACTCAATAGATCGGCGGACGGACGCTTCCGGCACCAGATAGGCACGGGCGGCGCCAATAATCCCTTCCTGACGCGCAGCTGCTGCAAGGATCGCCGTCGGCACGCTTGAAGCGGCATCAATTGGCTGACCGAAAGACCGCGATGGGTCTACAACGACATTGAGCCGGCGACCGCCGGGCCACCACAAAAGCGGGTTGCCATCGTCGCCAAAATCGACAGTTTTTAAGATCGGCTCGATGATCCCTTTGAACTCATACTGGCGACGAAATAGGTTCAGGAGCCGTTCTCGCTCTTCGCCATCTTCGCCGGTTTCTATGACGGTTACAAAAATTTCCCGGCCGTCCGTTCGAAAGCGGTTGGTTGAAAGCGGACGGTCTTGACCAATGATATCTCGGGCAAGATGTATGGCCGCGCGAACACGCATCGCCGAAACTCCGGCGCGAATGAAGGCATCCGCGACCCGAACTTCCATAAGGTCTCGAAAGCCAAGAAAAACCCGCTCATCCCCCAAATCAACTTCAGGCGACCAAAGTGACGCGTACTTCTGGTCCTTAATGTTGTGGCCTCGGAGCCACCTAGCAATCTTGGCAGGACGGATATGCAAAAGCCGACCCGCTTCCGCAGGCGTGTAGACACCGACTCCGATCAGACTGTCCAATTCGATGCTCCCTTGCCTTATAGATTCAGCGTCTTGGGCGGCTGTCAATATGCGCGCTCAATAGTGACTGATCTGGCAAGCACAATCTACGATTTGCATGATTTTCGCTTTCCGCATGCGGGTAGCTATGCGGTAGCTTGCAACTGTAGACAAAGAAGAAGCCGCACTAGACGGCCTTCTTATCTGCTTGATTCCCTCTAGAGGAAACTGGAGCGGGTGAAGCGATTCGAACGCTCGACCCCAACCTTGGCAAGGTTGTGCTCTACCCCTGAGCTACACCCGCTCGCACGGCGTCTTGGCCGCAAGCCGGGCCTATATGGCTGAAGAGCGCGGCGATTGCAACAGGGAAATCACAGGCTTTTTGTGACACGCCGCGCGGGGCCGGCAAGCCGCCGGCGGGCGCGTGAGTGGCGGGCGGCGGGGCGCCAGCGCGAAGGGCGGTGCCGCTCACCATGATGTCGCATGACGGTCTTGTGTCGGCTGCCCCATTGGCCGTAAACGGCTGGCTTGAGAAACGGAACGAAACCGATGCCGAAGACCGAAGCCGATTTGATGGCCTTTCTCGCTGAACTCGGGATTGCCGCCTCGACGAAGCGCCATCCGCCGCTCTACACGGTCGCGGATTCGCAGGCGTTGCGCGGCGAAATCGCCGGCGGGCACACGAAGAACCTGTTCCTGAAGGACAAGAAGGATAATTTCTTCCTGGTCACCGTCGGCGAGGACGCGGTCGTCGACCTGAAGCAGATCCACCAGGTGATCGGCGCCGCCAGCCGGGTCTCCTTCGGCAAGCCGGAGATGCTGATGGAGCTGCTCGGCGTCACACCGGGCGCCGTGACGGTCTTTGGCGTCATCAACGACACGGCAAACAGGGTCAAGCTCGTGCTCGACAAGGATTTGATGGAGCATGCGGTGATCAATGGGCATCCGCTGACCAATGAGGCGACGACATCGATCGCGGCGCGGGACCTGATCAGATTCGTCGAGGCAACCGGGCACGATGCTGCTATCTTGAAAGTCTCCGTGTGATCGCCACATGGATGGCTTGAGTCAGATGGTCTGAAGCATAGGGCGCCTGGCCGCCGGCCGGCGGCGCCACGGAAGGGTAAAGAGATGAGCGACAACAATCCGTTCGGCGGCTCCTTTGGCGGTAATGGCGGCCAGTACACCACCTCGGTGCAGTATGGTGGAGCGGCGCCGGCGCCGGCGAAAGTCGCGCTTGGCGATGCGCCCGCCGCTCCCGCCGATGTGATCAAGGACACGACGACGGCTGCCTTTGCCGCCGATGTCATCCAGGAATCGCGCCGCCTGCCGGTGCTGGTCGATTTCTGGGCGCCCTGGTGCGGGCCTTGCAAGCAGCTGACGCCGCAGTTGGAGAAGGCGGTTAAGGCCGCCGGCGGCAGGGTCAAGCTGGTCAAGATGAACATCGACGACCATCCCTCGATCGCCGGCCAGCTCGGCATCCAGTCTATCCCGGCGGTCATCGCCTTCAAGGACGGCCAGCCGGTCGATGGCTTCATGGGCGCCATCCCGGAGAGCCAGATCAACGAATTCATCACCAAGGTCGGCGGCAAGGGCAACGGCGCGCCGCCGGTGGCGGAAGCCTTGGCAGCGGCGACCGAAGCGCGCGAGGCCGGCGACATGCAGACCGCGGCCGACATTTATGACGCCGTCCTGGCGCAGGCGCCGGAGACGATCGAGGCGATCGCCGGACTGGGCGAACTGTTGTTCGACGCCGGCGACACGGAAGGCGCCGAGGCGCTTTTGGCAACAGCCCCGGAGGCCAAGAAGGATGCGCCGCCACTGGCAGCCCTGCGCGCCAGGATGGCGGTTGCAGCGCAAGCGGCAGCTCTCGGCAATCCAGCCGAGTTCGAGCGCCGGCTGGCGGAAAATCCTGGGGATCACCAGGCGCGCTTCGATCTGGCCATGATCCAGAACGCCAACGGCGACCGCACTGCGGCCGCAGACAATCTGCTGGCCATCATCAAGGCCGACCGAAGCTGGAACGAGGATGGCGCCAGGACGCAATTGCTGCAGCTGTTCGAGGCATGGGGCATGACCGACGAGGCAACGCTTGCCGCGCGCCGCAAATTGTCGGCATTGCTGTTTTCCTGAGCCGTTTGCCGGTTGTTTTGCCGCACGGGCTTGGCGTCGGCCATGACTGCGCCAGATTAGAACTGCCATGACGCGCTTCTGGTGAAGCGATCGGAGGAATATGGTGCAAGCGGGAAACGCGCATTACCGGCTCGCCAAGGATTTGCCGTCGACGATCCCGATCTTTCCGCTCGAGGGTGCGCTTTTGCTGCCGGGAGGCCGCATGCCGCTCAACATCTTCGAGCCGCGCTATCTGCAGATGGTGGACGAGGCGATCGCCGGCTCGCGGCTCATCGGCGTCATCCAGCCCAGTCTCGACGGCGCCTTGCGCGGCGATGGCGAGCCGGAGCTCTGCAATGTCGGTTGCGCCGGGCGCATCATCGCCTTTTCCGAGAGTGGCGACGGCCGCTACCTGATTTCGCTGCAGGGCGTGTGCCGGTTCCGCATCGCCCACGAATTGACCGTCAAGACGCCGTTTCGCCAGTGCAAGCCCGCGCCTTTCCTTGCCGATCTCGACGAGGATCAGGCGGACAACGAGATCGACCGGCCATCGCTGCTCAAGGCGTTTCGCGCCTATCTGCAGGCCAACGATTTGGAGGCCGACTGGGAAAGCGTCAGCCGCGCCGAAAATGCCATGCTGGTCAATGCGCTGTCGATGATGGCGCCCTACGGGCCGGCCGAGAAACAGGCGCTGCTCGAAGCAGCCGACCTGAAGACCCGGGCGGAGACGCTGATCGCCATCACCGAAATGGCGCTGGCGCGCGAGAATGAGGATTTTGGCTCGAGTTTGCAGTAAGAGGGCGCGATGGCGGACGGACGTGACGAGAGGAAGGTCGATCCCAAGCTGCTGGAGCTGCTGGCCTGCCCGCTGACCAAGGGGCCGCTGGCCTGGGATCCAGAGCGCGGCGAACTGATTTCCAGGGTCGCCAAGATTGCCTATCCGGTGCGTGACGGCATCCCGATCATGCTGCCCTCCGAGGCGCGGACGCTTTCGGTGGAGGACGTGCTCGCCCCGCCGCCGCCACGCTTGGGTGGGCCGGGCTGAGTTCTTGCACCACAGGCTGGTGAGGTGGGCGGGACAGCACCCCCCTCTGGCCTACCGGCCATCTCCCCCGCAAGGGGGGAGATTGGATGTAGTCTCGGCTTTCGCTAATCTCCACGGTTGCTGGAATGTGCGAAAGCGCCAAAGCTGCCAATCTCCCTCCTTGCGGGGGAGATGTCCGGCAGGACAGAGGGGGGTGCTGTCCCGCTGCCATCGAAGTTTTTGACACTACTGAAAATTCCGCCCCTTGGGCATGACCCTTTCCGCTTCTTCCGACAGCGTTGCGAGATCCTGCCGGATCGGTGCGCTTTGTTCGGCGGGGCTGGAGTGATCCGAACGCTCCTTGGCGAGGTCTCTCGGAGGAACCGCTGGTTCGGCCCCGCTGACCTTCTCCAGAAGTACGGTCAGCCAGGGCGTCAGATCCTCGATCCTCTCGGCGACGATGTGGACCACGCCCGATTCCGACTGCAATTTTCCGGTGACCTTGACGAACCGGGCGCCCATGACGATGGGTCGGTAACGGTCGAAGGTTCTTTGCCAGAAGATGACGTTGGCCACCGCCTTGTCGTCCTCCAGTGTCAGGAAGATCGCATTGCCCTTGCCGGGGCGCTGCCGCACCAGCACGAGGCCGGCGACGGAGACGCGCCTGCCGTCACGCACGGAAGGCAGGTTCGCATTGGGAATGACGCCGGCGCGGTCGAGCCGCTCGCGCAGGAAGGCGACCGGATGCGCCTTCAGCGACAGGCCGAGCGCGCGGTAATCATGGATGACATGCTCGCCGAGCGGCATTTTCGGCAGCTTCGTCTCGGGCTCCAGCTCGCGCAGGCGAAGCGCCGGCTGGTCGAACAGCGGCAGCCTTTCGGCGGCGCTCTTGCCGTCGAGCGCGCGCACCGCCCACAACGCTTCGCGACGATCAAGGCCGAGCGAGCGGAAGGCATCGGCCTGCGCCAGTTTTTCGATCTCGCCGACATCAAGGCCGGAGCGCAGCCAGACATCCCGGACGGATCCGTAGCCTGAGCCGCGCCGTTCGACGAAGGCCGCCATGCGCTCCTTCGACAGGCCCTTGATCTGGCGGAAGCCGAGCCGGACGGCATGCTTCGTCTCGATGACGCCGCGCATTTCGGCATGGCGCGGGAGGATACGGGCCGGATCGAACGGCGCCTTTTCCAGCGTACAATCCCACACCGAAAAATTGACGTCGACGTCGCGAATGTCGACGCCATGGTCGCTTGCGTCGCGCACCAACTGGGCCGGCTGGTAAAACCCCATCGGCTGTGAATTCAGGATCGCGGCGCAGAACACGTCGGGATAGAAGGTCTTGAACCAGCAGGAGGCATAGACGAGCAGGGCGAAGGAAGCGGCATGGCTTTCGGGAAAGCCATATTCGCCAAAGCCCTCGATCTGCTTGAAGCAGCGCTCGGCGAAGTCCTTCGTGTAGCCTTTGTCGACCATGCCTTCGATCATGCGGCGACGATAATTGCCGATGGTGCCGGTGCGCTTGAAGGTGGCCATGGCACGGCGCAGTTCATCGGCCTCGCCCGGCTTGAAGCCGCCGGCAACGATGGCGATCTTCATCGCCTGTTCCTGGAACAGCGGCACACCAAGCGTCTTGCTGAGGATCGCCTCCAGCTCCGGCTTTTGATACTCGGCCTGCTCCTTGCCTTGCCGGCGGCGCAGATAGGGGTGGACCATGTCGCCCTGGATCGGGCCCGGCCGCACGATCGCCACCTCGATGACAAGGTCATAAAAGGTTTTCGGCTCAAGGCGCGGCAGCATCGACATCTGGGCGCGCGATTCGATCTGGAAGACGCCGAGCGTGTCGGCGCGGCAGATCATCTTGTAGACCTGCTTGTCCTCCGGCGGCAGGGTGGCCAGCACATAGGGCTGCCCATACGGGTCCCTCGCCTTTGGATAATGCTCAGTGAGCAAGGTGAAGGCGCGTTGCAGGCAGGTCAGCATGCCGAGCGCCAGCACGTCCACTTTCAGGATTTTCACTGCGTCGAGATCATCCTTGTCCCACTCCACCATCTTGCGCTGGTCCATCGCCGTCTTGACGATGGGCACGATCTCATCGAGCCGGTCCCTTGTGATGACGAAGCCGCCGACATGCTGCGACAAATGGCGGGGAAACCCCATGATCTCGTTGGCGCGTTCCATCACATGCCGAGACACCGGATCGGTGCGGTCGAGGCCGCCGGCGCGGGCTTCCTTCTCGCCGAGCTCCGAGGTCGACCAGCCCCAGATCGAGCCGGAAAGGGACGTCCTGATATCCTCGGACAGGCCCATTGCCTTCGACACTTCGCGCAGCGCCGACCGGCCGCGATAGCTGATGACGGCGGCGGCAAGTGCTGTGCGCTTGCCGCTGTATTTCGTATAGATGTATTGCATCACCTCTTCGCGTCGCTCATGCTCGAAGTCGACGTCGATATCCGGCGGCTCGTTCCTCTCCTCGGAAATGAAGCGCTCGAAGAGCGTATCGATCTTGTCGGGTCCGACTTCGGTGATGCCGATGCAGAAGCAGATGATCGAATTGGCGGCCGAACCACGTCCTTGGCAGAGAATGCCCTGGCCACGGGCGAATTTGATGATGTCGTAGACGGTCAGGAAATAGCGGGCGTAGTTGAGGCGCTCGATGAGAGTGAGCTCTTCCTGGATGCGCTTGATCACCGAATCCGGCACACCCGCCGGATAGCGGTTGGCCGCTCCCTCCCGAGCCAGCCGCTCCAGTTCAGCCTGTGGGCCAAGACCCGATTCCGTCGGCTCGTTCGGATAATTGTACTGAAGGTCGCTCAACGAAAAGGTCAATTCTTCCGCAAACCGCAAGGTCTCGGCCAATGCTTGCGGATGCCTGCGGAACAGGCGCGCCATCTCCATCGGTGGCTTCAGATGGCGCTCAGCATTGGCGGTGAGTTGCAGCCCGACCTCGGCGACGGGGGTGTTGAGGCGGATCGCGGTCAGCACGTCCTGCAGCGGGCGCCGTTCGGCGGTGTGATAGAGAACGTCGTTGGTCGCCATCAGCGGAATACCGACGCTCTCGGCAAGAGCCGCGGCCTGCTCGATGCGGAAACGGTCATTGCCGGCGTAGTCGGGCGAAACGGCCAGACGGAGATTTCTGCCGAAACGATCCTTGAGCAGCCGAAGCAAGGCGAGACCGTCCTGCGCCCCCGCCGACAGACCGGGCAGGACCGCCAGCGACATCAGGTCACCCCATTCGAGGAGGTCGCCGCGCTGGAGAAGGGTGGCGCCTTTTTCGTTCTCGTCGCGCAGATTGGCTTGGGTGAGCATGCGGCAGAGATGTCCCCAGCCCTTGCGGTCCTGGGGATAGGCGAGGATGTCCGGCGTGCCGTCGCCAAAAACCAGCCGGCAGCCGGGATGATAGGAGAGTTTTTCGACCTTGGCCTGCTGCCAGGCGCGCACCACGCCGGCCACCGTGTTGCGGTCGGCAAGCCCGATCGCCGAGAAGCCCAGGAGCTTGGCCGCGACCACCAGCTCCTCCGGCTTGGAGGCGCCGCGCAGGAAGGAGAAATTCGACTGGATGCCGAACTCGGCATAGGGGATGACGGTCAGCGCGTTCATGCGAAGACACCATGCATGAACCAGCGCGGCGGGACCTGCGTGTTGCCATAAAGACCTTGCCGGTAGAGCCAATAGCGGCGGCCGTCGGCGTCCTCGATACGGAAATAGTCGCGGGTTGACGTGATCGGGTCGCTCGCTGCCTCGCGCCACCATTCGGCGGCGATGCGTTCCGGCCCTTCGGCGCGCGTGACCCGGTAGAGCGCGCGCCGCCAGCGGAAGTTCAGCGGTGGTCCTTCCGGCATTTCAGTGGCCGGCACATCGATGGGTTCGGGCGAGCGGAACAGCCGGATCGGCCGTTCCGGCGGAAATATGGTTTTTGGTGCCTGCAGCCTGTCCGGCTTCTTCGGCGGCGTGGTCCGGCGTGGCGCTTCGGTGAAGGGGATCGTGGCGACGGCACGCTCCGGCAGATGGCTTTCGACCGCGACCGGCCGGAGAACCGCGCCCTCGCCGAGCCGGGCGCGGATGCGGTCGGCGAACAGCGCGATGTCGGCACCGTCGTCGGCCGTTTCGCCAGTCAGATCGGCCTGCTGCATGTCGAAGGTGGCTGCCGCCAGCACCGAAAGCCGCACCAAGTCGAAGCCATAACCGGCATCGATATCCTGTTCGAGCGCGGCCAGCCGCTCATGGAACAGTTTCTGGATCAGCATGGGTTCGCGCATCGGCCGCGAGGTGCCGAGCGCGATGCGGCTGACGGCGCCGTCGACCCGAAAGAGCAGCAGCGCCAGTGTCCTGGCACCCTCGCCGCGGCGCTCGAGATCGGTTTTCAAGGTCGCCGCCAGCATGCCCACCAGCCGTTCGATGTCCTCGGTCAGGGTGATGGGTTCGGCGAGGTGGCGTTCGACCGAAAGCGGCGCGACGGGAAGGCGCGGCGAGACTGCCTCGTCGAGGCGGCCAAGCGCCTGATCGAGGCGCAGGAGCAGCAAGGTGCCAAAGCGGCGGGCGAGCGGCGCGCGCGGTGCCGCCATGACGGCGCCCGCCGTGCGCAGGCCGACGCTTTCCAGGCTGGTGCGGGTCGCCGGTTCGATGCGCAGCGCGGCCAGCGGCAGGGGTGCCAGCAGCGCTTCCTCCTCGCCTGACACAACGATGCGGTCGCCGCAAAACCGTGCCGCCGCCCAGGCCGCGCCCGGCGTCGCGGCAAGCCCGGCACGGACATCGAAACCCTGATGGAAGAAGCGCGACAGGATGTCGTCCAGCATGGCACGTTCGCCGCCGAACAGATGGGTGCAGCCGGTGACGTCGAGAAACAGGCCGTCCGCGCCATCCAGCGCCACCAGCGGGGTGTAGCGGTCGCACCAGTCGGCAAGGCCTTCGAGCAGGCGGCGGTCGGCTTCCGGATCGGCCTCGACGATGTCGATCGACGGATGCATGGCGCGCGCATCGGCGATGCCCATGTCGCGCTTCAGGTGCAGCGCCTCAGCCCGCTCGTCGAGGGCCGAGATGCGCTGTGCGTTGCGGTCGCGATGGCTGATCACGAGCGGCGGGTGAGATGGGTGATCCGACGGCCGGGAACGCCAGGACCGCCCCAGACGCTGGCGCAGGACCCTTTCCGCCGCCAGATAGGGAAACCACAGGGACAGGATTCTTTGGCCGGTTTCTTCCCCCACCTGCTCTTTCGTCGCCCGCTCTTTCGTCGAATGCGCATTCATCGGGATTCCACTCCAGTGTGAATTGTCCAGGCAGGGCCGTGCGGCTCTTGCCGATGGTGAGGGTGAAGGCCGGGCGGCCGATCGAGCCGGCCAGCGGCCCGGCGATGGTGTCGCGCGGCACCGCCGGTGCCGACGTGACGATGAGGCGGACGGGTGCCGCCGTCGGTTCGGGCTCGGCCGCCTGCCGCAGCAGGAACACCGGGCGGCCGGCCGCTTGCGCCCTTGCATGCAGCCGGCGTGTCGCGGTCAGGTCAAGCCGCTGCGGATTGCCGCGAATTTCGAGGATGACCGCGGCGAGCGCCGTCATCCGGGCCGCCTCCTCGGCGACCCACAGCGCATCGACAAGTCTCGGTGCCTCGGAAAACAGCAATTGCTCCGGCTCGATGCCGAACGAGGCGTGAAGCCCCCTGGCATAGGGAAAGCCGGCCTCGCGAAAGATCTCCGATGTGCCAATCCACAGCACCGGCAGCCCCGGCGTTTGCTTGAGGATCAGGCTTGTGAGCGACAAAGCGAAGCCGGCGACGGCCCCGGCATCGCGGGTTTGCGTGCCATGGATTTCGCTCAGGGCGGCCTTCGGCAGGCCGCCGCTCAGGGCGGCGTCGAGGCGCTCGACGCCAACAGGCAGGAACGCATCCGGCAACGCCGCGGCAATGCCACGCCGGACGATTGTGAGATCGGTGTTGACGTCGGCATCAAAGGGCGCGGCGGCCGGCGCAGCCAAGCGCTCGGGCAGCGTTCCCTCGATTTTCGCGATCTGGCGGCGCAGGGCAAAAACAGTCTCCCGCGCCACAGCGGTCATCGCCATGACGGTCAGCTTCCACTCACATTGTTCCTGTTATGTTCTCTATAGATTCCAGAGCGCATCCCAAGAGTCAAGCAGACACATAGGGAATTTATTCCTCTCGGCATGGATGGCGCAGGCGCATCGGCCCGTGTCATTTGCCGATTACGGTGCGAAAGCCTATATGCCGGGATCAAAGGACAAAGCATGGCCCGCATCTACAAGACCCGCACCTGGCACGACGAACTCTCGCCCTCGATGGACGAAATGGAGTTCCTGGCGCTGGAGGCGTACGCCCATCTGCCGGAGGATTTTCGCAAGCTGACCGGCGAGATCGTCATCCAGATCGCCGAATTCCCGACCGACGAGATCATGGACGATCTGTCGCTAGAAACGCCGTTCGACCTGCTCGGCCTGTTTGAGGGACGCGGCATCGCCGAGCGCTGGAATCCGCAGACCGGCGAAGGCCCGAACCGGATCACGCTCTACCGCCGCGCCATCCTCGACTACTGGTCCGAGAACGAAGAGACGCTGGGCGACATCGTCACCCACGTGCTGATCCACGAGATCGGCCACCATTTCGGCCTGTCGGACGATGATATGGAGAAGATCGAAGAGGCGGCGGAATAGCTGGTTCTGCGTCGCGTGAAATGTCCATTCCTATCCAGTCGGTCCAGAACCCAGCGGCGGCAAGGGTTTCTGGGATCTCGCTTCAGATAGGTTGGTCATTCGGCTGATGAAAAGATGCAGCGCCTTGCGCACGGCGAGCGATGGCGGCTCGGACGGATGCCACTCCGGAAAATGACCATCAACCACCATTCGTGCCAACCCATAGACAAAGGCACGAGCGGCAAGAACCAGATGATCGAAATCCGCGTTCGCAGCCAGTTGACCCTGGTGTTGCGCTTGGGTCAGCAGGTCGATCATCTTCCGGCGAATGGCCTCATTCTGACCGCGAAGACTGTCCGACGCGTCGAAATCAATCAGGGTTCGGGAACTGATGATCTGGAAATGCGTGGGATTGGCGATCGCCCATTCCAGATAGCCTTGTCCGATTGCTTCGAAGGCCACGATGGGATCCGCGCTGTCGACTGCTGAAAGTGCATTGGCAACGGCCTCTGTCAGCCGGTTCATGGCCTGTTCGGCGACCGCGGTCAGCAGCGCTGTTTTCGACTGAAAATGCCGGAAGGGGGCGCCGGGGGAAACGCCGGCCCGCTTTGCGGCTTCGCGCACGCTTACATTGTCGGGGCCGCCTTCCTCGACAAGTTGAATTGCAGCATCGATCAACGTGTCCCGCAAATGGCCATGGTGGTAGCCGGTGCGGTGAGGCGTCTTGGCGTTTGCCATCTCTTCTCCTTCGTTTTCGTTCCGGAGGCCTGCTTCACGCATCTGTAGCACGATCCGCGATTTATGTAATCACTGTTTACAATGCAGGCAAGAGCATGTAAGCAGTGATTACAGATGGGATCGGAACAAGCCTGCGGTCTTCGCGGCTCCCGTTTTCCCGGATGAGGAAACGAAGATGCTTGCCAGAACCGCCGAACCCCGCCGTCCGCAATCGCTCATTTCGCTGAGGAGTTCAGCCGAAGAACCTCAGCGCAAAGAGAATTCCACGACCATCCAGTCGAGCGCGGCTGTGCCCAGCGCTACGCTTTATCGGCTTGCCTCCGCGGCCGGCGTCGGAAGCGCGCTTATTCTCCTGGTCAACGCGGCCAAACGCAGCTCGCTCATCGCGACCACCGATCTGACGCAACTTCTCGCACCGGTCGCCGAGATATTGGCGCTTGGTCTTGTCGTCGGCCTGTTTCTTGCGTTTGGCCGGCGCGCGGGCCTGTTCGGCACCATCGCGTTTGTCATCAACTTCGTTGCACTGGCAAGTTTGGTCGGTGTGGAAGTGGTGATCAATCTGGTATTTTCGAAACTTCCGCTGACAACCATCATCGAGCTGCGCGCCGGCCCTCTCGGACTGGCTTTGGTCGTCAGTTCGTTCCTTTTTCTGCTTGGGACACTTGCGTTTGTAATCTCTCTTGTCGTTGCAAGAGGCGTTCCGCGCATTCCACTCGCCCTCTATTTCATTGGCGCAGTGCCTATCGCGCTCCGTGCGTTCGTGCCGGAGTGGGCTCTTGACCTGGGCCTGGTGACGCTTGCGGCAGCCATCGCCTGGCTGGCCGGCTGGCTGTGGATGCGAGCGGAGCCTACCAGTCGCTGAGCTTCGTATCGGGTCCGTATTCCTGGCCGTCTATATCCTTGACCACGGCCTGGCCGCAACGCATCGCTTTGGCCTTCTTGTCGTAGGCATAGGTCGGCGAGCCGAACAGGTGCCAGCCCTTGTTCAGCGCCGCCGTCACCTTGTGGCAGAAGCTGGCATCGTCCGGAGCGGACAGAAAGCGGTAGAGTTTCATTGTTCAATTCCTGTCGTGAGTAGCTATAGCTCGCCCGCATCCATCGAGCATTTATGACCCGATGGCGGCTGCCTTCGCCAGCAGTTTTTCGGCCTGCGCCAAGTGCAGCCGCTCGACCATCCTGCCGTTCAGCGCGATCACGCCCTTGCCGGCATTTTCCGGCAGCGCGAAGGCTTCCTTCACCGAGCGCGCCTCGGCCACCGCTTCCATGGACGGCGCAAAGGCTCGGTTCGCGGCTTCGATCTGGGCCGGGTGGATAAGGCTCTTGCCGTCGAACCCCATGGCTGCGGCTTCCGCGCATTCATGTGTGAAAGCGTCGAGGTCACGAAAATCGTTGGAGACGCCGTCGAGCATGTCGATGCCGCCGGCGCGCGCGGCCAGCACCATCTGCATCAGCCATGGCACGAGGTAGCGTCGATCAGGCGTTGCCAGAATGCCGGTCTCCTTGACCAGATCATTCGTTCCGGCAACGAAACAATTTAGCCGCGAGGCCGGATCACGGCCAAGCTCGGCGATGGCGCCGATGTTGAGCAGCGCCTTGGGCGTCTCGATCATCGCCCATAGTTTCACGCTATCGGGGACAAAATTGTCGTCAAGCACATCGCCGGCCTCGAGCAGGTCGCGCGGCGTGTCGACCTTGGGCAGAAGGATGCCGTCGGGCTCACAGCTTGCGGCAGCCAGCAGGTCGTCGGCGCCCCATTCGCTTGATATCGCATTGATGCGCACGATCATCTCGCAGCGTCTGCCAATATGGCTGGCAACGGGATGGCCGGCGAAAATGCTGGCCAGTTTTTCGCGGGCAGTGATCTTGTCGGCCGGAGCGACGGCGTCTTCCAGGTCGATGATGATTGCGTCGCAGGCAAGCTGCGCGATCTTGGCCAAGGCCTTGTCATTGGAGGCCGGGATGTAGAGCACGGAGCGGCGCGGGCGATAGGTTTCCATGGGTGATCTATGCCGCCTGCGGGCGGTCGAGGCAAGCGCCCGACTTGTACCTGAGGCGAGCCAATCGCGAAAGCTGGTGCTGCCCCTCACCGTCCTGCCGGACATCCCCGTAAACGGGGCGAGAGTAGCTGGCCGGAACGCCGGCGCCTTTCTTGCGACGCTGGAGATTGGCGAAACCGGAGATAAGAGCATCCCTCGCCCCGTTTACGGGGAGAGGATGCCGGCAGGCAGGCGAGGGGCAGCGCCCACGTTAGAAAGATGGCGAATTCAACCTCAATTGCCTGCACGAAAACTGCACATGCCTGCGGAAAACCTCCTCGCATCCGCCCCACCCTTTCCCCGTCGGCCTGACAAACAGGCGGCATGCAAAAGCGAGCAAAACCCTATTGGTTCCTGCCTCACCGGCTGCGCAGCGAAGGCTGGTGGCTGGCCGATCGCCGCGCGCGAACGCCACGGCGATCCTCATTCCCTTTGTCCGCAGAACCCCGCCGGCAATCCGGCCGGACGCCATCAGGAAGGCCAGGTCATGATATCCTTCTTCACCGCCGCGCCAGGCTATTGCACCCGCTTCGGGGTCGCCATCCTGCTGGCAGCACTTGCGGATTCTCTCTTTTATGGCCAACCCGCCGGCATCACGGTTTTCCTGTTTGCCACCCTGATTGCCGCCGCGGTGGTCGCCGTGCATCCCGCAGCCTTCAGCGACGGCAGGGTCTGGCTCAAGCCCGCCGCCCTGCTTGTCGCGCTGCTGCCGCTCGCCGAGAACATCAGTGCCTTGTCGGTCTCGATCGCGCTGGCGGCGCTGACCGTCTTTGCGCTTTCGCTGAGCGGGCGGCTGCGGCACAGCATCGCGCGTATTGCCGGCCAGATCGCGCTGTTCGGGCTGGCGGCGCCGTTCCGCTTCGCCAATGATTTCATCCGCTGGCGCAAGACGGCGCGCCGGTTCGGCCGACGGCGCATCCGGCTGGCGGCGATCGCCGTCTGGGTGATGCCGCTGACGCTGGGTGCGGTCTTCCTGGCGCTGTTCGGCGCCGCCAATCCGGTGATCGACTACTGGCTGTCGCTGATCGACCTCGTGAGGCTGCTCGATCTTATCCAACTGGCGCGGATTGCCTTCTGGCTGTTCGTGCTAGCTGCTGTCTGGGCTTTTCTGCGGCCGCGCCTGCCGCGCCTGGTTCGTCGCATCCCGCACGCGGCGCCGGCCGTCAGCGCTCAAGCCGACAAAACCGTCACCACCATCGAAGACATCCTGTTCGGCAAGGCCGCCATCCTGCGCGCCCTGATCGTCTTCAACGTCCTGTTTGCGCTGCAGACGGCGCTCGACGCCACCTATCTGTGGGGCGGGGCGGCCCTTCCCGACGGGCTGAGCTACGCGGCCTACGCGCATCGTGGCGCCTATCCCTTGATGGTCACTGCGCTGCTTGCCGCCGGCTTCGTGCTGGCAGCGCTGCGGCCAGGCAGCGAGACATCGGCCGATCCGCTCATCCGCCGGCTGGTCTATGCCTGGGTGGCGCAGAACATCATGCTGGTCATTTCGTCGATCCTGCGGCTCGACCTCTATGTCGGCATCTATGCATTGACCTACTGGCGCGTCGCCGCCTTCGTCTGGATGGGGCTGGTCGCATCGGGGCTTGCCCTGATCATCGCCCGCATCGCACTGGGAAAATCCAACGAATGGCTGCTGTCCGCCAATCTTCTGACGTTATCTCTGGCGCTTTATGCCGGCTGTTTCATCAATTTTGCAGCGACGATCGCCAACTACAATGTCGGCCATTCCCTCGAAATGACCGGCCAGGGCATTCCCCTAGACGCCTGGTATCTTCACTCGCTCGGTCCGGGCGCGTTTCCCGCACTCGATCGGTTCCTCGAGCAGCAGGGCAAGACGGCGGCCGCCGGCACTGTCCGCGAACTGGCTGGCGTGCGCGGCAGCGATGAAATCTGGTATCGAACTATCCAGCAGAACTGGCGGGCCTGGAGCTTTCGCGACTGGCGGCTGCTTCGATATCTCGACACCAAGGGGCCGTTCGTGATTCCCTCCGCAATCGAACTTTCCATGCCGGGCCGCTGATCCATGCCGCATCACATCCTCGTCGCCGACGATGACCCGCACATCCGCGAGGTGATCTGCTTTGCGCTGGAAAAGGCCGGCATGAAAACGACAGGGGTGGCCGACGGTGCCGCCGCCCTGCAAGCGATCGGCCGCCGGGCGCCGGATCTTGTCGTGCTCGACATCGGCATGCCGGAGATGGACGGGCTGGAGGTCTGCCGGCGACTGCGGCACACATCCGATGTGCCGGTGCTGTTCCTGTCCGCGCGCGACGAGGAGATCGACCGCATCCTCGGGCTCGAAATGGGCGGCGACGACTATGTAACGAAACCATTCAGCCCGCGCGAGCTGGTCGCCCGCGTCAACGTCATCCTGCGGCGCGCCCGCCCGGCGGCGCCCGAACCGGTCGACGACAGGCAGTTTTCGCATGGCAAACTGGCTCTGGCGCCGGCCAGTCACGCTGCCAGCTTCGATGGCAAGGCGCTTGCCCTGACGGGGATCGAATTCTCGATTTTAAAAGGGTTTCTGACGCGGCCCGCGCATGTGCTCGACCGCGACGCAGTGATGGCCAGCGCCTATGCCGCAAACATCCATGTCGCCGGCCGCACCGTCGACAGCCATATCCGCAACATCCGCGCCAAGCTGGCAGCAGTGGGTTGCCTGGATGTTATCGAGACGGTGCATGGCGTCGGCTTCCGGCTCGGCCGATGCGGCTGACGACTTCCGGCAAATGGATCGGCCGCAAATGGCGGCCACGGCTTGCCACGGTCGTCGTCGCCATCCTGATCATGGTGATGGCCCTGCCATTGGTCGGCTTGTTCTTCTTCCGTCTCTACGAGAACCAGCTGATCCGCCAGACCGAAGCGGAGCTGATCGCGCAAGGGGCGGCCATCGCCGCCATCTATGCGCAGGATGTGCGTGACGCCGGTATTGCGGCGGACAAGCTCGGCGCGCCGATGCCGAGGCCAAGCGGGGATTCAAGCCGAAGCGTCAATCCGGACCCGCTCTACAGGCCAATCGAGCCGCAACTCGATCTTGCCTCGGATTATGTGCTGCCGACCCGGCCGGCGGCGATGCCTGCGATCGTCGATCCCACCTTTGCCGCGATCGGTACCCGTCTGTCCGGTATTCTCGACGCCACGCAGAAAACCACGCTGGCCGGCTTCCGGCTGCTCGATCCCCGGGGCGTCGTCATCGCCGGTCGTGGCGAGGTCGGCCAGTCGCTCGGTGCGGCCGAGGAGGTGCGCACAGCGCTTGCCGGTCACTATGCCAGCGCGCTCAGGCTGCGCATTCCCGACCAGCCGACGCCACCGCTCTATTCGGTCAGCCGCGGCACCAAGGTGCGGGTCTTCGTCGCTTTGCCGGTCGCCGTCGACGGCAAGGTCGCCGGCGTCGTCTATGTGTCGCGGACGCCCAACAACATCATCAAACATCTCTATGGCGAACGCGGCAAGGTGACGTTGGCGGCGATTGCCATTCTCGGCGGCACGCTGCTCATCGGTCTCATCTTCCTGCGCACCGTCAGCCGGCCGATCTATGCGCTGATCGACCGCACCGAGCGCATCGCCGCCGGCGACCGCACGGCGATCCGGCCGCTCGACCATCACGGCACGCGAGAGATGGCGGAGCTGTCCGCAGCCTTTCTCGACATGGCCGAAAAGCTTCAGGCGCGGTCGGACAGCATCCAGACTTTCGCCACCCATGTCTCGCACGAGCTCAAATCGCCGCTGACAGCGATCCAGGGCGCGGCCGAACTGCTGCGCGATTCCGGTGGCGCTATGGACGATACGGAGCGGCGGCGCTTTTCCGACAATATCGTCACCGACGCCGGGCGGCTCAATCTGCTGGTTCGCCGTCTGCTCGACCTAGCGCGTGCCGAAAACCTGGCGCCGAGCGGCGAAAGCACATCGATCGGTGCGGCGCTGGCGCTGCTGCCCGTCGACAACAGGCTGGCGGTTTGCGTCGGAGCCGGCGGCGACATCAGATTGCGCATATCGGCCGAGAACGCGGCTATCGTGCTGGCCAATCTCATCGACAATTCGGCCAGGCACGGCGCGACGGCGGTTTCTGTCTCCGCTACGAGCGCCGACGGCAAGGCGAGCATCCTGGTCAGCGACGACGGCGCCGGCATTTCGCCGAGCAATCGGGCGCGCATTTTCGAGCCGTTCTTCACCACGCGGCGCGAACAGGGCGGCACCGGCATGGGGCTCGGCATCGTGCTGGCCCTCCTGAAAGCGCATGATGGTATGATCGCGCTGGTTGACAGCGAACGCGGCACGCGCTTCGAGATCATTGTGCCGGTGGCGTGACGGACACCATCGGCCGGATCGGAGAAAAAATGCGCTACGACATCGTCATCATCGGTGGAGCCATCGTCGGCTCCTCGGTCGCCTATTACCTGCGTGAGCAAGGGTTTTCCGGCACGATCGCGCTGGTCGAGCGTGATCCGCAATTCGCGCATGCGGCAACGACGCTGTCCATGGCTTCGATCCGCCAGCAATTCTCGATCCCGGAAAACATCCGCCTGTCGCAGTTCACGCTAAAACTGTTCCGGCGGCTGAAGGAAGAGTTCGGGGATGATGCCGATATCGGCTTTCGCGAGGGCGGCTACCTCATCCTTGCCGGCGAGGACGGCTTGCCGATCCTCAAGAGCAATCACGAGGCGCAGATCGCGGAGGGCGCCGACATCGTGCTCGAGGATGCCGACCAGCTTACGCGCCGGTTCCCGTGGCTGTCGACCGAGGGCATTTCAGCCGGCGCCTATGGCCGCACCGGCGAAGGCTGGTTCGACGCGCATGCGATGCTGACGCTGTTCCGAAAGGCGCTGCGGCAGAAGAAAGTCGATTTCATCGCCGCCGATGTCACCAGCATCGCGCGCGATGGCAACCGCGTCACGGGAGTGAGCCTCGGCAATGGCGAGACGCTGAAGGCCGGCATCGTCGTCAACGCCGCCGGCCCGAACGCCGGCAAGGTGGCTGCCATGGCCGGGCTTGAACTCCCGGTCGAGCCGCGCAAGCGCAATGTCTTCGTCTTCGAGGCGCGCGAGAAATATGCCGACATGCCGCTGCTGGTCGATCCCTCCGGCATCTATGTTCGTCCGGAAGGCTCGGTCTACCTCACCGGCGGCGCCGAACCGGAGGAAGGCGACCGCGCACCCGATCCCGGTGACTTCGAGGTAAGCTGGCCGCTGTTCGAAGAGGTAATCTGGCCGGTGCTGGCGACCCGCATTCCCGCCTTCGAGGCAATCAAGCCGACCCGCGCCTGGGCCGGCCACTACGACTACAACACGCTCGACCAGAACGCGGTGATCGGTCCGCATCCCGAAGTCGGCAATTTCATCTTCGCCAACGGATTCTCCGGCCACGGCCTGCAGCAGGCGCCGGCGGTCGGCAAGGCGCTGGCCGAACTGATCGTGCATGGTGGCTACCGCACGGTGGACTGCTCGGCGTTTGGGTATGAGCGGGTGGCGGAGGGAAGGGCGTTCCGGGAATTGAATGTGATTTGAGCGATCAGCGCAGACCGCCGTTCTATCGAGTTCCCCCCTCTGGCCTGCCGGCCATCTCCCCCGCAAGAAGGGAGATCGGCAGCTTCAGCGCCTTGCTCTTTCCTGCGACGCAGGAATTGGCGAAAGCGGTTGAGCGCTCAATCTCCCCCCTTGCGGGGGAGATGTCCGGCAGGACAGAGGGGGGTGCTGTCCCGCTAGCCGTTGCAAGTCAGGTGACCGCACGTCAGCCCTTGCGGTCGAACCAGAAGGCGTCGGCCATGCGCTTCATGCCGATACGTTCGTAGAAGCCGACGGCGTCGGGCATGGAGATCAGGCTGATGGCGACCGATGGTCCAAGCTGCCGCCGCGCCTCGTCCATCAGGCCCTTGCCTATGCCGAGCCCCTGCGCCGATCGGGAAACGGCGAGTTCGGAGATGTAGCAGACCCCAGGAGAAGTCGGTGATCGCCCTGATAACGCCGATCAGCGGCTTGCCCTCGACGTCGAGGCGCGCGGTCAGTACCAGGTTGGCGCCCGACAGCATCGCCCGCAGCCGTGCTTCATCATCGACCGGCCGTGTCTCGCCGAGGCCGGATTCGACCAGCACGCGACGGAATTCGGCGATGTCGAGCGCGGCTTCGCTGTTATAGAGGACGTGTGCGTTTTCTGCCATGTCCGCCAGACTGCACCATCGGGCTGGCTTGTGCCACCGTGCACGAACAGTTGCCTTTTATTTGCCGCCGGCTTTGTGTAAACCGTGCCTCAGCAATCCCCCCGCAACGAAAACACGGGCAAAAGCCATGGAAAAGTTCACCAAGCTCACCGGCGTCGCCGCTCCGATGCCGATCGTCAATGTCGACACCGACATGATCATCCCGAAGGATTACCTCAAGACGATCAAGCGCACCGGGCTCGGCACCGGCCTGTTCGCCGAAATGCGCTACAAGGATGACGGCTCGGAAAACCCGGATTTCGTGCTCAACAAGCCGGCCTACCGCAAGGCGCAGATCCTGGTTGCCGGCGACAATTTCGGCTGCGGTTCCAGCCGCGAGCACGCACCGTGGGCGCTGCTCGACTTCGGCATTCGCTGCGTCATCTCGACCTCGTTCGCCGACATTTTCTACAACAACTGCTTCAAGAATGGCATCCTGCCGATCACCGTCAGCCCCGAGGATCTCGAGAAGCTGATGGACGACGCCTCGCGCGGCTCCAATGCCACCGTGTCGGTCGACCTCGAATCCAAGGAAATCCGTGGTCCCGACGGCGGTGTCGTCACCTTCGACCTTGACGATTTCAAGCGGCACTGCCTGCTCAACGGGCTCGACGACATCGGCCTGACCATGGAGAAGGCCGGCGCCATCGCCTCGTTCGAGAAGCGCAACGCCGAACAGCGCCCCTGGGCCTGAGCGGTACACACTCCAGGCGGAGGCCCGGCCGCTTTTCAGGCCTTCGTTGCGCCGGGTTCGTTGCGACTGAGTGGAGGGACAGTCATGACACGTTTGCTTCTTGCCGGCGTTTGCGGGCTGGCCTTGTTGCTGGGGCAAACCGTGAGCGCGTTTGCGCAGACACAGGCACCCGCCAACCAGCCGGCCCCGGCGACGGACCAGCCGTCCGCCGATCAGGGGACGAACGCCGCCGACGCTGCCGATGACGACAAGCAGGCGCCCGTCCCTTTCGAAGGCGGCACGCTGACCATCACCCAGAAGGAACAGTATGGCGAGAAGGTGCTTGCCTATGACGGCCAGCAGCTGGCCACCAACTATGACGTCTTCTTTGACAGGATCGTGGAAGTCGGCGGCGTCAAGGTGGCGCTGTTCGATGTCGGCGACGGCGGCAACCAATGCGGGCCGGCGACGGTGATCGTCTGGAAACCGGAAGGTGGCACGATCCAGAGCACAATGGTCGAGCAGGACCAGTGCGGCGCCCCGCCCTCGGCGGTGTCCGACAATGCCATCTATTTCGTGCCGTATCTGTTGCCGGGGGATGAGAAACCGGCTTTGCAATGGTCGCCGACCGATGGGCTGACGATTTCGGGCAATCTGACCTACATGCCGGAACCCGGCACGGACTGGAAAGACATCGATCCGGAAAAGTACCAGAACATCATCGACGCTTTCCACAATGAGGCTGTCTACAAGGAAGCCGAAAAGCTGCTGGGCAAGGACATGCCCGATATGGCGACCAGCCTGCTGGTCGGCGGCGGCACGGAAAAGACCGCTTCGGGCGCCTTCTACGCCAGCGGCTGCGTGCCGCATGATTGCGGCGGCAATGACGGCTTCATGGCGGTCGACCCGGCCAAGCAAAGGCTCTATTTTGCGCGCCGCGGCGACAATGGCAAGCCGCAGGCGTGGCCTGATGTGGCGACATGGCCGGCCGATGTGAAGGCGGCGTTGGACAAGGCGCTGGGGTCTGCGAACTAGGCATTTCGGCGGTGAACCAAAAGCTGTTTCGCCGCGATCCTTCACACCCCCCTCTGCCCTGCCGGGCATCTCCCCCGCAAGGGGAGATCGGCAGCTTGGCCGCTCTGCCTATCTCTGCACCGTTTGTAACTGGCGAAAGCATTCGAGACATCCGATCTCCCTCCTTGCGGGGGAGATGGCCGGCAGGCCAGAGGGGGGTGCTGTCCCGCCGACATAAAAATGCCTTTGCAGCGCCAGTCGCTCTGCGTTGACCCATGGTCAGATCTGCCCTTTCCCTGCAAAATGGCCCACCACAACTCACGAGAACCCCATGCGACAACTGATCTCCACCGGTTCGCCCTTCGAAAAGACCGCCGGCTATTCGCGCGCGGTGGTGCAGGGCGATTGGTGTTTCGTGTCGGGAACGACCGGCTACGATTATGCGACGATGACGATGCCCGATACGGTCGAGGCACAGACGCGCAATTGCCTGGCGACGATCGGCAAGGCGCTTCGTGACGGCGGCTTCGAGATGACCGATGTGGTGCGGGCGCATTACTACATCACCGACCAGGCCTTCGTGGACATCGTCTTCCCGATCCTCGGCGAGACGTTCGGCGACATCAGGCCGGCGGCGACGATGATCGTCTGCCAGCTCAACAGACCGGAAATGAAGATCGAGATCGAAGTGACGGCGCTGCGGCGCACGGCATGAAAGGCAGGCCGATGAAAGTCCGGCGTATCGTTGCCAACATCGAGACATCTAATATCGCGGCGGCGAAGCGCTTCTATCAGGACGTGCTCGGCCTCGACGTGCTGATGGACCTTGGCTGGATCGCGACCTACGGTTCCGATCAAGAGATGCAGGTGCAGGTCAGCTTCATGGCGCAAGGCGGCTCCGGTACGCCGGTGCCGGATCTGTCGATCGAGGTCGACGATGTCGATGCGGCGCTCGACGCCATGAAGGCCGCCGGCTTCGCCATCGAATACGGACCGGCCGACGAGCCCTGGAGCGTGCGGCGCTTCTATGTGCGCGATCCGTTCGGCCGGCTGGTCAACATTCTCTCGCACAGGTGATGGTTTAGCTCGGGTTCCTCGCCCCCACGTGAGTGGGGGAGAGCGACTATCTGGGGTGTCAAGTTGCAATTACGAACTCGTTGCGCGCATCGCGTGCTTTTGCATTGAGGATGACCAGGAGTTTTCTGGCGAGTGCGATGCGGATGAGCATTTTTGGCTTTCCCGCCTGTTGCAACCGTTGAGCGAAAGCTTTGAGATGAGGATCGAATTTGGCCACGATAGCTGCGACGATGAAGAGGATGCCACGCGGCCCGGCGCGTCCGCCTCGCACATGCCTGTTGCCGGTGCGCTTGCCGCTATCGTTGGCGAAAGGAGCCAGGCCTGCCAGCTTGGCGATGGCCTTGTTGGAGATGAGGC
>NZ_JAMYSJ010000036.1:0-46226 GCF_040321855.1 Mesorhizobium sp. M0227 | reverse complement strand
CCGCGCACGATTCACCCTCCGCATTCTCGCGAAATGAGTGAATCACGGAGCTACCCCAACCGCGAGCCCCTTTTTCAACAGCCTGTTAGAGCACTACCTGCGAAGCTTCCTCCTTCTCCAAGGAAAAACACCGGCTGACATCCGGGGCTATCAGCATCATTTCTTGGACATGCTGGACGAAGGAAGACACCTCGGGTTGGAGATGCCGAGCGAGGTAGAAGACTTCATCCGCTCACGCACGGTCGCGAACGAATACACGCAGATCCGATACGACTACAAGCTTGACAAGGACGGGCCGCGTAGGACTGCGCGAACCATGGAGCGATTGCGGCTGGTGGTTTGGGAGATAGAGAAAGCCGTCGGTCTGGCTATCCGGAAGACGGGCATCGAGGCTGTGTATGGTGAACGACCATCGGCAAGTCCACTAAACGGATCGTTTGCCAAAGCATGAGGAGACCATTTCGGCTTCGGCACTGGCAACTCCCGCAGACCCACGGCGGCGCCAGGTTTTGTACGGCTGCCCGACCAGGTCGAACAGGGAACGAGGCGTCGGCCTCGGCAAAAGCTCCGATCAGCAGATTATCGATTGGCTTCACGGCTTGCCTCTAGCATGCCGGGTCATTATTTCGGTGCTTGGCACAAAGCCCAAAGGTCATATGAGTGAATGGTCGTTCTACTCGTTCGACAAAAAGGGCTTCAGCTTCCAAAACTGGTTAGACGAGAATGCACTTGGGTACATCGTCTTAGAGCGACCAACATTCGATTTTACCCCCGTACCGGTCGAGATCTGCCAATAAATATTGAGCGACGTCCAGAAGTGCGAGTCTAACTTTGGCTACATTCCAGTGATCATGGATTCGGGTGGGGTGGGCAGGACTGGTCAGGTGTGCCGGTGGATGAAAGCTGTGGAACGAAGCGACAGCTAACCCTGGCTTCATAGCCTAGGTTTGTAGCGCTCTTGACTGCCTGACCGCGCCGGATAAATTCCATGCCGTGCCTTGAGAGAAGCGGCCCTGGGCATCTTGGCTAAGCCGCGTGATAACCGACGATGGGGGAGCCCTTACGTCGTAGACAACGAGCAGCACGGCTGCCCAACAAAACTCCTTGAACACATCAACTGGCCCGCTGACCTGCTCACGCAGTCGGCGGCCGAACGAACACGTTTGGAGATGGAGTCATGCGGATACAGAGTGGCTATTGGTGGGCGATTAGCATTCGGCAGGAGGATGATCGGCCCGAGATCATCGACGTAGGTTCTTATTCCTTTGGCCAAATGGCCAATCGTGTTGGGGATGCCGATCCATTCGACTTAATAGAATTCGAGCTACTGCAATGGCTTGATGCCAGCCTCTGGCCAACGGAGGGCGCCGTCGATCCATCGACAGTTCGCGAGGGCTATTGGTGGGCGCTTGACCCGGCAGAGAACGCATATCAGATCGTCTTGGTGGGCAAAGATAGAGCAGTTCGAACCTTCAATGGCGATTTCGATAGCTGTCTGGACGAGTTCGAATTTCTGATGCCTCTGGATCTCATCCCCACGGCTCGCTCCGATCACTAGGGCCTGTCGCCGTCACGTTGGCTGCTTGCGCGTCACCTCGAACCTTGGTCATGTCGCCTCCTGATCCGTTACGCGATAGGCTCCATGGCCAACCTTGATGAGTAGGCGCTCGTTACACATCCGAATGAGATAGCAACGAGCTGAACGGTGCGCGGACAGAGGCAATTCTGCCGATGCGGCTATCTGAACCCCTTGATATCAGCGCATCAACTCGGTTGAAGCAAAACGAGATCTAATCGCATTAACTCACCGCGAATGGTCCGTTAGCAGACTATTTCAACAACAGCGCTGTATTGGCGGTAGCCCTCTCCCGACTCGAACCCCCGAATAAGCGGTTCGATCATGCTTGCATCACTGTATGTCCAGGGCCGTCAACTTCCTTCATGAGCGCGCGAAATTCAGCTGGAGGCGCAAGGCAGAAAGTTCGAAAAGCTTCCAGGAACCCCAGCGCGCGCGCCGCCGGAACCTGGCCGAGAATGATGGCGGAGCCGGCAGCAACGAAATTGATGGCGACGCCGGAGACAATCTGGCCGCCCCAATGGGTGATCGAGGCGAAACTGTGCACCAGCGCGAACAATGACGGCGGTGAACCGCGGCCGCCCAGGCGCCGCAACCGCCAGGCAGGCGAGCAGCAACGGCCCGGAGAACACCAGTTGCTCGGCGGCGATGGTGCGGGTCGCATCCCGCACCGCCATCATGACGGCGCCCGCCGAAGTGAGTATGGCGACTAATCGGACAGCAGGCACAGCATTCAATCCCCGAAGGCGTCAGTCTACGTTCGTAAGAGACATATGGCGCGGCGCGAGCGCTGCGGCTGTACGACAGACGAAAGCGGTTCTCAATCCGAGGCGATGCCGTTCTTGATCCGTGTGAGGCGGCTTTCGCCTTCCTCCGGGCCGAAGCAGCTTTCGACATCATTGCATTCCCGGCAACTGGGCGCGCTGCACAGCGAAAAACCTTCGGCCTCGCAGAGCTTGCGGTAGAAGTATTTCTTCCATTTCATGTTTTGGGTGTTGCCGGCCGCCAGCGTCGGAAAATGCGAGGCGAGCAGGCGGCCGAGCTCGGTCCGATTAAAAAGGCCAAGCTCCTGCCAGAGGTGGTCATTGCGCATGGCACGCCGGGCGATGATCCTGGCGAAGCGGGCGCTCGTCGGGTCGCCAGGACGGGCATGCGCCAACAGCAGTCCATGCAGCAGTTCTTCCTCCAGATCCGGCTCGGGCTCGCTCACCTCTTTCAAGGCAAACGCGTTGATAGGAATAGCAGGAAAACAGCGGGCCAGGACATCGCGCAGCTCGGCGCGCGAAAGTCCGGTTGCCTCCGTCACAGTCGCCTCGCCGGCCTCGATCTCCTCGAGCGCACGTGAAAGCACACAGGCAAGCACATGCTGGTCGAACCTCCTCTCCAGCTCGATCTGCGGCCATTGGCCGGTGCTGAGCCGGGCATAATGTTGGGCAAATATGGTGCGTTCTCCTGGTTTGTCCTATCAAATCATGCCGAGATCCGGCCTGCCGCAACATGGGTCGGGCAGTTCTTCGGGTATACGCAGTCGCCGATCGCCTCGCGGTCGAGTAGTTCGGCAATTTTCGTCTGGTTCACTCGGCTCTGTCGCAAATTCTGTGATTGGAAGGAGGCGTTTCGCGAACCCCGGCCCTGCCGTTTGCGCTCACGGGGAACACAGGCGCGGGAAATGCCCCCGCAGAGTTGGACGTGAACCGTGCGGGACCGTGCTGAGTGGCCACATGGTTCAAGCCGCCAGACTCACGGTTGAATGACGTCTGATTCAGAGCGTCAGAGAGTGAGTTCCAGCGCACGTTCAGGACAGGATCGCACGCCTCGTGATGCAGGCAGTTCCTCCCCTTCCGCAACTTGAATGTCACCAAGCAGGATGTAACCGTCATCATCGAGTTTGAAGATGTCAGGCGCTTGCGCCGCGCATCGCGCGTGGCCCTGGCATTTGGCCTTTTGGACGATGATGCGCATGGCACTGCCTCCATTGTTTGTGCCCGGCTCGGGGCGGGCCTAAGACCAGTCCAGGATCAAATTTTCGATCCCGAACACATGGCCGCCAGAAGTTATCGGTGCCGTACCCTGCTTGATCTTGAAAGCCGGAATGCGCGCCAGCCACTCCTCCAGGCCAATGACAATCTCCCGCCGGGCAAGGTGTGAGCCAAGGCAACGGTGGGGACCATAGCCAAACGCTGCGTGGCGGTTGTCCTCCCGCTCCAAATCGATAGCGTTGGGGCATTCGAATTCCGCCGGGTCACGATTGGCAATCATAGTGGCGCAGGAAACATAGTCCCCCTTCCGGATCGGCGCGCCTTCGAAGTCGATATCTTTCGTGGCCACGCGGATCAACTGAATGGGCGGATAGGCCCGCAGCAATTCTTCGGTTGCGAGCGGGATGCGGTCCGGTTCGCTCCGCAGCAATTGCTGATCTTTGAGATTGCGTGCGAGGTACGCCAAGTCAAAGCCTATAGCTGCTGCGACCGTATCGAGCCCAGCGACGAAGACAAGCACGCCGATGCCGCGGACTTGGGTGTCCGTCAGCCGGCGGCCCTCGACCTGTGCCTGCACGATAAAGGTCATGAAATCGTCAACCGCCTCATCGCGGCGCATGGCTGCAAGTTCGTCGATGAATGCCACGATCGTCCGGGCAGCCACAGGTCGTTCCATATCGTCACCGTGGAGCAGATCTTTCCCCCAGCCGACGAATGTATCGAGTCGGTCATCAGGCAACCCCAGAAAGCGAAGAAAGGTGCTCACCGCGAAAGGAAATGCAAAATCCTTCATCACGTCGCAGCTTGTGCCTGACGCGGCGATCCTTTCGATCAGCTCGACCGCCCGTTCGCGGACAGCCGGTTCCAAAGCCAACACCCGCTTTGGCGAAAGCAGCGGATTGAGCAGTGAGCGAAAGACGCCATGGGCCGGTGGATCGAGCTCAAGCGGGATCGTCGGCCAGTTTTCACCCAGTATGGAGGAGAAGATGCTGCGATGGCTGGAAAAAGTCTCTGCGTCCTGCAGCACCCTCCGCTGGTCCGCGGCACGGGTGATGACCCAGGTACCCCGGCCATCTTGCGTGTTGTAGCGGGAGTAAAAGATCGGAGGCCCGTCATGTACGCAAGCGACAGCTGCGTGTGGATCCCCGTTGGGTGTTGGTGGCATCCCTGGCGATGTAAACAGGCTGAAGTCCCTCACCATTTCGGGTGGGACATGATCTGGAACGGGGTTGGTCGCCATTTTGTTTTCTCTACATTGGCGTTCATGGCTCGATTGAGATTGCACGGCTGTTCATAAAGTCGATTTCCAGCATGGGCACGTCTCTTGTCGGGCGCCTTCTAGATTCTGTCGCCTGATACAGCCCACCTGCACCAGCGCGGATGAGATCGGTTGCGAAGTCGATCAGAAGGGGCATCTCCGCCGCTCTGCGGTCATGAAGCAAAGCCGCCGCTATCCCCGTTGGGGTTGAGAGGCTGGTCATCACCGCTGAGCTCCGTGACGCACTGCTGATGCCCTGCTGATCAAATCGTCGAAGCAAGTCGCGTGCCGGATAGGCGTACCCATGGCGCTGCACCAAGCGACGCCAGCCTGCACTGGGCCCGCCGCCGCTAAGTTGATGATCACCTGTCCATCATTCTTAGGACAACATCCGACAACCGACATCCACGGTCGGTTTTGTCGAGTCCGCGACATCGGGCTGTTCGGCCTGCCTGCTGCTGCACTGCCTTCCGGTCGATGAGCGAGGAGATCGTTCGCACGGCCCGGATTGAGCAACGACGCGATCCCGCGCAAGGATCGGGTGCGGTCCGACAAGACCCGGCGGCGCTTGCGCGCGATGATCGAAATTATCAACAAGGTCGAGCCGCGCTTCGATTCGGCGCTGATGGCGTATGCGTTGTATCGCTCGCAGCCGCTGCAAGGATCTCCGGCTAGACGGCGATGCACTCGTGCGGAGCGGTCCGGCCGACGACGAGCTTGACTGTATCGATGCGGACAATTCCGGCGTGCACACCTAACCGTGCGTATGCGCTGCGACGGCAAGCTCTATCGCACATGGACCTATATTTCCTCGCGAGCCGCTGTCGGAACGTGGTGCCGAGTCCTATGGCGACCGGTTCAATCCGAGGGCCTGTCGGCTCTACACATCCCTGTCGGTCGGACCGGGAACGCGTGGCAGACTCTCGGCCAGAAACCGCCAGTCGCTGCGCTCGCGTTCGCCTTCCTTGCGCGTGCCGAAGAACTGGATGATCATCTTGCCGTCGGCGCCATAGGCTTCAATGGACGTGACGTGACCGTCCCTCGTCGGCTTGCGCACGGCCCAGACCTCGCGGATGTGATGGGTCCTAAGATGCAGATGGAAGGTCTCGTCGAGCACATTGATCCGCGGCCCGATCTGCTTGACCGACTTGATCGGGCCGGAATGGATCTGGATGCAACCATGATTGCCGACAAAGCACATGATCGGCATCTCGTCTTCGGCCGCCTGTTGGAACAGGGCGCCGACGGCATCATTGTCGAGCAGCCAGGCGTAATCCTCGTCGGCCATACGCATCGCCTGGCAGCGGCTGAGCTTCAGTGCCTTCAACATATGGTAGAACTGATGCACGTCGCTCAGCCGGCTCCAGTGCTCGCGTAGGTCGTCGACCGTGGCGGCTTGGTCTGGACTCACTGCGTTATCGCGCGCCCCGCTCGCCTCGACCGATATGATCGGCTCCTGGTCGGAGGATGCGAGCTCTGCCGCCAGATTCTGATAGGCGTGCAGGTTCGAGGCGGGCCTGAGATGTACTTTGTGCATCGCCTCGCCGGTGGCATCAAAGAATTGCAGGCTGCGGCGGATCTCGGCTCCCTCGCGCTTCTCGACGGCGAAGCCATACGCCCACGCTTTCGGGAAGATGCGCAGGTCGATCTCGTCGCCGAGCACCATGGCATGCTGGTTGCCGGTGACAACTTTGTCGTAGACGCCGATCTTTTGGTGCACGGCACTTTCGTTGCGGGTGACCGCCATCACCTCGCCGACCGCTTCGAGGCCGGTCAGCAGATCATCGACGCGCGGCTTGATGCGCACCGCGCCGTGCCCACAATGCGCCGCGACCAATTCGGCTTCCGAAATGCCCAATCGAGCGGCGAGATCATGCTCCCGGATTTTCGGATTGTCTTCGCACGCACACCGTATTTCATCCGGCGACGGTTTCTCGCGCTGGTCCATGTCTTACCCCTGGTTCTACCTACGTTTAAGGATCAGCTGCCCTGCCGGGGAATCTTCAGCCGATAGGGCGGCCGTAATGCTCGCCCCTGATCTGCTGCTGGCCCATGAACAAAGTGTCGCTGGACAGCGTGCACACGGCGTCGCACCCGCGCCAAAACCGGCGAGCATGCACATGCCGATGGCAGCATCGCATCGAGCCTGTCGGCGGCTACTGGGCGGTGGTGAGCGAGTATGGGTGTTGTCGCAATCGGCCAGGCGGGCATTCGGATGCCACGGGCGGCGCTGCTTTGCCAAACAAGGCGTATCTGACCCGGTCCTGACATGTTGCCCCCTTGCTTCGCCCCATCCATCGCGAGGGCACCCACGGCATGATTGTGGATCGGCATACTCTTGCCGCCTCGCCTAAACGGAGCTTCAAAAACCGTGCCAATTGCGCCGAAGCAAGCTCAGAAGACGTTCTGTATTTGCTGATGTGAGTTCAACCAAGAACTCAGGCCCAACATCCCTCGTGGCGATCCCGACAAACCCGACAGTACGTGTCGGTTGGCCGACAGCTTCGCAGCAATACACTCACAAGAAGCACGGCAGTGTCAGAGATGCCGCGCTGTGTTGAAACGTTTCTTCGCTTTGGCACGGTGCATGCGACGTGATGCGCAAGCAGGTCCCGGACTGAGGAGAATGGAGCCATGATTACGCTCACCGACAACGCTGTTGCCGCCTTCAAGACTGCTCTTTCCCGCGCCAGCGAGCCGGCGGAAGGCTTTCGCATCATGGTCGAGGCCGGCGGCTGCGCCGGCTTCAAATACTTAATGGGCCTGGAGAGCGTGTCGCGCGAGGGCGACGCGATCACTGGCACAAATGGGATCAAGCTGTTCGTGGACGCGGGTTCCCAACCACATGTCGCCGGCATGACCGTCGACTTCCTCACCGGGCTCGAATCTTCCGGCTTTGTCTTCGATAACCCCAATGCGCGCGAGAAGTGCGGCTGCGGCAAGTCCTTCAGTTAAACGCCCGAAGCGCCTATGCGGCCGTCGGACTCATTTTGCGGCAGAGGAGACTTATATGGCCGGCACGACAGATGTCCCCGTCCTAAAGACCAAGGAAAACGGATCTCGGGACCGCCATTCGCTTCCGGTAAGGTGCAAAGAACGCCCCTCCCGAAACAGCTCTGGTCCTGGTGTCACCCGAGCTGCTTGCGGACAGATCGCGCTGCTGTGCCAAATTCGGCTCATCGAACACGTTATCGCGCTCGCATCCTTACCTGCGGGCTGACGACGGGCACCGCGAAGATGTCCATATCGACGGAGATCCGGTCTGCGTCAACACTCCGGCGTCTGCGCGGGCTGCCAGTTCAGGCCCATTATCATCAACGGCATGCGCCAGAGGCTCAACGAGTCGGTCCGCGCCGCGTCATTCTGGTCAACTGAGGATCGCACCTATGAAGCCTGTCTACCTCGACAACAACGCAACCACACGGGTCGATCCTGCGGTCCTGCAAGCGATGTTGCCGTTCTTTAGGGATCAATTCGCCAACCCTTCGTCGGCGCACGCTCTTGGCGCCTCAGTCAGTGCGGCGGTGAGAAATGCGCGGAGGCAATTGCAAGCGCTGATCGGCGCAGAGTTCGACGATGAGATCACCTTCACCTCGGGTGGGACAGAAAGCGACAATGCAGCGCTTCTTTCAGCGCTCGAGGCGGCGCCCAACCGAACCGAGATCGTGACGTCCGCGGTCGAGCATCCCGCCGTGCTGACGCTCTGCGCGCATCTTGAGAAGACCCGCCGCGTCAAGGTGCACAGGATCCCGGTGGATTGCCTTGGCCGGCTCGACCTCGACGCCTATATGGCCGCCCTGACCCCAAGGGTGGCAATCGTTTCCATAATGTGGGCGAACAACGAGACTGGTGTGATCTTCCCCGTGGCCAGGCTTGCCGAGTTGGCCAAGGAAGTGGGCGCCCTTTTCCATACGGATGCTGTGCAGGCGGTCGGCAAGCTTCCGATGGACCTGAAGTCGACCTTAATCGACATGCTGTCGCTCTCCGGCCACAAGCTGCACGGGCCGAAAGGGATCGGTGCGCTTTTCGTAAAACGTGGCGTCAATTTCCATTCGCTGATCAAGGGGGGTCACCAAGAACACAACCGGCGTGCTGGCACCGAGAATACGCCCGGCATAGCCGGGCTCGGCACGGCGGCCGAACTCGCCTTGAAATTCATGGACGACGAGACCACACGGGTAAAGTCGCTCCGCGATCGTCTGGAGGGCGGGATCCTCCAGCGCATCCCAGGCACCTGTGTCACTGGTGATCCCCTGCAACGGTTGCCCAACACCGCAAACATCTCCTTCGAACATGTCGACAGTGATGGAATTCCACTTCTCCTCAGCCGCATTGGCATAGCGTGTTCCTCTGGCTCGGCCTGCACCTCCGGCTCTCTGGAACCAAGCCATGTCCTAAGCGCGATGAAAACGCCGCACGCGGCAGTCCGCTTCTCCTTGGCGCGGGACAACAGCGAAGAGGATATCGACCGGGTGCTCGAGGTCATGCCGGCAATCGTGGGGAAGCTGCGCAGCTTTTTCGGTTCTGGGCCGGGTAATCCGGTCTATGCGTGAGCGGCAGAAGAACAGGCTACCGGTCATGACCCGTCATGTCTCTCTCAACGATACGACATTGCGCGATGGCGAGCAGGCGCCGGGCGTCGCCTTTACCACGACGGAAAAGCTGGAGATCGCTGAGTCTCTTGCGGCGGCCGGCGTCACAGAGATCGAGATCGGCACGCCGGTCATGGGCGTCGACGAGATCGAAACAATTCGCGCCGTGGTCGCGCGGCGTCTTCCGGTTCGGCTCATGGCCTGGTGCCGGATGACGTCGTTGGATCTCGATGCAGCGATCGAGAGCGGGGTCCAAGCGGTCAATTTGTCGCTGCCTGCGTCGGACATCCAACTTGCCGCCAAGCTCGGCCTCGACAAGGCGGGAGCGCTCCAGGTCATCGATGATATGGTCAGGCGCGCCGCCGCCGCCGGCTTCTTCGTCGCGGTGGGGTGCGAGGATGCCTCGCGGGCCAATCGGGATCATCTCGCCCGCGTCATCGAGACGGCCGCACGCGCCGGCGCAAGCCGCGTGAGGCTGGCCGACACAGTCGGTGTTCTCGACCCGTTTTCGACCTTCGAACTTGTCGCCCAGCTCGTGGCGCGGTCTCCAATCGACCTTGAATTTCATGCGCACAACGATCTCGGACTTGCTGGCGCCAACACGCTAGCCGCGATCCGCGCAGGCGCGCGCCATGCCTCCGTCACCGTCCTGGGGCTCGGCGAGCGTGCGGGCAATGCCGCGCTGGAAGAGGTGGCCGCCGCGATGGCGGTCTTCGGCGGCGCGGATACCGGCATCGAGCTGACCGCATTGCCCGGCCTCGCCGCCGAGGTGGCCTGGGCCGCCCGCCGGCAGACCGCGGCCACTAAGCCGGTCGTCGGCGCCGATGTTTTCACCCACGAATCCGGCATTCACGTCGCAGGGCTGCTGAAGGACTCGCGTACTTATCAGGGGCTTGATCCGGCTCTCGTGGGCCGCTGCCGGCGGATCGTCATCGGCAAGCATTCCGGCGCCACTGCGATTGCCCATGTGCTGAGCGAAAGCGGTCGCGATCTCGACCCGGATCTGGCAGCCGCGATGGTGGCCCGCGTCCGGCGCGAGGCGGCCGAGACCAAATCGACGCTCACTGCAACTCAACTGGTCGAGCTCTACGATAGGATGTGCAGCGAGGCGTCCCTCCTCGAGCTGTGCGGGTCCAGGTCAGCCGTGCGCGCGCGCGCAAAGGCCACAGTTTTGCGACCAGGGAGAATGCAATGAATTGTTCCGCTGACAGCCGCCCCATCGATGTCACAGACATCCTCGCACGACTGAAGCGCCTGTCGGCCGCGGAGGAGTTCTTCTCAGTCCTTGGCGTCTCCTATGACCCCAAGGTGCTGAATGTCTCGCGGCTCCATATAATGAAGCGCGTGGGCCAATACCTTGCCGAAGAAGATTTCTCCGGTCTGCCCGACCAGGTGATTGCCGCGAGGGTGCGCGCGACGCTCGAACGCGCTTACGAGGACTTTGCGATTTCCTCGCCGCTCACGCATCGGGTCTTCAAGGTGCTCAAGGACCACGATCCGAACAAACCTGCCGCGCCGGGTCACACCTTTGTCCCGTTCGACTCGGTACTGAAGCGGTTCGGACGGGAATGAGCGGCGACAAGGGTTGCGACGCGACAATGTCGAGCAGCCGACAAATCCGGTCAACACCACAGCGCCGTCAGAAGCAACCAGCCGAAGTTGTAGGAAAGGGGGCAGCGCAAGAGACTTGGCACGAATTATGCGGATCAAGGAGATAACCGCAATGCCCGCACCCGGACAGGAGCCTAGAGAAACCGCCAATGCACATCGTAATCTGCATCAAGCAGGTGCCGGACTCGGCACAGATAAGGGTCCATCCGGTGACGAACACAATCATGCGCCAGGGTGTTCCGACCATCATCAACCCTTACGACCTGTTCGCCCTCGAAGAAGCGCTCAGACTGCGCGATGCCTATGGCGGCGAAGTCACTGTGCTCACCATGGGTCCGCCCATGGCAGAGGACGCGCTGCGCAAGGCGCTCGGCTACGGCGCCGACCGAGCGGTGCTCTTGACCGACCGCTATTTTGCCGGCTCCGACACGCTGGCGACCTCGTTCGCCCTTTCCCAGGCAATCGCGAAGGTCGGCGAGACGTTCGGCACGCCAGACCTCGTCTTCACCGGCAAGCAGACGATCGATGGCGACACCGCCCAGGTCGGGCCCGGCATCGCCAAGCGCCTCGGACTCCTGCAACTGACCTATGTCGCGAAGATCCCCTCTATTGACCTTGCTGCAGGCGAGATCAAGGTCGAGCGCCGCTCCGAAGGCGGCACACAGATGCTGAAGAGCAGGCTGCCTTGTCTCATCACCATGCTGGAAGGCACAAACGAGATCCGCCGGGGCTCGATCCACGACGCCTTGTGCGCCGCGCGCAGCCAGGTCTTGAAATGGAGTGCGGCTGACGCCGGCATCGAGGATCTCACCAAATGCGGCCTGCGCGGCTCACCGACGGTCGTCAAGCGTGTTTTCGCCCCTCCTGCGCGAGCTGAAAAGGCGGCACTAATCGACACCGCCGAGAAGGCCCTGCGCGATGTCGCTGACGAACTCATCACCGCAATCTTCACCCGCCAGCCGGCGCTGGAACATGAACTCGCCTTCAACGGCGGCGCGTGACGGCAAGGAGCAAAACGATGTCGACCGCGAACCGAGAAACCCCTCGCCCTGCCGCCGGCCGCGCCGGCATAAAGAAGGAGCTGCCCGCCCATTTCAAGGACTACCGGCACGTCTGGGTCTTCATCGAGCTCGAACGCGGCCAGGTCCACCCCGTATCATTCGAGCTGCTCGGCGAAGGCCGCAAATTAGCAGACAAGCTTCAGGTCCAGCTTGCAGGCGTCGTGCTCGGACCGCCGGGAGAGGCCGTCGGGAACGCCGTTGCCGAAGCATTCGCCTATGGTGCTGACCTTGTCTACATCGCCGAGGCGCCCCTGCTCGCCGACTATCGGAACGAGCCTTTCACCAAGGCGATGACGGATCTGGTCGATACCCACAAACCCGAAATCCTTCTTCTCGGTGCCACCACACTCGGCAGGGATCTTGCCGGCTCCGTGGCGACGACCTTGCAGACAGGGCTCACGGCCGACTGCACCGAACTCGATGTGGATACCGACAGTTCGCTCGCCGCCACGCGTCCGACTTTCGGCGGTTCCTTGTTGTGCACGATCTATACGCTCAATTTCCGCCCTCAGATGGCGACAGTGCGGCCAAGGGTCATGCCCATGCCGCAGCGGACGGATAAACCGGTCGGGCGTGTCATCCGGCACAAGCTCTCGCTTGCCGAGGACGAGATCGCTACCAAAGTCCTCGGCTTCCTGCCGGACAATCAGTCGGCAAAGGCAAACCTTGCCTATGCCGACGTCGTGGTTGCGGGAGGCCTTGGTCTTGGCGCGGCGGAGAACCTGCAGCTTGTGAAGAACCTCGCGCGAGCAATCGGCGCCGAGCATGGCTGTTCGCGCCCGTTAGTCCAGAAGAGCTGGATGCCAGCTGATCGGCAGATCGGCCAGACTGGCAAGACCATCCGGCCGAAGCTTTACATAGCGGCCGGGATTTCCGGCGCCGTCCAGCATCGGGTTGGCGTCGAGGGGGCGGATCTCATCGTGGCCATCAACACCGACCCGAACGCGCCGATTTTCGATTTCGCTCACCTCGGAATCGTCACCGACGCGATCCGCTTCCTGCCCGCACTGACGGAAGCCTTCACCCGGCGGCTGTCGCCCCACAGTCGCGATAAGCTTGCGAGCTAAGGGACGGACATGATCGAGGAAAACTTCGACGCCATTGTTGTTGGGGCAGGCATGTCCGGAAACGCAGCTGCTTACACCATGGCCAGCCATGGCCTAAAGGTGCTGCAGTTGGAGCGCGGTGAATATCCGGGCTCCAAGAATGTCCAAGGTGCCATCATGTACGCGAACATGCTGGAGAAGATCATCCCCGATTTCAGGGACGATGCGCCTCTCGAGCGGCATTTGGTTGAACAGCGGCTTTGGGTGATGGACGACACATCCCATACCGGGATTCACTATCGGTCGGACGACTTCAATGAGGCCAAGCCCAACCGATACACAATCATCCGTGCCCAGTTCGACAAATGGTTTTCGCGTAAGGTGCGCGAGGCCGGCGCGACGGTTCTGTGCGAGACGACCGTGACGGAGCTCATCCGTGACGCCAAGGACAGGGTGGTCGGAGTCCGCACAGATCGGGCCGGCGGAGCCATCTACGCGGACGTGGTCGTTCTCGCAGAAGGTGTCTGCGGACTGCTTGGCACGCGAGCCGGCCTGCGCCAGATGCCGAAGCCACAAACCGTGGCGCTCGCCGTTAAAGAAATGCATTTCCTGCCCGAAGAGGTCATTGAGCAGCGGTTCGGCGTCAAGGGCGATGAAGGCTGCGTGATCGAGGCGGTGGGCACGACCTCCCGCAGCATGGCCGGGCTCGGCTTCCTCTACACCAACAAGGAGTCGATCTCACTGGGCATTGGCTGCCTCGTCTCCGATTTTGCCGGGATGGTCGAGAGCCCCTACGTTCTCCTTGATGCCTTAAAGAGCCATCCTTCGATCCGGCCGCTGATCGCCGGCTCGGAAGTGAAAGAATATTCCGCACACCTCATTCCCGAAGGCGGCTACAAGGCTATTCCGCAGCTGTTTGGCGATGGTTGGGTCGTGGTCGGCGATGCCGCGCAACTGAACAACGCCATTCACCGCGAGGGTTCGAACCTCGCCATGACCTCCGGCCGCATCGCGGCTGAGGCAATCGTCGAGGTCAACAGCCGCAACGCTCCTATGACCAAACGAAATCTCGCTCTTTACAAAGCCATGCTGGACAAGTCCTTCGTGGTCAAGGACCTAAAGAAATACAAAGATATGCCGGCCTTGCTCCACACCAATTCCTGCAATTACTTCACAACTTATCCGCGGTTGATGTCGCAAGCCGCGCAGAACTTCATGCGTGTCGACGGCACTCCGAAGATCGAGAAGGAAAAGGCGACCACGGCGGCCTTCATCAAGGCGCGCTCGCGTTGGGGGCTGGTCAGCGACGCGGTCCGCCTTGCATTGGCGTGGCGCTGAAGGGAGACGAAATGACGATCGCAGTGACAAAGTCACGTGTCGAGGACAAGCTTTACCAGAACCGCTACTTGGTGGATTCCGGCCGTCCGCATATCAAAGTGCGACCGCACGAGAGGCCAAGCGCGAACTTGCTCGCGCTTACCCACGTCTGCCCGGCGAAATGTTATGAGTTGAACGACAAAGGTCAAGTGGAGATCACTGCTGACGGCTGCATGGAGTGCGGCACCTGCCGGATTTTGTGTGAGACCAGTGGCGAGATCGAGTGGAACTATCCACGCGGCGGTTTCGGAGTCCTCTTCAAATTCGGATGACCGACGCACGCACGTATTAAGAGGGGTGATCTTGATACAGTTTAGGTCTCGCCCAACGCCAAGTCTATTTTCTTTGCTTCGATCGTCGCTTTGACGAAGAGAAGCTCGTGAATACTGTGCTTTCAGAATTCAGATAAAAAAGGAGGAGCACTCTGGACGACAACCCCTGAGGTGTTTCCATGACCCACGGACCGCAAGATCGGGTCGACGAGGTTGGACCTCGGGAGACCCGCCCTGAACCGCCCATCAAAAGCATGCCCCAATCAGATATCGCGCTCAGAGGACTCTACGAGATATCGAAGGTGCTGACCGCCCCCAGCGAGCTGGAGATTACGCTCGCCAATGTCGTGAACGTCCTGCCTTCATTTCTGCAGATGCGTCACGGAGCAATCGTCGTCCTGGACGCTGAAGGAGAGCTGGAGATTGCCGCGACTGCCGGCAATACCCACGTACGTCAATCAGGCACTCGCCGCGTCATACCACAGGCCGTAACAGATCAAATCGTCGCTACGGGGACGCCGCTCTTCATACCGGACGTGCGCAAGTCCGAACTATTTCAGGCTGACCTTCAAACGTCTTCGAGCATCGGAACCATCCCAATTGCCTTTATCGGTATCCCGCTAAAGGCTGATCATGATATCCTTGGGACATTGTCGATCGACCGCGCCGGAGACGGCGCCACCGACTTTCGCGACGACGAGGCCATTTATTTCCTGACGATGGTCGCCAACCTTGTCGGCCGGACCATCCGCCTCCATCGCGCCCTGAGTACAGATCGTCAGCGGTGTGGCCATGAGCAATCGGGACCGGAGAAATCGCCCAACGAGGGGAGGACCTACGACCCTGCCCGGCATGCGGATGCCAAAATCGACGGGATCATCGGGGAAAGCCCCGCACTCAAGCAGGTGCTCGAAACCGTCTCGGTCGTAGCAGGGACCAATTCCACCGTGCTTCTGCGGGGTGAAAGCGGCACCGGCAAGGAATTCTTTGCGCAGGCCATCCATAAGCTCTCACGTCGGAGGAAGAAGTCTTTCGTCAAATTGAACTGCGCCGCACTGTCTGAAAGCGTTCTGGAGTCAGAACTGTTTGGGCATGAAAAGGGCGCTTTCACGGGTGCTATCTCCCAGCGCGCCGGTCGTTTTGAATTGGCAAATGAGGGAACGCTGCTACTTGATGAAATCGGCGAGATTTCGCCGGCCTTTCGAGCCAAGCTGTTGCGTGTCTTGCAGGAAGGCGAGTTGGAGCGAGTCGGCGGCACCAAAACGCTACAGGTCGACGTGCGCCTCATATGCGCCACCAACAAGGACCTCGAGACGGCCGTCATAAAAGGGGAGTTCAGGGCCGACCTTTATTACCGCATCAATGTCGTGCCAATTATCCTGCCGCCGCTCAGAGAGCGACCCGGCGATATTCCACGCCTTGCGAACGCCTTCCTCAACCGGTTCAACAAGGAGAACGATCGCGCACTAGCCTTCGCGGCGCCGGCGCTTGACCTGATCTCGCAATGTTACTTCCCTGGTAACGTCCGCGAGCTGGAGAACTGCGTCCAAAGGACGGCCACACTTGCGCGCTCAAGGACGATCACTCCATCCGATTTCGCCTGTAAGAAGGGCCAGTGCCTTTCCTGGCTCCTCTGGAAGCGAGCCGACCGCTCGAATGGCGGCAATGCCGTCGACGATCTCGCACGGGTCAACGCAGTGCCGGTCGGATTGCGGCTGCCGGCCAGTTGCATCGGTGCCTCCGCAGGCAAGATATCTCCCCTTACGGCCGGCGATCCGAACGATCCCGCTTGTCCCCCGCGTCTGGCGGAACGCGACCGGGTGATCGACGCGATGGACAAGGCCGGTTGGGTTCAGGCCAGGGCGGCTCGTATCCTCGGCCTCACGCCGCGGCAAGTCGGCTACGCCCTGCGCCGGCATGGTATCGTGGTGAAGAAATTCTAGACGTCGTGATGACGTCAACCGTAAGCAGCCCGGAGTGGTCTCGCTCACACTCTGCGCGCCCGAGGCTGCTAGCCTCGCGACCCTATTTGCTTGTCCACTGTCGTAAGCCCGACAAAGGTTTGTCGGAGCAATCCGAAGGAATCTGACACGACAAGCCCATTCGTGAACCGAAACAGCTCTTTGAGCTGGCATAGCTCTTGCGCTTTGGACTGCGACATCACGCAGCAACGGAGCCGTTCATGTCCGCACCGGCAATTTCGCTTGAGAGCCTCAGCACGACATTCGGTGACCAGTTGCTTGGCACCATGAAAGCTGGTGGCTGCGCCTCTTCGTCCTGCGGCTCGTCGATAAAGCCCGACGACACGGATCCGGCTGTCTGGGAGAAGATCAAGGATCACCCCTGCTTTTCAGAAGAGGCGCATCACTATTTCGCGCGCATGCACGTCGCGGTCGCGCCGGGCTGCAACATCCAGTGCAACTACTGCAATCGCAAATATGACTGCGCCAACGAAAGCCGGCCTGGGGTGGCCTCTGAAAAGCTGAAGCCCGACCAGGCGCTACGCAAGGTGATCGCGGTCGCCAACGAGGTGCCGCAGCTTTCCGTGCTCGGCATCGCCGGACCGGGCGATGCCTGTTACGACTGGAAGAAGACGAAGGCAACGTTCACGCGGGTCGCCAGGGAAATCCCAGACATCAAGTTTTGCATCTCCACGAATGGGCTGGCGCTGCCGGACCGTGTCGATGAGCTTGCCGACATGAACGTCGATCACGTGACGATCACCATCAACATGGTCGACCCTAAGATTGGTGCAAAGATCTATCCTTGGATCTTTTACGACCATCGCCGCTACGTCGGCATCGAAGCCGCCCGGATCCTGCATGAGCGGCAGATGTTGGGCCTGGAGATGCTGACCGCGCGCGGCATCCTCACCAAAATCAACTCGGTGGTGATCCCGGGCGTGAACGATGAGCATCTGATCGAGGTGAATAGATGGGTCAAGGAGCGAGGCGCGTTCCTGCACAACCTCATGCCGCTGATTTCGGACCCGGCACACGGCACGCATTACGGACTGAGCGGGCAGCGCGGCCCAAACGCAATGGAGATGAAAGCTCTTCAGGATCGTGTCGAAGGCGGCGCCCAGTTGATGCGCCACTGCCGGCAGTGCCGGGCAGATGCCGTCGGCATGCTTGGCGAGGATCGTGGCCAAGAATTCACGGCCGACCGGATTCCCGGCGAGGTCACCTACGATGCCAGCAAGCGTAACGCCTATCGGGAGCTGGTCGCGCAGGAGCGCCGTGATCACGTGGCGGCCAGAAGTGAAGCGATCGGATTGGTCAAGGCAGCGAGGCCCGGCAAATCCGTCCTCTTCGCGGTGGCGACCAAGGGCGGCGGCCGCGTCAACGAACATTTCGGCCATGCGAAGGAATTCCAGGTTTACGAAGCCTCGCCGAGAGGCATCAGCTTTGTCGGGCATCGCAAGGTCGAGCAGTATTGTCTCGGCGGCCGGAGCGCAGAGGCCACCCTCGATGGCGTCATCGCAGCGCTGGAAGGCGTAGACATCGTGCTGTGCGCCAAGATTGGAAATTGCCCGCAGGATCAGCTCGCGGAGGCTGGAATACAAGCGACCGATGCTTATGCCCATGACTATATCGAGACCGCAATCAGTGCGATTTGCGCCGCCGCATCTGGAACTCCCGCACTCGCGGCGACGGCCTGAGCTGTCTCATTCATTCGGACCAGGAGTTAAAATGGCTTTCAAGATCATCGCATCCCAATGCACCCAATGCGGCGCCTGCGAATTCGAATGTCCTTCCGGCGCGATCAAGTTCAAAGGCGAGAGCTACGTGATCGAGTCACAGAAGTGCACCGAATGCGAGGGGGTCTTCGATGCGCAGCAATGTGCCTCGGTATGCCCGGTGCCGAAGACCTGCGTTCCTGCGTGACCACATGGCTGCCGACATGGTTGGGGCTGCCTACGCAGGACGCCTGGAACGCCTTGTTCACAACCTGCAGCCGCAAGAGAAATCAGGGAACGGACATGTCGCTCAGACGCGAAGAGGAGATCGAAATCCGCAGGCCGCCACGATTCATGCCGGGAGAGCGGGTACGTGCTACTCGCCACATAAAGAATGACGGCACCTATCCTGGCAGGGAGATCGGCGAAGATCTCGTGCGGAAGGGCGATGAGGGATATGTGCGTGACATCGGCACTTTTCTCCAGCAGTTCTTCATCTATGCGGTCGAGTGGATCGACCGTGGCACCGTCGTCGGCATGCGAGCGCGTGAACTGATGAGCCTCGACAAAGCCGAGGCGTCCTGCAGTGCTGAAAGCAATTCCAATGAAGGGAGGGCCAGATGAAAGTCATGATCCGCAGGACCGATGCTGGCTTGTCGGCGTATGTCCCCAAAAAAGACCTCGAAGAGCCGATCATCAAGCTCGAGAAGGAAGAGTTGTGGGGCGGAACGGTCACGCTCAGGAACGGGTGGCGGCTCCTCCTACCCGATCTTCCACGGGATACGCGTCTGCCGATCACTGTCGAGGCAAGGAAGGTTTCCGAAGAGGACTGATGCTGCCCCTAGGTGCGTCGCGAGGAGACGAGCATGAACACGATCCTGACATCGGACCACCTCGTCATCGTGCGGGACAGTTTTGCCGATAAGCTGCTTGACTTGGCGAAGGAAGCGCTCGCCGCCGATGAGGTGATCCCCTATCTCGGTCCGGGTCTTCTTGGGTTGAACTGTGCGGAACCGCCTGTGCCGCATACTCCGGAGGTCGTTGCCGCGGCACTCAATGCACGGGCGCCCGCCCCTTCCAGGATCCGCACCAATATGTGGTCGGTTGCGCAATTCATCGAACAGCGCCGGCATCGCCGGACGCTTCAAGCTTGGATGACCGACATATTCGCAGCGCCGGTGAGCCCAACCCTCCTCCACGCCTGGCTCGCAAGGCTGCCGCTCTCCCTCATCATCGACAGCTGGTATGACAGCGCGATGCGCACCGCTCTCGTGGAGACCGGCCGAACGGACGTCGTTGAGATACAAGGCGTTACGCGGGCGAACGAAATCGGCAACATTTGGACAAAAACCTACGATTTGTCCGGGAGGGAGCTCGATGCTCGATCGGGGGCAAAGACGGTCCTCTATGCACCTCACGGGAGTAGTAGGCCCTCGCAAAACTTTCTCGTCGCAGATTCCGACTATGTCGAAGTCCTGACCGAAATTGATATCCAGACACCGATCCCAGACGTGGTGAAGGAACGGCGGATCACCCGTGGATTTTTCTTCCTTGGCTGCCGCTTCAACGATCAGATGCTGCGCACCTACGCCAGACAGATCATGAAGCGCTCCTGCGGTCCATATTGCACTGTAATGGACGCGGAAACCCTGACCAGAAACGAAGCGCGTTTCCTTGCGTCAAGCGGAATAACGGTGATCGACATGCCAGTAGGTGAAGCGGCGGCTCGGCTTCTGGGAACGGGCACGGCTGCAGGTTGAGGACGGGATTAACAATGGCGGTCGCCTTTGATGATGCGTCCTTCGGCTTTCCACGAAGGCGCAAAATGCAGTCGGGAATACACCCGTGAACAGTGATGCTGTCGGCAGCGCAACGAACGCTCTGAATTCGTTGACTCATGTTGAAGCGGCGCGCTGGGGCCGGGATTTGAGTACGCTGTTGCGCATAACGCGTATGAATTTTCGGCATCCCTGGCAGGTCGCCTTCGCTATGGGCTCGACGATCATGGCGGCAATCCTCCAGTTGCTCATTCCCCAGCTTCTCGGCCGGGCTGTCGACCAGGCCCAGACAGCCATCGGGGGCGGTGTCGCCGGGAGCGCGGCAGGACAAGCGCTCTGGACCCCGGCTCTCCTGCTGCTCGCCGTCAGCGCGCTACGCGGCCTTTTCACGATGGCGCAGAACTATTTTGCCGAAGCCGTCGGGCATCATGTCGCGTACGAACTGCGGCTCGCCTACTACGACAAGATCCAGCGTCTCAGCTTTTCCTTTCACGATCGGGTCCATTCAGGCGATCTGATCACCATCGGAATGCTCGATCTCCAAGGCGTGCGGATGTATTTTTCCACCGCGCTCGTTCGCGTGGTCCTGCTCACCATGCTGATCGGGATCGGCGCCTACATGATGATCTCGATCGATCTCATGCTCGGCCTGGTCGCGCTGAGCTTCGTGCCTTTTGTCGCCTGGCGCTCATCGACCACACAGCTTAGGCTGCGCGCCACCTGGCTCGACCTCTATGAGCGCCTTTCGGTACTAAGCCGCGTGATGAAGGAAAATCTCGCAGGCATCCGCGTGGTCCGCGCTTTTGCGGCTCAATCCTATGAGATGCTGAAGTTCGACCGCGCTTCCAAGACCGCGCTCGCCCTCGCCAACGATCTCGTTGACATCTACGTACCCAGCACGTCGGCGATGACCTTGTCCTTCTTTTTCGCAATGGGATTGGTGCTTTGGATCGGTGGCAACAAGCTCGTCGCTGGCGAGATCAGCGTCGGAACCATGGCGACCTTCCTGACCTTCATGACCATCCTGCAAATGCCAGTCCGCCAGATCGGCCTCATGGTCAATGCCTTTGCCCGCGCTTCCAGCTGCGGTTCGCGGCTTTTCGGTCTCCTCGATCAGGAGATCACGATCAGGGATGCTCTCGAGGCCAGACCGCTTGAGATAAGCGACGGCACTCTACGCTTCCACAATGTCTCATTTGCGTACCCCAATGTCGAAAACCGCGCCATTCTGAAGAACCTCAGCTTTGAGGCCCGGAGAGGCGAGACGATCGCGATCGTCGGTCCGCAGGGTTCCGGCAAATCGACGATGGCTCATCTGATCCCCCGCTTTTACGACGTGACCGGTGGCGCCATCACGTTGGACGGCCAGGACATACGCAATGTCACCCTCGAGAGCCTTCGCAAGGCGGTTGCCGTTGTACAGCAGGATGCGTTCCTATTCACCACCACGATCGAGAACAACATCGCTTATGGCGACCCCTGGGCGAAGAGACAGCGAATTGAACACGCTGGCGAATTCGCCCAGCTCCACGACTACATCCTCGGGCTCCCAGCAGGGTATGAGACGGTCGTGGGCGAACGCGGCGTTTCTCTCTCTGGCGGCCAGCGCCAGCGTCTCACGATTGCTCGCACCATGATGCTGCGCCCCTCTGTCGTCGTTTTCGACGACTCAATGGCCGCGATCGATGCCGGCACCGAGCAGCGCATTCGCGCGGCGACGCGGCGCTTCGCCAAGGATCGGGTGACGATCATCATCGCGCACCGGCTGAGTGCGCTTATGCATGCCGATCAGATCCTTTTTGTCGATAACGGCGAAATCGTAGAACGCGGCAAGCATGAAGAGCTTCTGGCGAAGCGGGGACGCTACAGGGCCCTTTACGATCTCCAGACGCGCCCAGGTGGTAGCATATGACCCAGTATGGGGGCGCCCGCTGATGGACCAAGGCCCCGGCGAACTCGAAGCCGAACGTGACGACGGCAGACGCCCTCCGCGCGCGGTCGTCGGCTCGCACCGGATCGAGGAGGAGATGTTCGGCCGGGCTTTCGACAAGAGCATCCTCCGTCGGATCTGGGGCTTCGTCCATCCCTATCGGGCAAAGGTAGTTGTCACGATTGTCGCGATGCTGATCTTCACCGGGACGCAGCTTCTCATCCCCTTGATCATCCGCTACGCGATCGACAACGGCATGAACCCGGCAGGGAGCGATCGCTCAGCCCAGCTTGCGGCCGTCGGCGCGTTCCTTTCGGCGATTTTGGTCAATTTCGCCGCCGGTTACATGCAGGAAACCTTGGATGGGAAAATTGCCGAAGCTGTCCTGTTCGACATCCGCCGCGCCATGTTTGGCCATCTGCAAAAGGTTTCGCTCTCTTTCATGGACAAGACTGAGGTCGGACGCCTGATGTCGCGCCTGCAAGGCGACGTTAACTCCATACAGGAGTTCCTGGAAACCTCGGTATATTCCCTAGGCGATGTTGCACTTCTCTTCGGCATCGTTTTCGTAATGCTGTGGCTCGACTTTCGCCTCGGCCTCCTGACGCTGTCGGTTCTGCCGATCCTGGTGATCGTCCGCATTGTCTGGCTGCCGCGTGCCCGCGGCGCCTTCATGGCTGCACACGAAACCAATTCCGTCGTCAATGGCGCGCTGGCCGAAGCCATTCACGGCGTGCGGACCATACAGTCGATGGATCGCCAGCAGGTGAATTTCATTCTTTTTGACGACCGGGCCCATGCCAACCTCAGGACCCAACTGATCGCTGCCAGATATGCACTGGTCATGGTGCCTATCGTCGATGGCCTCACGGGCCTCGCCTTGGCCGCCGTTATTGTGGTCGGCGGCTCGATGGTCGTGAATAGCCGTATAGATGTGGGCGTGTTGGTAGCCTACCTGTTTTACATCCAGCGCTTCTTTGACCCGATCCGCTCACTCACCCTGCAATATTCGATCATGCAGCGCGCCATGGCCTCAGGCAAGCGCCTGACCGATGTGCTCGATGTCAAGATCGATGTTCAGGACAAACCCAATGCCGAGGTACTTTCGCCCGAAATGGACGGCTCGGTTGAGTTTAGGGACGTCACATTCGGCTACGATTCGAACCGTTCGGTTCTGAAAAATGTCTCCTTCAGGGTCAACCCCGGCGAGACGGTCGCACTGGTCGGACCGAGCGGTTCTGGCAAATCGAGTGCGATGGCCCTGGTCCACCGCTTCTATGATGTTCAGCAGGGTCAGGTGCTGGTCGGCGGGCATGATGTGCGCGACCTCACCCAAGAATCGCTCGGCCGCCAGGTCGCCATGGTGCTGCAGGAGCCATTCCTGTTCACCGGGACGGTCTTCGAGAACATTCGATACCAGAAGACGGAAGCCACGCGCGACAAGGTGATCGAGGCGGCGAAGGCGGTCGGCGCGCATGACTTCATCATGAGCCTCGCCGACGGGTATGAGACCCAACTTGGCGAACGCGGCGACAACTTATCTCTCGGCCAGCGCCAGCTTATCAGTTTCGCCCGCGCCCTCGTCGCTGACGCCAAGATCCTCGTGCTCGACGAAGCTACCGCCAACATCGACAGCTACACGGAATTGCAGATTCAGAAGGCTCTGATCAAGCTGCTTGAAGGGCGGACTGGCCTCGTCATCGCCCACCGTCTCGCCACGATCCGGGGGGCCGACCGCATCATCGTGCTTCAGAATGGCCAAGTTGTTGCGACTGGCAACCACGATGAGCTAATAGCCATGGGCGGCCTGTATTCCAAACTCTACTATCTCAACCACGCCTCCTTCGACGACATCCCCGAACACGAGACCACCGTGCAAGCTGGCTCCCAGACCTAACTTTTTGGCGGCCTTGTGGTAGTGGCGTTGACTTTCGGGCGTGTCGGCGGACCACTCAGGCACCGCAGACGGCCAGCAGGCAGCATTCAAGGACAAGTACTCCTCGCAGTTCGTGAAGACCGGCTGCGAACGATTTCCTCCAGCATCGTATCCCGACCGCGGTGCACCCCATCATCGGGCGAGCTCGCTCCTGGTGGTGGCTGGGCGTAGCAAAGCCGCTCGCGAGCGCGCCCTCAACAGCGCCGTAGCGAGTGGCGGCTTTGCTACCGCCGGGCCGCTGATGAAGCTGGAGGCGCCGCACCGACGCCGCCCCGGGCGAGAAGAACCTCTGCGGCGGGCTATGGGCAACGGGTACCGCGAGCGCGAGAGCAGACGCGTGCCTGCATCGTGACGCGCTCGGCCATCATCTCCTTAGGATCATCCAGGTTCACAAGATGGCCCAGACGCCAGCCAACGCACAAACCTGGTATTCTGTGCCGCCGGCTCGTCGTCAGTTTGGCCTCCCTCCCGATTGCCCGTCCCCACCACGTGCACGCTCGAGCACGTGGATGTGAGGGAGCGCTGTACAACGATTCAACCTCAGACTGCGAATTTCATGGTCAGCCAAATCGAGCCATGATTTCGGATTGAATGGTCGTCGCGGTGTACAGGGAAGCATCTAGCGGCAGATTTCCAAATGCCAGTTGACAAAGGAGGTAGTTGGCACCTGCCTCTTCCAACTGACCTAACAGAGCTTTTCGCACAGATTCTGCTGATCCTACCACGCACAATTCACTCTCGACTGCCGCATCGAAGGTCAGCGGCAGGTTTGGTGGAGTGGGGATAGCGTTAAGCTCGTAAAGGAATTGGAAGCTCTTGAGCCAGCGTTCGTAAGCAGGTGCCGCGAGCGAATAGGCATGTGTGTCACAACGCCCAACCACGACCATGCGGAGCAATCCGATAAATTGCGCCTGATCCCCCGCGCCAGCGTTGTCCTCTCGATAGGCGCGGAACGCATCAGTAGTTTTGCGAACAGAAGAGGAAGGTCCTACACACGCGATATTTGTTCCATTCGCAGCCGCCCAAGCTGCGGACTCGGGTCGATTGGCAGCGACCCATGTCGGCGGATGTGGACGCTGATGAGGTCTTAGCGTCAAAGGAACGTCATTGAGATCAAAATGGCGGCCTTGATAGCATAGCGTGCCGACCTTCATCGGATTAACAAGTATTTCCATGAGAATTTCGCTGGCTTCGGCATAACGGCCCGGCACCGCGTCCGCACCAATCCCGAAGTAGCCCAATTCGATCGGGAGAGCACCGCGCCCTATGCCCAGTTCGAGCCTGCCACCGCTCAACTGGTCCAGCATACAGATCTCTTCGAACGCACGCAGCGGATGATAAAGCGCAAGCAGCATCACCAAGGGTCCGAGACGCAAGCGCCGGGTGCGCTGGGCGACGCTCGATAAGAACAGATTCGGCGATGGACCTCTCCCATGGGGAGTACAGTGGTGTTCTGCCAGATGATAGGCATAGAACCCTAGCTGATCGCACGCCTCTGCTAATATCAGGCGATCTTCGTACTGCCGGCCGATATCGCGGCCATCCTCGTCCAGATGATCGAAGATGCCGAACGCTAGGTTTGAAGGAAAGACGTTTGTCACTCGATAAGTCCCCGATTTTAAAAGCAGGCTGTTCTCTTGCTGGGACGACCAAGCAAGTCGGAAGAGATGTGTGTGATCGCCGATTAGCGTCAGCGTAACGAAGAAGCAGAGCCTGACGCTTCCCTGCCCTTGGAGCTTGGCACCGTTAAGCTTCCAGCAATGTCGCCAGCGGCAGCAAGAAATGCATCCATCTGCTCTTTTGCGCCGATGCTGACGCGGATGCAGTGTTCCAAGCCTTTGTCCGGAAAAAACGCGACAAGTATCTTTTGCCTTTCCAATGCTGCTTGCCACCATGAGCCGTCCTGTCCCGCGGGCACACGGGCCAGCAAGAAATTTGCGCGGGAGGGCGTTACGGAAAATCCGAGTTGCGACAGCGCGACTGTCACTCGCTCTCGTTCATCCTTGATGTGCTTGTGGTTCTCTGCGTAGGCGCCGCGATGCGCAAGCACGCTGATACCAACGGCATGCCCGATGACGTTCATGTTGAAGACGTTCTGGATGTTTCGCAGCCTGCCAATAATTTCAGGGTGACCGAAACCGAAACCGACGCGAATGCCGGCGGCGGCATAGCTTTTCGAGAATGACCTCAAGATCAGAACGTTCGGATACCGGTTGATGAGGCGCAGGCCATGATCGGGTGCAAAGTCGACGTAGGCTTCATCAAGGACAACCAAGCGGTCCGATTGTGCTACGAGGCGTTCGATATCGCTTATCGGGAGGAATGTTCCGGTCGGATTGTTTGGATTGGCCAACATAATGAACTTGGCGTCTTTTGCCGGACCGGAAAGCAATTGCTCCATTGGAAGGGAATGAGCTTGACATCCGATTTCGAGAAACTCGGCGCCCTGAATCATGGCAAGTTTGCGGTTGAACGAAAACCCTGGCGACATCATCGCAACCTTGTCGCCAGGCGCGAGGAAAGCTCTGTAAATGAGTCCGAGCAGTTCAGACGACCCGTTGCCTGCGATGACCTGATCCCTGGAAACGCCATAGGTGCTGGACGCCGCTTCCCTCAAGCTGACGTTATCGTCATCCGGATATAGATACTGGCACTTGAGGGCCGCCACTGCACTTTGCATTATGATTGGCGGCAACGGAAACGGGTTCTCATTCGTATTCAGCTTGACAAAATTTCCGTCCGGCGCTGGTCCGTTGGACGGCAGAGGATCTAACTGTCGCGTCACTGGCGGAAGAGCCGAAAGCACAGTTTGCAGTTTTGCATCGGACATATTTTAACTCCGTTTCAGTCAACAGGGGGCATCCGTATGAGCTCGCAACGAAAGCAACATGGCGGACAGGATTGACGATGGAAGCGTTGCCTCTCACACGATGGTCGCAACGCAGACACGGGAATTCGGCCAGGCTGTCCTCGGTGAATCGAGTGGACGCGGACGCGGATCTGCATCGCTGCCGCAAGGCGCTATGCAGCTCAGCTCATCTCCTCGGTTTCAGATACGCTTGATCTCGACGCCGTATTTCCTCAGCACGTAGCCAATCTGGCGCGGGGTCAGTCCAAGGAGGCGCGCTGCCTTTGCCTGCACCCAGCCACATCTTTCCATGGCAGCAATGACGCGCTCTATGTCGGGGGTCCTCGCGCCAATTGGGTGTGTTGCGCCGGCACGCGGGACTGTGGTCGCGGCCGAACAGGCTGCCGCATCCGGCGGCGTGGCCGGATTCACTGACTCCGGCAGGATCGGCGCTGGTTGCAGCGCGGCCTTGCCCGATCTGCACTTCCACAGCGCCTCGGCAAAGCATTGGCCTTGCGAGCAGGCAAAGTCGTTTCTCCCGATTGATAGTCCCTCGGCCAGGATCGCTGTCCGGTGCACGCAATTTTCAAGCTCGCGAATGTTGCCGGGAAACTCACATTTCATCAGCACTTCAATCGCACATGGATCGAAGGTAAGCGTACAGCCGTTCTCGTCGTTGAACTTCTTGAGAAACTCAGCTGCGAGCAGCGGAATATCGCTGCGCCTCTGGCGCAATGCTGGTACCAGCAAGGGAACCACGTTGATGCGGTAGTATAGGTCGGCGCGGAACTCATTCCTTGCAACCGCCTCTTCCAGGTTCCTGTTCGTGGCGGCAATCACGCGAACATCGACCTTAATGGTCTGATTGCTGCCGACGCGCTCAAACTCCTGCTCCTGCAGCACGCGCAGTAGCTTTGCCTGGAACGAGGCCGAGATCTCGCCAATCTCATCCAGAAACAACGTCCCCTTGTCAGCGAGCTCAAAGCGCCCCTTGCGGGAATTGAACGCGCTTGTGAAGGCACCCTTCTCATGACCGAACAATTCGGATTCCAGGACTGTCTCTGGGAGCGCTGCACAATTGAGTTTAACGAAGGGCCGCTTGGCGCGCGGCGACAACTCGTGAATTGCCTTCGCAGCCAGCTCCTTCCCGGTACCGGACTCGCCTCGCAACAGAACCGTGGTTTTTGCCTTGGCTACGACCGCGATCTTCTCCAGCAGCGCGCTTATCGCCGGACTGTCACCAATCATCCCCTCGACATGAACTTTTTTGCGCCGGGGTGCAGGGTGCTTAACATCTGAAAATTTCGTTTGCAGCCGGTCTTCCAACTCCGGCGGTCGCTCGCGGTCCCCCGCGCAGAAGCGGTGCAACTTGACTGTCTGTCCCACCATGTTGGCAATCATGGTGAGCAGTCGGACATCGTAATCGAGCCGATAGCTTGACCTGCTTTCCAAAGCCCTGTCCATAGTCAGCGCGCCTACGGCGTTCCCATCAACACGAATGGGAACGCCGATGAAGGACACGGTATCGGAGGCCCCAAGCACCTCGATGTCAGCGGCAGTGAAGGCCGGATGCATCGCTATGTCCTCGGCGATGAGCGGCGTGTCCGTCGTCACAATCTGATCGATGGCGTTGCGCGGCACGCGCGACCGGGAGGGCTCATTGCTGTTCGTGTCGCAGTCGCTGGCCACGGTGATGTCCAGTCCGGCCTCGGCATCGCAGAGAGTGATGATGCCGTGCCGCATCTGCACTAACGAGTGCAGGAGATCAACGACCTTGGCCAACGTGAGTTCGAGCCGGGCGGGACCGGTGAGTATTTTCGATATTTCGAAGATTCCGATGAGGGCGCGCTCGTGCAATACCCCATTCGCAGGATTCGTCTCGGACGTTGGACAACCTCTTATCGCATCCGGCAGCGATATGCCGCACTCGCTGGCATTTTGTTCTGATTTGCGAATGTTGTGGTGCATGTGATCCTCGATCTCGCGCCATCAAACGTAAGCCGGCGGCATGTGCGCCCGCGGCGTCGCGAGCAGGCCCGAAAATACTCCGACGTGAACTCGTGCCGCCGTTTGGTCGAGTGCGAAGCGGATCGAACCCTGATGCATCGCTTGGCTCTCCCCTCCACGAAGCTTGGCCATGGTCTCGGCTTGCACCAAGGCAACCACACGTTGTTCTCAAAAGACTGGAGCGAGGCGGGATAGTCAATCGAGCTTTCTTTCATTCGTGAAAGGAAACCTCGCGGCATATGATAGAATACATCAATTCTTTTTTGCCGTTGAACGACGGAAATACTTGCGCCGGCGATGCGGTGCCCGAGCGGCTGACCGCGCCGAGTGTAAATGCCGGGCCGTGCCATTCACCAGCGCCGAGGAGGGGCGGGAGCGATAATAACCGCCAACGACACTGGTCGGTTGCGGCAACCGCCATTTTTCTCGAGTTGATCATGCGGCGGCGGTGTCGCGTGTGAAGGCGCGAAGCTGGCGTCGAGTACGGCTTCGTAGGCGGTGCTCGCAACTTCTGAATCACATCGTCGTGGTCATCACCAGCGGCGTCAAGCTCTACGTCTCGACGTCGCTTTCATGCAGCGGGAGCGCTGCAAAGAGCACAGCAATTCTCCGCTCTGATGCCACCGATGAAACCGCGAGCCAGAGGGATCGACCGGCAGCACTCTGTCAGTGAACATCAACGGGTCGTGCTGGACCCTCGTCATTCCCGCCTTGTGCCGGCGATTATATGGTTGACAAACCCAGTAGGCAAAATACTGTGGAGCGAGCGCTACAAGGCCCGCCCCTCCACAAGGCGGGCCGCACCCACAACCATGTGAATTGCGGTTCTAGCGCTGTCTGCTACCTACCGCCCATGAACAAGACGAAGCTCACGCTCTGGGTGGTGCTGGCGGTGCTGATCGTGATCGGCATTTATCTGTTTATGCAGGCGGACGCGCCCGATTGGTCAGTGCACCTTTGACCACAGCCCGCGCCAGCATATAGGTTTAGCATAATCGCGGCCTTAAGGCGCTACCCAGCCGTAGAGGAATGCTAGCGGTACCTCTGGAGGTAAGTGGCGATGGGGATGGCCGCCGATGGCCACGTTTCTGGCAGAAACTGCTAGCCGGCGAGTCTGCTACAGGAGTTGGAGTCGATTGGCGGAATGGCCATCGGTCCAACTTTCGTCACGAAATTTGTCTATAGAATTCCGGCTCGCCGGAATTGGTAGGCCCTCAGCGGCAACCATAAACCGCCATTATCACTTCCGGAACAATCGCCGGAATTTAACCAGGAATTTCAATTAGACGCTTTTTTGGCATCAAAACATTGTAATTTGCAACGCAATGGCTATGTGACGCACTTGACGCTTGACAATTTAATTGCAACCTTTTAGCGCGAGCGCACGTTAAAAGGATCTAAAGATTTTTATGTGCTCTCTGGAGGAACGTCCAAACAAACCTGATTTGGACAAATGGCGGTAGGTGGTGGCGAAATGCGAAATGAACTAAGCGAAGATATCAAGGTTGGCCAGCCTTTGCACCGCGACAATGCGCGATTCCGTTTTCTTTTCCCGAATGGGAAGCCTGTACTCCCGGAAGGCTTGATGGGAAGCCTTCCTACCCTGACTTCGTATGAGATCGTGCGGAACCGGAAGAGAGTTTCTGTAGAAGACGCAAAATAGCTGTTCTTTATTTTGTCGTATTAGGCTAAGGCCGCATCACTCCGATGCGGCCTTTTTCACAAGACAAAGCAAAAATGATAAACCTTGATAACGGTACCGTCGAACGGTGGCTTGGTAGTGCCGAGGAGTTCAGCTACGACTTCCTCCGGTACTTACATATTTATATGCATGCTATAGGCGTCCATGCCGATTTCGTAAGGGCTGAGGTAGAAGACGCTCACCGCGAATGGGTTGCCGTGTGCAATCATTGGCAAACGCATCTCTTCGAGCAGGACGTCGAAAGTCTCTCATACACGAAGATTTTCTCCGTTCTCCTTTTTTGTCTCGCGAAGAGGACCTTTATCGAAAGCCTCTCAACCTATGCGAGCTCCGGGAGGCGGTCGGATCCAATCTTCAATGGCACTGACGTAGAACAGGAAGAGGCTAGAAACGACTTCCTCGGGGCGCCCGAGGCTATTGCGTCCTTCGACTTCTGCATCAACATCATAAACTTCTATGAAGAGAGGCGTATCGACCGGGAAGACCCTTTCCAGCCAAAACTCACCGAAGCCATGCGCCACGACATGATCTACTTCCTTGGTAGCGGGCCATCGGACCCTCTGTCCGTCTATATGGCTCTCAAAGCGATCTATACCAGGGACTAAGAACCCTTGCGTTTTTGCCTGACCAATTCCTTTATCTGCTCTTTGGTCATCTTCGGCGAATGGGCAATCTTCTGCACGTCCGCCTCAAAAGCAGCGTCTGACTGATCGATTTTAAGTTCGCGCGACGCCTCTCGGAATTTGTCGATCTGCGGTTGGCTAGTCGAATGCGCCTTTGTTTTTCCCGGTTCCTTCATCGTCCTCGTTGTTCTCCAGTCGGATTCTATTCGCAAGTCGTTCACTTTGCGCGCTCTCAGGTTGAGCGGGTGACGATACCGTATCCCAGTCGTCGTCATCTTCCATCGCCTCGAATGCACCTTTTTGGGCCGCCAATACCTTCATCAGCCTATCGATATCACGAGAGGATCGGATGGAGATTGTGCCGCTCAACACCATGCCATCAAAAGCGATGGTGAACGGACGGCCATGCGCGGCCGGCGGCAAAGATGTAACTTGCGGCGTGGGGGCTGCTGGGGCTTGTGCTGGCGTCATCTTTTCCTCGTGCGTGGGTGTTGCAGATGACGAATCATGCGCCGTTTGCTTAGGCACCGCAATTTCTAATGTTTCTCGATAAAATTGGATAACTTGCTCCGCTGCGGATGACGAGAACCCTTCCCGCACCAGATAGGAACGCAGGCTTTCCTCAGTCGGGGCACGGTCTGGCCACTTCTCGCGCAATTTAGCAAAGAGAACAGGACGGAACGCCGCCTTCTCTATCGCCTCTTGCTTTTCGTTCGGGTCGTGAGGGAAAAGAATCGTAAGCGCCAGTTCGCTGACTTTAGCCTCACCGTCACCAACAGCTTCAAGAAGTCCATATTTTGCAAGGGCTGAAAGCACCGTAGCAGAGGCGCCATTGAGCCCTCCGAACCCTAGGTGCTTCGCTATCACCTCTCGCGGAACGGCATTCTTGCCCTCTAGACCCTGCAGGGTTCGAACGCGGTCCAGTGCCGCTGGTAGGCTGAGTGCCGGATAGTTTGGGCTGCGAACGCGTGCCATGGCCGAGTCTCCTTGCGAGGATCACTGCCAGACATTTATCTAGGCCTGGCGAAAAAATCAAGGTTTATCTAGATAAAGTAATTTAACGCCATCCGCCGTTGCCGATAACGCGAGTTTCGACTATATCGAACGAATCGAAAAGACGGAGCGGTAATGATTAGACCTGCATAGCCCCTCGCGTTCTGGCCATCGGCGTCAGAGGGGCGGAAATGCAAAGGGCCGCAAACCCGGTGAGACGGGAATGCGACCCAGATGGACCAGCAATCGAAAGGGCGGTAGAGGCCCGCGACCACTAGAGGTTCACACCTTAGAATCGCATCTCTGCCGCTTCTTTTCAAGGCCCCTCGCCTGAAAGAGGTGACGTTATGGTTTGGGTTAGCCCGTACCACCGTTTCCGTTTTGGCCGCACCGAATTCGTTTGCGGCCACTATCGCAGCCGATAAGACCGGCGCCAGCGGCGTAGCCGCCTAGCCGTCCGATCAACGCAACTTGCCGGGGATTACCTCCCCGGCTTTTTCTTGTGCCTCGCATATCGCCAGAGCGGCAATTCGAGTTGGACGGGCTTGCGGAAATGCGTTCGCTTCTCGTCAAGCAGGTCTATGATAGGTAAGGCGCTTACCGGCAGCACCCTTCAGGGCGATGAAAGCGCGAGTGCCGTCATCAACTCCCAAGGCAATGCGGTTGCTGTAGCGGAAGTCGAACTCGGCAAGGTAGCGGTGCAAGTGATGCTCTGCACAATGCTGGTAGACGCCTTTCATGCCGCGCTTGAAGATCGAATAGAATCCCTCCACGGTATTGGTGTGGATGGTCTTTTCGCCTTCGTAGCGGACATATTCGTCCTTGGAATGCGTGACGACATCGTGGGAAGCGAATTCCTGGCCCACGCGGCGATACATGCCAGCCTCGTGAGTCATCAAGGCGCTTTCCTTGGCGATGTTGGCGCGAACGATCGGCATGACGGTTCCAATGCGGGCGGTATCGACGTGGAAGGAACGGGCGCGGCCACCACGCTCGACCAGCGTAACGACAGTGTTCTTGTGAGCGCCGCCGCCACGCTTGACCTGAGTGCCGGCAAGGCGACCTGTGTAGGTCTCGTCAACCTCGACGGTCTTGCCATTGCCGCCCATTGGGGACAGGTCGCCAGACGCCATTGCAAGGCGAATGCGGTGGCACAGGAACCAAGCGGCCTCATAGGTGCATTCGAGTATGCGGTGCATCTGGTGGGCGCTAATGCCCTTCTTAGATGACGACATAAGGTGGATAGCCTGAAGCCACTTGGTCAGCGGCAAGTGGCTTTCCTCGAAGATCGAACCCATGCGCACGGTGAACTGCGAACGGCAAGCGCTGCACTTGTACAGGCCGTGACGCTCTACGCCGTGGGGGTTCTTCTTAGACGGCTTGGTGCGGACGCCCTTTAGGGAATAGTGGCGATCCATGGAGCCGCACTTGGGGCAAACCGGGCCCTGCGGCCACAAGATGCCTTCCACATGCTCGAAAGCCTTGGCTTCGTCGTGGAACTCGGGGCGGGACAGAACGGACATGGCGAAAGTTCCTAAGTTGTTGGAATCTTTCTACCTCTCCGGATTGGGTTTGTCAACCATATAATCGCCCTTGTGCCAGCGCATTCATTCCATCATGGGTGCCACGGCTAGTCAGGGAAAGCGAAGCTCTCGGCCTCCTCTAGACCAACGGATTTCGTCATGTGGCGCAGGCGTTCCGGCGAGAGGAACTCGCCTCTCACAGCGCTTCCGAACAGGGGTAAGTTAGCCTGTCATCTGGACGGGCTTATGAACAGGCGACCTATTTGGAACGCGCTGGCGCCAGCGATGCGGCCCGGTCCAAAGCCGGCTAAAACGAGGAACCCACCACGCTCTGTGCAGCAAACCGCTAGCCAGAGGGATCGACCGGCAGCACTCTGCCAGAGACATCCAGGCCTTATCCCGCTGGTCTGACACCGCATTCCTCCGTCATTGGCGAGCCCACGTCAGTTCAGCGGATTCATCTGGCATGGGTATTGCGGCGGCGTTGGTGCAGCGTTCGACCGGAGCGCCGCGATAGGGAGAAGTCACGCCACCTCGATCCGGTCAGGGAGAGAGAACCAGTGTCAGCTGCACAAGTCCGCGGCGCGAGTCCCGCGCCCCGCAAACCCTTCTACACCAAGCTCTACGCCCAGGTGCTTGCCGCCATCGCGCTCGGCGTCGCAATTGGCTATTTTTATCCGGAGACCGGCGAGAGCCTGAAGCCGCTGGGTGATGCCTTCATCAAGCTGGTCAAGATGATCATCGCGCCTGTCATCTTCCTGACAATTGCCACCGGCATTGCCGGCATGAACGATCTTCATAAGGTCGGCCGGGTCGCCGGTAAAGCAATGGTCTATTTCCTCACCTTCTCGACGCTCGCGCTGATCGTCGGCCTCATCGTCGCCAATGTCGTCCAGCCTGGCGCCGGCCTCAACATTGATCCGGCCTCGCTCGATGTCCAGGCCGTGAATACCTATGCCGCAAAAGCCAGCGAGCAGTCGGTCACCGGCTTTCTGATGAACATCATCCCGCCAACGATCGTCGGTGCCTTCGCGGAAGGCGACATCCTGCAGGTGCTGTTCTTCTCGGTTCTGTTCGGCATGGCGCTTGCGATGGCCGGAGAGCCGGGCAAGCCTGTCGTTTGCTTCCTTCAGGCGCTCATCGCGCCTGTCTTCAAGCTCGTTGGAATTCTGATGAAGGCCGCGCCGATCGGCGCTTTTGGCGCAATGGCCTTCACCATCGGCAGATATGGCATCGGTTCGGTGGTCAACCTCGCGATGCTGGTCGCGACGTTCTATTTCACCGCCTTCCTCTTCGTGTTCGGGGTTCTCGGCGCGGTCTGCCGCTACAACGGCTTCTCGATCTGTTCTCTCATTCGCTACATCAAGGAAGAGCTGCTGCTTGTCCTCGCAACGTCCTCCTCGGAGGCGGCGCTCCCTTCGCTGATGCAGAAAATGGAGAAGGCGGGCGCCAGGCGTTCGGTTGTGGGTCTCGTCATCCCGGCCGGATACTCATTCAATCTGGACGGCACGAATATCTACATGACGCTGGCGGCCCTCTTCATCGCGCAGGCGACGAACACGGATCTGTCCATCGGCGATCAGGTGCTGCTGCTGCTCGTAGCAATGCTTTCCTCCAAGGGCGCTGCAGGTGTCACAGGCGCGGGCTTCATCACCCTGGCGGCTACGCTCGCCGTAGTTCCGAGTGTTCCCGTTGCTGGGATGGCACTGATACTCGGCATCGACCGCTTCATGTCCGAATGCCGGGCGCTGACGAATTGCGTCGGCAACGCAGTGGCATCCCTCGTCGTCGCCCGCTGGGAAGGAGAATTGGACCGAGCACAGATGAAAGCCGCCTTCTGCGGTCATCAGCTTGCCGAGGCATCAAACCGGCTACCCTCCTCCCAATAAGGTGGGCGGCCCAGGACCTGTTAAGTCGCCTAGCTGGTCACATGAACTGAACGACCGACCCGCAGCCTCTAAACGGCTCCTCACGGACCATGTAGCCGAAGCGCTAAATGTGTGAGTGCAAACCGTCACCGCCCTTTAAGCGAATGAGCCTTCCAGTATACCCGGCCGGTTTACGTCTGGAATGATGTTCGTCCAACACGCTGTTGGCCATTCGTATGGGACGTTTTCACTTTGCCACCCGAAACCGAAACGCGTTAGGCGACAGAGATCCGGCCCGCGTCAAAAACCGATCAGAATAGGACCTATGACCAAGCGCCCCACAATTGCCGATCTCGCCCGCGAAGCCCGAGTCAGCGTAGCAACGATCGATCGGGTTCTGAACGCCCGCCATCCGGTGCGCGAGGAGACCGCGCGGCGGGTCCACGACGCCGCCCACGCGATCGGCTATCATGCTGCCGGGCTAATCAAGCAGCGCTTGCGGCGAGACCTACCGCACTACCGTCTGGGCTTCATCTTGAGAAAACCGGCCCAGCATTTCTACCAAGATTTTGCGCGCGAGGTCGAAGCATCGGTCAATTTGGCCCAGTCCTTCCACGGCATTCCGCTCGTCGAATTCGCCCCGTCACATATGCCGAGCGACCTGATCGCGCGGCTCAAGGATTTGGGCGCACGCTGCCATGCGATCGCGATGGTGGCACCGGACCACCCGAAAATTACAGCAGCGGTTGAGGACCTCAAGGCCAAAGGCATTCCGGTTTTCTCGCTGCTTTCCGACTTCGCCGCCGGCGTGCGACAGGGGTATATCGGCCTTAACAACCGCAAGGTGGGGCGCACGGCCGCTTGGATGGTGTCCAAGGTTGCAAAACGGCCCGGCAAAGTGGCGGTTTTTGTCGGCAGCCATCGTTTCCAGGGGCACGAGCTCCGTGACGTCGGCTTTCGCTCCTATTGCCGTGAGAACGCGCCCACGTTCGAGGTGCTGGATCCAGTCATGAACCTCGAGAAACGGCAGATCACCTACGAGGCAACGCTTGATCTCATGCAGCGAGAGCCCGAGCTCGTCGGCTTCTATGTCGCCGGCGGCGGCATGGAGGGCGCCATCTCCGCGCTCCGAGAAGAGGGCAAAAGTCGCGATCTCGTCGCGATCGTGAATGAAATCACGCCGGAGTCTCGGGCGGCGCTCGCAGATAATATCGTCACGATGGCGGTCGCCACGCCAATGCGCCGACTTTGCCAGGAGCTGATAATGCTGATGACGCGGGCTATCGAGACCGGCACCGCTGAAACACCCGGACAGACATTTCTCCCGTTCGACATCCATCTGCCGGAAAATATATGAAACTCATGGACTCTATCGTGAGCGGGGAGTTTCCTTTCATAAACGAGAGAAAGTTGAATGATGATCCCATCCCGCGGGGTGGCCGCACCCACGGACATCAGCCGGGCAGAATGAAGCGCCGATTAGATGAACGGATCGGCCACGCGTTCACGAAAGCGCGGGGTCAATTGCCTGGGTCCGCAGCGTCAAGCTCGACCGGCTTCATTGCCAAGTGCCCGACTTACTCGGTGCAGGGGACTGTCGTCGACGCCAGTAGCCGAGCGAGGCTGGCACAGATTGGATCGACCACGTCGACCGCCATCTCCTCGCCTGGCCGCGCGTGAAAAGCCGCGGCAAGGCCTGCGACGTTGGCATTTAAGTGGGGCTGAGCATCTTCTGGGACTCCGCAATCAGAATCGGAGGCGGCAGTCAATTCAGTAGCTACCCCGGGCGTGTGTTCTGCTCGTTCCTGGCCCTCGTACTTGACGAGCAACTGCGCCGCTCTGCTGGGCAAAGGCCCGGTGTTTAAGTGGGGCTTAACATCTTCCGGGACTTCGCACGCGAAATCGAGGTGGCAGTCGGTACCAACAACCGCAAGGTCGGATCGGCGTGCCCGAGGGGCTCAATGATTTCAGGCAAAGGCGCCAGGCAAGATGCCTCCTGCACCATCATTTCCCGCATCCACATGCTTGCCGGATCAGTATTGTGAAGCTCAGGCCACTGGACGGCCTCCGTGAATGCGGGAGGAGGAAGTGGCGGCGGAAGTTGGACAATCCGCAGGGGTGTTGTTTTTGCGAAATGCTGCGCCAGCCGCAACGGCATGGTCCCGATGCGGTTGCTGCCTGACAGGACGGGCGCGATCAGGCTAAAGCCCTGTACGACGACCTCGACACGTCTCTCGAAACCGTGCTCGAGCAAATACCATTCCTCCATGGTGGGCTGCCGGGTGTGCCTGAATTTGAGCACGACATGCCCCATGGACAAGTATCGCTCGAATGTAAGTGGCTCTGACAGCTGCTTGTTCGTGCCGCAGCCTACGCATACGAGCATATCTTCGAACAGGACTGCGCGAGGATGTTTCGACATGAACACTTCCGGCATAATCAGAAAATCAAGGTCGCCGCGCCGGAGAAGCTCCTCGGGGTCGTCGCAAATAGGCAGACATTCAAAGCGAACGGCGGGAGCTTCCCGCGCAGCACGCTCTACGATCTTCTTAAAAAATACGAGCGTGATGTAATCGGAAAGCATCATTCGGAAGAGACGATCCGATTGGGCCGGGTTGAAAGCGTCGGAGGAAATAATCGATAGCTGGATGTGCAGCAATGCCTCCCGGACTGCTGTGGCGAGCCCGTCGGCGCGCGGTGTCAAAATGAGCTCGCGGCCGTTCATCGTAAATAGCTCATCGTTGAAATAGGCGCGTAACCGAGCAACGGCGGCGCTCATGGCCGGCTGGCTCAGGTTGATACTGCGAGCCGCGGCAGTGACTTTGCGCTCCCTCATCAGAGCGTCCAGCACAACGAGGAGATTTAGATCGAGTCCCTTGAAACGCATGTCATGTTCTATCCAACGTGTGGATGCGTATCATTCAAACAATCAATTTTACGAATTTACGAGCCATGCATTAGAGGAACGTTAATGAGCGACGTCAAGCTCAAATCGACGACACGGGCCGGAACTTCGAGAGAGCGTCTGGCTCACCTTCGCCAACGACAACGGCTGAATGCAGCCAACAGCGCCGCTTTGGTCGGGTAATGCGGCCGCAAAAAACTAATATGAAGAGAGGTCCTGAATGCGCCACCAGGTGCAGTGGAAGTTGTGCTGGGAAAACGAATTGCAGCTCTCCGATCACGTTGAGCTCGCCGAGTTCTTTCGTGATACGTACGGGCCGACTGGGGCGTCCAACGCAGAACCGTTCGAAGGTAGTCGAAGCTGGGCCGGAGCCAGGCCTGAACTCCGCGTGATCGCCTATGATTCAAGTGGTGTAGCGGCTCACATGGGCATACTGCGCCGTTTCATCAAGGTTGACGCGGTCGACCTGTTGGTGGCTGAGCTGGGCCTGTACGGGGTACGCCCGGACCTTGAGGGTCTCGGAATCGCCCATTCAATCCATGTCATGCTTCCAATACTGCAGGAGCTTGGCGTTCCATTCGCTTTCGGAACGGTCCGGGACGCGCTGCGGAATCATGTTGAGAGGTTCGGGCGGCGATACAGGCCTTTGGCCGTTTTGTCGGGAATCCGCGTGCGCTCGACCCGACCAGAGGCCCGCCTCGACCTGCCGCCCACACGCATCGATGACGCACTCACCATTGTTCTGCCGGTTGGACGGCCGATCAGCGAATGGCCCACGGGCACGATGATAGATCGGAACGGACCAGAGCTATGAGCCGTCCCGATTGCTTGTACGAAGTGCGCCGTGAGTGCTCTGACGGCACCGGCCGTCGCAGCGTTTATCTGACGTTTGACGACGGTCCCAATCGACTTTTCACACCGGAGATTCTCGATGTGCTGGCAGAGCAGCGGGTGCCGGCGACTTTCTTCGTCATCGGCGCCTACGCCTTAGAGCACCCAGATCTAATCCAACGGATGATCGCAGAAGGGCACGAGGTAGGCAACCACACGATGTCTCATCCGGATCTGTACCAATGCGGTTTCGGCGAAGTGCAACGTGAGGTCTTTGAAGCGAACGACGCCATCATGAGAGCCTGCCCGCAGGCCTCGGTGCGCTATGTTCGCGCGCCCTACGGCGCCTGGAGCGAAGAAGTCTTCACAGCGTCACAGATCGCCGGGCTGGCGGCCCTCCATTGGTCCGTCGACCCTCGAGATTGGTCTCGCCCTGGGGTCGACGCGATTATCGATAAAGTGCTCGCCTCTGTCCGGCCGGGCGCAATCGTACTCTTGCACGACGGATGCCCTCCCGGCGAGTTGGGCCGGGGCGCTCACGCCGGTCTGCGCGACCAGACGGTCACGGCGCTGTCCCGGCTGATTCCAGCATTGCGTGAGCGCGGATTTGTAATCCGCTCACTTCCTCAACATCACTGAACAAACGAGATCCCATGACTCTTCTTGGTACAACCAGCACTGTGGCCATATCGCTTTATGCGCTGCTCTCGACTGCTTATAAGAGCATGCAGGGGCTTTATGCTCTGCCGACAAACGACTCATCGGCGTTGGAGGTTCTCGTCGGCTCCGATCAACTGCCCAGCGTGGATGTCATCGTCCCCTGCTTCAACGAGGATCCGCGCACGCTTTCAGAGTGCCTGGCTTCCATTGCCGACCAAGAATACGCCGGAAGACTTCGGGTCTATGTGGTTGATGACGGTTCTGGAAATCGCGAAGCCTTAGGAACTGTCCACGAAGCCTACGCGCGCGACCCTAGGTTCGACATCATTTTGCTTCCCGAGAATGTTGGAAAGCGCAAGGCGCAGATCGCCGCGATACGCCGCTCATCAGGGGATCTGGTGCTTAACGTTGATTCAGACACGTTACTCGCGTCCGACGTCATTGCCAAGCTTGTACCGAAGATGCGAGATTCAGCGGTCGGCGCAGTCATGGGTCAGTTGACGGCCAGTAACCGGACCGAGAGCTGGCTGACCAGGCTGATAGACATGGAGTACTGGCTGGCTTGCAACGAGGAGCGCGCGGCGCAGGCTCGCTTCGGTGCCGTTATGTGCTGTTGCGGCCCATGTGCCATGTACCGCCGGTCTGCGCTCCTTTTGTTACTGGACCAGTATGAGTCGCAGTTTTTTCGGGGCAAGCCAAGCGACTTCGGTGAGGATCGCCATCTTACTATCCTGATGCTGAAAGCAGGCTTTCGAACCGAGTACGTTCCGAGCGCCATCGCGGCCACAGTCGTCCCGAACAGACTAGGACCGTATCTGCGCCAACAACTCCGTTGGGCACGAAGCACATTCCGGGACACGCTGCTTGGGCTGCGCTTGCTGCCCAGCCTGAATAGCTATCTCACGTTGGACGTGGTCGGACAGAATCTCGGCGCGCTACTCCTCGCCGTATCGGTATTAACGGGCCTCGCACATTTCGCACTGACAGGCTCTGTGCCTTGGTGGACAGGACTGATGATTGTGTCCATGACCATGCTCCGATGCAGCGTGGTAGCATTTCGTGCCCGACAGTTTCGATTTCTGGGCTTTTCGCTGCACACGTTCATCAACATCTTTCTCTTGCTTCCGTTGAAAGCCTACGCGCTGTGTACATTGAGCAATAGCGATTGGCTGTCGCGAGGCTCTGCTGTCGCTACATCGAACACTGGGGGAAAACAGGCCCCCACCCAAACTCCGATCACTGGTTCCAGCAGGGCAGAATTCTCGCCGCATGCGGCTCCGCTTCGCAGGCTCAATCTTGCGCGGGATTCTTCGGAATTAGTGCTGTCGGGCAACATTTGCGGCGACGAGTGATCGCTAATTACCTAGTGGACGAGAGGTGCACGAGTTTGACCCAGAACGTGAATCATCAGTTGCTTGATCGGGAATTGGCCGCAGACGATCCGTGGCTTCTCGACGGCAATCCGTTCGAGCGGAAGCGCCACACGCAAATGCTCCAGCTGGCGCTTGCCCAAGGCTCCATTTCAAATGCCCTCGAAGTCGGGTGCGCTGCCGGCGCATTCACGGAAAAACTAGCCCCCTACTGCCAAGGGCTCACCGTCATCGATGTCGTGGCGCAAGCGATTGCTCGAGCACGTCAACGGATAAACGAGCCGTCGCGCATCAACTGGATAGTCTCCGATGTTCAACAGTTTTCGACCGACGAGTTGTTTGACCTGATCGTTGTGGCGGAGGTCCTCTACTATCTCGAAAACATAGCCGAGATGCGCGCGGCCGTCAAAAACCTGGTGCGGGTGCTTGCGCCTGGCGGGCATCTGATCTTCGGATCGGCAAGGGATGCTAATTGCCGTCGCTGGGGTCACGCCGCTGGTGCTGAGCCGGTCATCGCCATGCTGAACGAAACGTTGATCGAGGTAGAGCGTCTTGAGTGTCGGGGCGAGTCGGTCAACGAAGACTGCTTGCTCGTCCGTTTCCGAAACCCGCTTTCCGCTTCCTGATGAATCGAATCTATCGCCGTTAACCTGGAGACACTATGCGCATCTTTGGTATCAAGCTGACCCATGATGGGGCGATCGCCCTGGTCGAGGATGGACGGCTCGTCTTCTGCGTTGACCAGGAAAAGCGGCACAACGATCCGCGTTACCAAGCCATCGATAATCTCTACGCAATTGTCGCCGCTTTACCGGAACAGGGGCTAAATCCTTGTGACGTCGATCAGTTCGTTATCGACGGCTGGGATGGCGAAGACGAGTCACAGTTTCAGGTCCGGCAGGCAACCAAGCAACCGCCAGTCTTGGCGTCCCTCTCGGTAAAATGAACCCATGTCCATGGTAGCGATCGATCTTACTGACGTAAGCAAAACTTATGACAAGCTCGTTGTCGACAGACTGTCGTTCCGCGTTGCGGCGGGGGAATGCTTCGGGCTCTTGGGACCGAACGGCGCGGGCAAAAGCACGATTGCGCGTATGGTCCTCGGCATGACATCGCCCGATGCGGGGAAGATTACTGTGCTCGGCGTTCCAGTGCCGGCGCGCGCGCGTTTGGCACGTATGCGCATCGGCGTGGTCCCGCAGTTCGACAATCTTGACACCGCGTTCACTGTACGCGAGAACCTGTTGGTGTTCGGGCGCTACTTCCGGATGAGCAGACGCCAGATCGATGCGGTCATACCATCGCTGCTTGAGTTCGCCCGCCTCGAGAACAAAGCGGATGCGCGCGTCGCCGAACTGTCGGGCGGCATGAAGCGGCGCCTGACGCTCGCGCGTGCGCTGATCAATGACCCGCACTTGCTGGTGATGGACGAGCCGACCACCGGCCTCGATCCGCAGGCCCGCCACCTGATCTGGGAACGGCTGCGATCGCTGCTGGCGCGGGGCAAGACTATTCTTTTGACTACCCATTTCATGGAAGAGGCCGAGCGGCTGTGCGATCGGCTGTGCGTTATGGAGGAGGGGCGCAAGATCGCCGAAGGCCGCCCGTCCGCACTCATTGACGAGCAGATCGGCTGTGACGTGGTCGAGGTCTACGGCGGCAATCCGCATGAACTGGGTGCGCTGATCCGGCCGTACGCACAGCGCATCGAGGTGAGCGGTGAGACGCTTTTTTGCTATGCACCCGATCCGGAGCAGGTGCTGGCGCAGCTACGCGGGCGCGCGGGTCTACGCCTTCTGCAGCGTCCCCCCAATCTCGAGGATGTGTTTTTGCGCCTAACCGGGCGCGAGATGGAGGACTGAACAATGGGCGAACGTTATGCGGCGGGCATGCCCGCCAATGCGTGGAATTGGGTCGCGGTTTGGCGCCGCAACTATCTTGGATGGAAGAAAATCGGGCTTGCATCGGTGCTCGGCAACCTCGCCGATCCGATGATCTATCTGTTCGGTCTCGGCTTTGGAATCGGAACAATGATAGGTCCTGTTGAGGGCACTTCGTACATTGCGTTTCTCGCGGCTGGCATGGTTGCCACAAGCGCGATGGCATCGGCGACCGCTGAAACGGTTTACGGGAGTTTCGGCCGCATGGGCGACCAGCGCACCTGGGAAGGAATGCTATGCACTCAGCTGACGCTCGGCGATATCTTACTCGGCGAATTGGCGTGGGCAGCCACCAAGGCCCTGATGGCGGGCACAGCAATCACTATTGTTGCGACCACGCTAGGCTACGCATCGTGGCCATCCATCCTCTGCTTGCTGCCAGTCATCGCTCTCAGTGGCCTCGCCTTCGCGAGTCTAGCGATGGTCGTCACGGCGCTTGCGCCCAGTTATGAATATTTCATATTTTATAATACGCTTGTTATAACACCCATGCTGTTCCTTTGCGGCGCGATGTTTCCGGTCAACCAATTGCCCGGCGCTTTTCAGGACGTCGCCTCCTTGTTGCCGCTCGCACATGCAATTGACCTCATTCGTCCGGCGATGCTTGGCCGTCCCGCCGGCAGCATGGGCCTGCATATCGGCGCGCTTGGCATATACACGGTTTTGCCGTTCTTCCTATCGGTTGCTCTGTTTCGTCGTCGGCTGATGCGTTGACGCTCTCACCATTCGTGAAATTGATTGTTTGGGCGATACCCATCCACGCGTCGGATAGGTCAATGCATGCGTTTTAAGGGACTCGATCTAAATCTCCTCGTTGTGCTGGACGCTTTGATCAGGGAGCGTAAAGTCACTGCCGCGGCTCGCAGTATTAACCTGAGCCAGCCGGCCATGAGCGCCGCCGTCGGTCGGTTACGCGCCTATTTCAGCGATGAGCTATTTACGATGAACGGCCGCGAACTCATTTTGACACCGCGCGCGGAGGGGCTCGCCACAGCAGTCCGGGAGGCATTGCTGCACATCCAGCTGTCGATTATTTCCTGGGACCCCTTTAACCCGGTCGGATCGGATCGTCGCTTCCGCATCATCCTTTCCGATTACCTCACACTCGTATTTTTTAAGAAAATCGTAAAGCGTGCTGCGCGGGAAGCTCCCGCCGTCCGCTTCGAATGTCTGCCTATTTCCGACGACCCCGAGGAGCTTCTCCGGCGCGGCGACGTTGATTTTCTGATTATGCCGGAAGTGTTCATGTCGAAACATCCTCGCGCAGCCCTGTTCGAAGATATGCTCGTATGCGTAGGCTGCGGCACGAACAAGCAGCTGTCAGAGCCACTTACATTCGACCGATACTTGTCGATGGGGCAGGTTGTGCTTAAATTCGGGGACACCCGGCAGCCCTCCATCGAGGAATGGTATTTGCTCGAGAACGGTTTCGAGAGACGTATCGAGGTCGTCGTACACGGCTTTAGCATGATCCCGCCCCTTCTATCAGGCACCAGCCGCATCGGGACCATGCCGTTGCGGCTGGCGCAGCATTTCGCGAAATCAACACCCTTGCGGATTGTCGAACTTCCGCCGCCACTTCCTGCCGCATTCACGGAGGCCGTCCAATGGCCTGCGCTTCACAATAATGATCCGGCAAGCCTATGGATGCGGGAAATGATGTTGCAGGAGGCATCTCGTATGATTGCCCTGCCTAAGAGCACCGGACGTCTCAGTTGTCGGCCGAATTGAGAAACTGACCCCTCGGTTATGAGAGGAGGCATGGATGGCGATTGGGATTGGGCGATTCCTGCATTGTCGAGAACGATGCAGGGAGAGCAGATCCTTCAGCCTGAAGAGGTGGCAGCGATGCTGCGGCGGCATGAGGTTGGCGGGGAACCGACGGGCGAAGGAATTCGGGTGCGCGCGCAACACCGTGCCTCGGCATCTAAGCGAGGGCTGGACTGTTCCGTTTCGCAAGCCCGTGCGGCCGACGGCGTTTGACGGACTGGACGATTGGCTGCGGGAGCGCTTCTTCCCCCATGGGTCGAGCCGGATGACGATCTCGATCCGCTCCAGATGCACCGCGAACGCCTTGCGCGGTCGCGCAGCACGTCGCGGCTCGCCTGTCGGTCTTGCGGTCTTGCGGCCTCGAGTTCGGACTCAATCGCGCCGAGCCCGGTGGATTCGAAGGCGAAGGCCTGCTGGGCACGTTCGAGCTTCTCGGAGCTGCGACCGAAGCGGCGCGCTCCAGCTGCTTGACGATCCCTGAAGGTCGGCGAGCCTCTCCTGGGCACGCTCGTTGAGTGTCGCCATCCGGACTATCTCGGCCTTGAGTGTTCGCTCCGGAGTTGTTGCAGTTCGGCCTTCTCCGCCGCCATGGGGACGAATATCGCCTTGAGCGGAACGATTTCGTGGACACGGGCCAAAGCGCTTCTCGTCATGACGCCGACAAAAGCTTATTTTGCACGGCCAGAGGCCCGCCTTTTGCGCCTGAGTCACTTCGCCACGGCCTATCCGGCCGACGTCGGACGCCGTCTCCGTTCGGCTTAAGCGCGCCAGTCCATGCCTTCGACGAGCGCCATCAGTTGGGCGCGGCAAGCCGGATCACGCCGTTCTCCACCCGCGGCCAGCGGAACTTGTCCTCGTCCAGCGAGGCGCAGGTCGGGGAGTATGGTGAGCGCAAGGTGGCGGCTGAACAGGAACTGCGACGGATCGATATCGTCGCGCCGCAGTCAGGCACCATTCAACAACTCGCAGTTCATACGCTCGGCGGAGTGATTACGCCCGCCGATCAATCATGCTAATCGTGCCGGAAGGCGACGATCTTGCGCTGGAAGTACGGATCACCCCGAAGGACATCGACCAAATCCAGCTTGGTC